>NZ_JBVHTO010000004.1:0-272059 GCF_055565855.1 Streptomyces sp. NPDC028308
GGGAGTCGAAGCGGAGCTTCGGCGACCGACGACAACGCCGCAGATGTGCGTGCCAGACCCCGCGACACCGACCTGATCCAAACGACAGGCCCTAGCCGCCACCCCCTTCGCTCGACCCAGCCCCGGCCTCAGCGCGCGGTCCGCACCCCGCGCCCGGCCCGCGGGCTCCGGTACCGGGCGCCGCAGCCGCCCGGCGTACGCGCACGTCCTTGCCCCCACCCGAACCCCCCGAGGAGTCACGATGCGCAGCACCGCCGCTCCACCCCCCGCGACCGCCTGGCTCAGACGCGGAGCGAGGCGGATCACCACCGCCCTGGCCACGTTCACACTGGTGTGCACGGCCGCGCTGACCGCCACGGCCCCGGCTCAGGCGGCACCCGCCGCGTGGACCCCCAAACCCGCCCCCATGACCACCCCGTGGACGAACCAGGTCCCGGTCGACAAGCCGCTGCCGGAGTACCCGCGCCCGCAGCTCACCCGCCCCGACTGGGCCAACCTCAACGGCATCTGGGACTTCGCCGTCACCTCTGCGGACGCCGGCCTGCCCTCGTCGTTCCCCGACCAGATCCGGGTGCCCTTCGTCGCCGAGTCGGCCCTGTCCGGCATCCAGCGCAAGATCACCCAGAACGACAAGCTCTGGTACAAGCGCACCTTCACCGTCCCGGCCGGCTGGAACGGCCGCCGCGTCCAGCTCAACTTCGGTGCCAGCGACTGGCGTACGACGGTCTGGGTCAACGGCACGCAGGTCGGCACCACGCACAGCGGGGGCTACGACTCCTTCTCGTACGACATCACCGACCGGCTCAACGGCGGCACCAACACCGTCGTCGTGTCCGTCTGGGACCCCACCCAGACGGGCGGCCAGGCGATCGGCAAGCAGCGCATCAACGACGTTACCCCGCACGCCGGGGGCGGGATCTTCTACACCGCCGCCTCGGGCATCTGGCAGACGGTGTGGCTGGAGCCCACGTCCGCCGCCCACATCACCCGGCTCGACATGGTGCCCGACCTGTCGAACAACACCCTGAAGGTCACCGTCAGGGGCGACGGCGTCTCGGGCCAGAGCGCCCGGGTGACCGTGTCCTCCGGCTCATCCACGGTGGGCAGCGCGACAGGCCCGGTCGGCAGCACGTTCACGGTGCCGGTACCCGGCCCGCACCTGTGGACGCCCGACGACCCCTTCCTCTACGACGTCAAGGCGGACCTGGTCTCCGGTTCCACCACGGTCGACTCCGTGGGCAGCTACACCGGGATGCGCTCCGTCGGCATCGCGAAGGTCGACGGAGTCCTGCGTCCCGTCCTCAACGGCAGGTTCGTGTTCCAGACCGGCACCCTCGACCAGGGCTACTGGCCGGACGGCATCTACACCGCGCCGACCGACGACGCCCTCAAGTACGACCTGCAGAAGCACAAAGACCTCGGCTTCAACATGGTGCGCAAGCACATCAAAGTCGAACCGCAGCGCTGGTTCTACTGGGCGGACAAGCTGGGACTGCTGGTCTGGCAGGACATGCCGGCGATGGACACCCGCACCCCGGACGGCGCCGCCCGGACGCAGTGGGAGGCCGAGTACGACCGCGTCATCGACCAGCACCGCAGCTCGCCGTCCGTGGTGATGTGGGTCGACCAGAACGAGGGCTGGGGCCAGTACGACCAGGCCCGCATCGCCGACCACGTGAAGGCGTACGACCCCTCGCGGCTGGTCGACAACATGAGCGGCGTCAACTGCTGCGGGGCGGTCGACGGCGGCAACGGCGACGTCCTGGACCACCACGTCTACGTCGGTCCCGGAACCACCGTGCCGAGCGCCACCCGCGCCGCCGTCCTCGGCGAGTACGGCGGCCTGGGCTTCAAGGTGACCGGCCACGAGTGGTATCCCGGCGGCGGCTTCAGCTACGAGGACCAGGCGGACCGTGCGCACCTCGACAACCGCTTCGTCGGGCTCCTGGACGCGCTACGCGAGGTGCGGATGCCCGCCGGACTCTCCGCGTCCGTCTACACGGAGATCACCGACGTGGAGAACGAGGCGAACGGCCTCCTCACCTATGACCGGCAGGTCGTCAAGGTGGACGCGGCCCGGGTCCAGGCCGCCAACCGGGCGCTCATCGACGCGTCCCGGTCCCCGGCCGCGCCCGTCACCCTGCCGGCGAACCAGTACAGGTCCCTGCGGGTGACCACCCCGGGCTACACGAACCGCTACCTGCGGCACCGGGACGGCGCCGCCTACACCGACGTCGTCGACGCGAACAGCACCGCCCTGCTGAAGAACGACGCCACCTGGAGGATCGTGCCGGGCCTCGCCAACAGTGCGTGCTACTCATTCGAGTCACGCAACTACCCCGGCCAGTACCTGCGTCACCGCGACTTCCGCGTCTACAAGGAGGCGGGCAGCGGGGACGTGTTCAAGGCCGACGCGACCTTCTGCGCGGTGCGGGGCGCGGGCGGGGCGGTGCGCCTGTCCGCGTCGAACTTCCCCGAGCAGTACCTGCGGCACTACAACGCCGAACTGTGGCTGGCCACTCCGGGCGGAACCCACACGTGGGACAACCCGACCTCGTTCACCGAGGACACCACCTGGGCCGTCGAGGCGCCCTGGGCGCCCTGACGGGGACGGGGAGCGGTACGGCCCACCGGGCCCGCCGCTCCCCGCTCACGGCCGTGCCGGAACGTCCGCTTCGGCGGGCTCCCGCGCCTGTCCGGCGCGGTCCCGCGAGGTGGCCGTCCGGTCACACCATCGCGTCGTCCGACGCTGGACGGCGGACGACCAGGCGCTCCACGGCGAACGACATCTCCCTGGTCCCCGGATCGGGAGGCGGGTGGTAACGCCCGCCGCACACCGAGATGTTGACGATGAGGTAGGCGTACCAGTCCTCCCCGACCCCGCGTCCGTCGGCGAAGACGCGTGCGCCGTTCACCCACCACACCACGGAGCCGGCGCCGAACTCCACGCGCAGTTCGACGTGCCCGCCGGGGCGGACGGCCTCGTCCCGGTGGTAGTGCTGGCCCCCTCGGACGTGGTTGGACAGTTCCAGCAGGTCGGGATTGTCGGGGTGGTACTCGAACACGTCGATCTCCTGGCCGCCGTCCCGCCAGGTCCAGACGGCGGGCCAGGCACCGATCTCCTCGGGCAGGCGGACCCGTGCCTCCAGCACGTCTCCCGTGCGCAGGGTGAACTCGTCCTCGCTCCCCTCGGTGGTCAGCAGGCCGGCGCTCCACAGCCCGTCGCGCCGTCGCCGCGCGCGGAAGGTGCCGGTGCGGCTGTAGGCGGGGTGCGAGACCAGGTAGTCGAGCTTGTCGTCCGACGGGTTGACGGGACCGCCACCGGGATAGGCCCACGACCGTCCGGCCACCCATTGGGCGCGCGAACTGAAGTCGGCCGTGAAGACGACGTCGGACATAGGCCGGCTCCTTCGGACGTGGACGGACGGGCCCTTTCGGCGGACGGTTCATCCCCAGCGGGCGGCACCTCATGCGCCCGGCTCGGCGCGCCGCCGCCGGAACAACCCGTTGGAGTGAACCGCCCGTGAGAGCCGGGGCCCGAGGGGCGGAAGCGGCGTCCCGCGAGGAAACCGGCCACCGGATGCGAGCGAGTGTCCGAAAGAGGAGCGTCCGGTCGAGTGATGGCGATTCGCACCGCCGGCGACGGCGCTGCGAAGATCACCGCGCACTTCGCCATCACGGCAGTCATCGACGCTGCCGCCTGCCCCTCGGAGGGTCAATGGGCTACGGGCTCGCACTGCGTGAAGCCATCACCGACGCGGAGACGACACCGCTGATCGGCATCTACGACATGTACTCGGCATCCCTCGCGGCGCGCCACTACGACGGCCTGTTCGTGTCGGGCTTCGGCTTCGCCGCCTCGCACTACGGACTGCCCGACATCGGGTTCATCGCCTGGCCCGACATCGTGGCCTTCGCGGAGCGGCTGCGGCTCGCGTTCCCCCGGCACCACCTGCTCGTGGACATCGACGACGGCTACGCGGACCCGGAGGTGGCCTGTCACGTCGTGCAGCGGCTGGAGCGGGCGGGGGCGTCCGGGGTCGTCCTGGAGGACCAGAAGCGCCCCCGCCGCTGCGGGCACGCGGACGGCAAGCAGATCCTGCCGCTGGAGGAGTACCTGGACAAGCTCCGCATGGTGCTCGACAGCCGCTCGGAGATGCTCGTGGTGGCCCGCACCGACGCCACGGACGACGCGGAGATCGAGCGTCGGGCGGTCGCGCTGGCGAAGAGCGGGGCGGACGTGGTCCTGGTCGACGGGGTGCGCACCGTCGAGTCCATCCGCCGGATCCGCGAGGTCACCGGCGGGGTGCCGCTGCTGTTCAACCAGATCGGCGGCGGCAGGTCCCCCCGGCTGTCCCTGTCCGAGCTGACGGAGCTGGGCGTCGACGTGGCGATCTACAGCACTCCCTGCCTGTTCGCCGCGCACGACGCCGTCGACGACGCCCTCCGGCGGCTCAAGGACGCGGACGGGCGCCTTCCGGAGCCCACGCCGGGCGGTGCGACCGTGGCCGCGTCCACCCGTCTTCTGGAGGGGAACATCAGCCGGCACCACGGCAGCCGTCACCTTCCGGTCTGACGGCCGGACCGAGCAGCCGGGGAATGCGCGCGGCAGCGGCCGGGGCGATCGGCCGGGGCGGCCGGCGGTGTGCTCAGGTCGCGTCCCACAGGCGGCGGTAGAAGTTCATGCGCCGCGGGTCGGGAGCGATGCCGTAGGCGTCCAGGAGGGCGTCCTCCCAGCCGGGGCCGTAGTTCCACCGGGTGTTCCAGGTCGCCACGGCGAGGTCGGCCCACCGGTCGGCGACGCCGAGCGCGCCCATGTCGACGTGGGCGGACCACGAACCGTCGTCGTGCAACAGCGTGTTGGGTGCGCACGGGTCGCCGTGGCAGACCACGAGACGGTCGACGGGCGGGGGCTCGGGCAGGTCGGCGGGCACCTCGATGCCCGCCCGCCGGGCCCGGGCCAGCCGCCGGCCCACCGACCAGTCGAACGGGCACTCCGCGACGGGCAGGCGCTCGTGCAGCGCCCGCAGCCCGGTGCCCAGCGCGCGGACGGCCCGCGCCGGTTCGGCCTTCCACCGGTCGCTGACGGCACTCTCGCCGGGCAGCGCGTGGGTGACGAGCCACTCCCCCGAGGCGTCCGCTCCGTGTTCGCGGACCCGGGGCACCGGCGTGTGGACGGCGGCCCAGCGCAGCCGTACGGCCTCGGCGGCCAGGTCGAGCCCCGACCCGGCCGGAGCCCATTTGGCGAAGAGCCCGTGAGGCCCGTCGCCGATGCGGAAGGTCAGTCCGCCCAGCTGGTTCTGCCACACAGGCAGGACCGGACGTCCCTCGGACAGGACGGCGATCGGCGCGGGAACCCGCACCGGCGAGAGCGGCGGTCCGGAGTAGAGCATGCGCCGATGATCCGCCGCGGACCGCTCCGCACGCCAACGGATTTCCGCCGGCGCGAGCGCTGCGACGGCCGCCCGCCTCAGCCGCGGTCCGGGACCTCGGCCGACGCGTCCGGCGCGACGCCCAGAGCGTCACGCATGTGCCGCAGACGACGCCGCTGCCGCCTTCCCTCGATCACGAGCCAGCCGAGGCCGGCCACCCCGAGCAGGGCGTAGCCGACGGTCTGCCGGAGGCCCGACGTCGCTGCCGTCAGGAGCACGAGGGTGACGACGAGGACGGCCAGGACGGAAGTGGCCACGGTGTGGTGGCGGGTGCGGTGCAGCCGCTGCGCGACCAGGTCCCGCATGGCCTGCCGCTCCGCCGGCTCCGTGGGCGCCTCGCCGTCGCGCAGCTTCTTGTCCAGGGCCACGAGGCCGGTCGCCGAACCGCCCGCCGCGCGCTTCTCCCTGCGCCGCAGGAGAACCAGCACGAGCACACCGCCGATCGAGGATCCCGCGACGCGCAGCAGCACCGCCACCGGGGACTCACCCGGGCTGATCAGCAGGATCGCCGCGGTGGCGCAGACGATGGACAGGGCGATCTGGAGCCAGAGGCGCTCGGCCAGAAAGGTGTTGATCTTCTCCACGGCGTCCCCGCTAGATCCGGGTCCTGCGCCGGATCGCGGCGACGCGCAGCCCGAGGGCCGCGGCGAGCAGCACCCACGCCACGGCGCAGTAGGCCCAGGCGGTCACACCGCGGGCCAGTCCGACGGCGGTCCAGATCCCCCAGAGCAGCAGGACGACGCACAGCGACGTCCAGGCGATGTCCGCGAGACGCGTGCGCAGTTGGGCCCTCTGCCGGGTCCCCGGTTCGAGGCCACCGAGCCCGGACACCTGGTCCGTCCCCCGTATCGACATGTCACCGCTCCCTCCGTTGTCGTGAGGGTTCCCGGATACCCCGCACCCCCGCCCGTAAGCGAGTCAAGTACGGCTCACGGTGGGGGTGTTGGGGTCTACGGGGCCGGTGCCCGGGTGTGTCCGTCAGGGGATGCGCGCCACGCCCGCGTAGATGCCGCTGCCCTCGGGCTCGGGGGCCGGTGCCGTGCGGAACCACTCCGGCGCCGTGACCAGGCCGGGCTCGACGAGCTCCAGGCCGTCGAAGAACCGGGTGACCTCGGCGTGGGTGCGGAAGCCGAGCTGGATGCCGGCCTTGGCGTACTCCGCGGTGACCTGCTCCGCCAGCTCCGGGTAGAGGTCGGAGGCGGCGTGCGACAGCACCAGGTAGCTGCCCGAGGGGAGGGTGGCGACCAGGTTGCGGACGATGCCGTGCGCGTCCTGCGCGTCGGGGATGAAGTGCATCAGGGCGATGAGGGACAGCGCGATCGGCCGGTCGAAGTCCAGGACGGCGCGGGCACGTTCGAGGATCGTCGCCGGTTCCCGCACGTCCGCCTGGATGTAGTCCGTGGCACCTTCACGGTGGCTGATCAGCAGCGCCTCGGCGTGCCGCAGCACGATCGGGTCGTTGTCGGTGTAGACGACCCTGGCGGTCGGCACCAGGCGCTGGACGATCTGGTGCAGGTTGGGCTCGGTGGGGATGCCCGTACCGATGTCGAGGAACTGGTCGACACCCTCCCCGGCGAGCCAGGCGGCCGCGCGGTGCATGAACTGCCGGTTCTGCCGCGCCGCGTCGCGCGCCTCGGGCGGCAGCTTCTCACCGACGGCCTCGTCGACCGGGTAGTTGTCCTTGCCGCCCAGGAGCCAGTCGTAGACCCTCGCGGGATGCGCCCGGCTGGTGTCGATCCGCGGGGGGTGAGGTGTGTCGGTCGTCATGGCGGGCTCCGGCGCGCGAAGGGGGTCCAGTACTTCGATCACCGTAGTCTGGCACACCATCTCGGGTGCCTCACACGGCAGTTGGGAGCAGCCGCGTCTCCGCCGCGGGCAGCCCCTTGGCCCACCAGTGGTCGTAGCGCCGGTAGACGTGCGGCTCGCGGGAGGCGAGGAACGCGGTGAGCGACGCGGCCTCCGCGGCGAGTCCTTCCCAGGCCCGCTCGGTGAGGTGGTGGAAGGCGGTGGCCTCGACGCCGCCCTCGACGGTGCGCCAGACGCCGGCGACGTGACCGTCGACCAGCAGTGTGGGCAGCACGTCGCCGTTCACCCGGGTCACGAGCTTGCGGTAGGCGGGCGGGATCAGCCGGCTGCGGTCGGCGTAGGCCAGCAGGACGCTGTCCCACATCGCCATCAGCCTGGGCGGCGCGGGGACGTCCTCGGCCGGGCGGGGCGCCCCGGGGATGTCGTACACCGCCGTGCCGTCCGGGCCTTCCAGCACGTCGAGTTCATCGGCGAGCGCCTGCACCGCCACTCTGGCCCGGGACCGCTGGACCATGGCGAACTGCGCGATGTCGGCCACGGACGCCGGTCCGAAGCCCTCCAGGTAGCGGCGTACGAGGGTGCGCAGGCCGGCCGCGGCGGCATCGGGGTCCGCCGGTGCGGGCGTGCCGTCCGACGCGACGTACGAGGGGCGGTGGCCGTACGACCAGGGGCCGCCGGTGGGGGCGTGCCACAAGGGCACGTACTGGCGCAGCATGCGCTGCGCGCCCGGCTCCATCGGCGCTCCGAGGAGCTCCTCGATCCGCCCGCCCAGTTCGGCCACCGTGCGGGGGCGGTCGGCGTACTTCAGCAGTTCCACGACGAGGGTGTCGGCGTCGGCGGCGGTGAGTCCGGACGCGGTGAACCGGGGGTCGCCGAGCCGAGAGCCGCGCAGCGTCGGCTCCATGGCCGCGCGGAACGGCGCGTAGTCGTCGGCGTGGACCGCGTGCAGGGTGAGCCGCATCAGCGTGGCCTTCACCGTCCGCCGGTCGGCCACGGCCGCGTCGAGGTCGGCCGGGTCGAAGCCGCTCAGCCGGTTCCAGAGCGCCACGTACGGCGAGGCGGGCTGCTGCGCCTGCAGGGCGACCACCCGTCGCACCGCCTCCACGACGTCGAGCGGCTCGCGCCGCAGGAGCAACTGCCGGGCGAGCGTGGCACGGTTGAGCGCCCCCGCGGTCGTCTTCATGCCGGGATTCTCTCCTGTCCCGGCATGGCGCGGCATCCGTTCTCCCAGGTCCACCCCGCGCCCGGGGCCAGCAGCCACCGGCGCTCGTGCCCGGAGGACCACCGGCACGACGAAGCCGTCCTGCCCAGGTCCGGGGCGGGGGGCTCGTCTCCGGTCGTGGCTCCGGCGCGCCGCTACTTCGCGGACACCTTCACGTCGTCCGACGCGACATCGCTCGCGTACGCGATGGACAGTCCGGGGATCTCCTGGGCGACCCGCGCCACGACGGCGCGGTGCCAGGCGGCCGGGTATCCGGACTCGGGGTGCGCGGCCCGGTACTCCGCGTCGTCCCGGTAGGTGACGATCCCGGGCTCCGTGAGGCCGGCGAGATCCGCGACGGCCTTGCCGACGAACTCACCGGTCAGGCGCTCAAGGTCACCGAGGGCGGCCCGGACGACGCCGGGAATCCGCTCACCGCCCCGTTCCCACGCCTCGATCGTGGCGGTCGGGACGCCCACGTGCCCGGCCAGCCAGTCCTGGGCCAGGCCGAGGGACTCGCGTACGACCCTGAACTCCGCCGCCGTCATGGTTCTGCCCTCGGACAGGCCGTCGGCTTCGCGGTTCTCGCTCATGTTGTCCCTTCGGATGGTGGGGCCCGGCGGAGAGCCTGCTACCCGTAAGTCGACAGTGGCAGTCCCGGCCACGGCCGGCTCGCCGGTCCCGGCCGGGCCACGCCCGGCTCAGGTCACGGGGCGTACGGGCCTCCCGGCTGCGAGGCTGGTGACGGCGGTCCGGTCTCACGCCGGGGCCGGGCGGCCACCGCTGGTCCCTCCACCGTCCCGATCGGAGCACGCACCCCGTGGCCACGATGACGTTGCACGCCGAAGGAACCGCGCCCGTGGACGAGGTGTGGCTGCGCTACGTCACCCCGTCGCGCTGGCCGTCGTGGTCGCCGCAGATCCGGGCCGTGCGGGTGGCCGCGGACCGTATCGTCCCCGGCATGAGCGGCCAGGTCGTCTCCCTGGCCCGGATCACGGCGTCCTTCGTCATCGAGTCGGTCGACGAGGAGCGGCGGGAGTGGACCTGGCGGGTACGGCTCGGGCCCGTGCGGCTGCGCCTGCACCACGCGGTCCGGGAGCGCGGGGACGGCACGGCGACGACACTGCGCATGGAGGGCCCGGCGCCCGCGCTCGCCCTGTACGCCGGTCCGGCGCGGCTGGCGCTGCACCGACTCGTACGGCGATGAGCGCCCCGGGCGCCGCCGGGCCGTACTCCCCGCCGGGCGACGGCGACACGCCGTGACCGCCGCCGGTCCGACCGGGGACGCGCGCGCCGGGGGGGGGGCGGCGGGCGGCGCATGAACGGCGGACCAGCGGGCACGTGGAACACCCCGGAGGGGCACAGCACCGCTCCCTGACACCCCGGTCTCCCCTAAGCAGGAGAACGGGGCGGGCAGGCGGTGGCCCCCGTCGTAACGAGAACTGAGGTATGTCATGGTCGTCCTCGCCGTCGTCGCCGTGTGCGTCGTCCTGCTGGTCCTGGCCTTTCTGGTGCCGCGGCTCTCGCACGGTCCCGAGCGTGGGACACAGCGCACGCTCGGTGCCGGCTCGCAGGCCGCCGGCAAGGCCCCGGGCCGTCTGGGCCGCTGGCTGAGCAAGCCGTTCCGCAGCAGCTCCAAGGCCGTCGGCCGCAGCGGCTCCACGGGGCGCCGGGCGCGCGGTCACATGCCATTCTGAGCTGGTAGGGGTCCTTTCCCGCCGGGCGCCGACCGGTGGCGCCCGGCCCCGGCGACAGCAGCCGGTGAGTTCGTGAGCAGGAAGGAACCAAGTCCGTGGTTGATCCGGTGAGGCCGGAGGCGACAGCCGCGAAGCGCTCCGGCACGTCCCCCGGGGCGGAACTCCTCGACGGCCTCCAGGTCGACGAGGAACGGCCGGAACAGCCCGTCCTTCTGGACGGTGAGGGCCAGCCCCTCGACACCTGGCGCGAGAACTATCCGTACGACACGAAGCTCGGACGCAAGTCCTACGAGCGGCAGAAGCGCATCCTGCAGATCGAGCTGCTCAAACTGCAGAAGTGGGTGCGCGACACCGGCCAGCGGGTCGTCGTGGTGTGCGAGGGCCGGGACGCGGCGGGCAAGGGCGGCACGATCAAGCGCTTCACGGAGCGCCTCAATCCTCGCGGGGCCCGCGTGGTCGCCCTGGACAAGCCCACCGAGCGCGAGTCCGGACAGTGGTACTTCCAGCGGTACGTGCCCCACCTGCCCGCCCCCGGGGAGATCGTCTTCTTCGACCGGTCCTGGTACAACCGGGCCGGGGTGGAGCGGGTCATGGGCTTCTGCACCCCCGCCGAGTACCGGCACTTCTACGCCCAGGCCCCCGTGTTCGAGCAGCTGCTCACCGACGACGGCATCGTGCTGGTCAAGTTCTGGTTCTCGGTCTCCCGCGGCGAGCAGCGCACGCGTTTCGCGATCCGCCAGGTCGACCCGGTACGACAGTGGAAGCTGTCCCCCATGGACCTGGCCTCGCTGGACCTGTGGGACGCCTACACCCAGGCGAAGGTCGACATGTTCCGCGCGACGGACACCCCGTTCGCGCCGTGGACGGTGGTGAAGACCAACGACAAGCGCCGGGGGCGGCTGGAGGCGATCCGCCATCTCCTGCTGCGCTGCGACTACACCGCCAAGGACGAGGCGGCGATCGGGGACGCCGATCCGCTGATCATCGGAGCCGCCGACACCCTGCTGGAGCGCGGCGAGGAACCCACCGACCTCTCGCCCACTCCTCTATCCCCCCACCTGGGCGGCCCCGGCAAGCATCCCGAGGGGACGGACTGAGGCAGGGGCCGCCCCAGGGCGGCTCCACGGACGCGAGACCAGGCCAGGGGCCGGACAGCGCGTGGGCGACGGCGAGCACGGCCGGCCTCCGCGACTGTCCGGCCCCTGGCCGTGTCGCCCCTCGCGACCTCCCGTACGTCGGCCTCGACCGGGTGGCGCCTGGTACGCACCCCGTCGCCCGCCTCCGCCGCCCCGACCTCCCGGTCGCTCGCGTCCGCAGCGCACTCAAACGATGCCCCCCGCCGACCTCCACCAGCGACCTCGCCAGGACCGCGCGGCTTCCGCAACCCCCGTGCCACGAACGCGACTTGCACCGGCCACTTCCGACGTCTCGGCGGCTCCTCGGCCTCATCCCGGCCCCCGGTGGACTGATACGGCGTCAACTCGTAGACGCAGCAAGCGATCACCGACCTCACCCGACGCGCTGAACTTCTCGATCATGGGCAGACGGCAGAAGTGATCTTCGTACTGTCCGTGAGAGGGGATGACCGCACATGGCCACACCCGTGCGCCGAATACAGCCCATGAACCGCCGGCGCGGCTTCGATCTGCGGTCCACGGCGCTGCTGTTCGGGCTCCTCGCCGCGGTCATCGGCATCCTGGGCGCTGCCGCCAAGGTCGCCGTCGGTGTCCTCGAACGGCGCCCGGAACTGGTCGTCGTGCTCTGCCTGGTGGGAGTTCCGGCCGCCCTGGCCCTCCGCAGCGGCCGACGCCGGTTCTCCGCGAGGCGGGCCGCGCGCCGGGCCGTCGCCGCCCTGGACGAGGGGACCGCCACCGCCCTGCACACCCTGGAGACCGAACCGCTCCCCTCCCCCGCTCCGGTGGCGGCCGAGACGCTCGCCCCCGTGGGTCAGGAGCCGACCCTCCCGCTCGGCACCGGACCGGCGGAGCCGACCGAGGTCCTCGTGGAGGCGGAGCCCGAGGCGGTCGACTACGAGGCCCTGGACGCCGACGAGTTCGAGCAGGCGATCGCCGCCCTGTGCGAGCGCGACGGCTGCTCGGACGTCGAAGTCGTCGGAGGAGCCGGAGACTTGGGCGCCGACGTGGTGGCCACGGCGCCGGACGGACGGCGCCTCATCATCCAGTGCAAACGCTACTGCGAGGCCAACAGGGTCGGCTCGCAGGACATGCAGCGCTTCGGCGGGACGTGCTACACCGTCCACGCCGCCGACGTCGCCGTGGTGGTGACCACCAGCGCGTTCACCGCGCCCGCGGTCGAGTACGCCGAGCAGTGCGGGATCCTGTGCGTCGACCGCGAGGCGCTGGAGGCGTGGAGCGACGGTACCGGCCCCGAGCCGTGGGCGGTCGCCGCCGACGGCGGCGCCGTCCTCTGACACGCCTGTCGTCCAGGCCGCGGAGACACGACAGCGCGCGGACCGGGAACCTGGGGCCGGGCCCGGCCGCGACGCGGCCGCTCGGTCACCTCACGCCCGGGCGGCGGTGACGTCACCGTTGACGGTGGTGAGCGTCATGGTGCGGTCCTCGGTGGCCCCCGAGGTGGGGACGGTGACCGAGGGCCGGCCGTTGTGGGTGGTCGCCGAGACCCGGTAGGCGGGGGCGTCGTGCGGGACCGTGACGCGGACCGAGCCGTTCGTGGTGGCCGCGGTGGCTCCGGCCGGGGAGCTGCCGCAGTCGAGCACCACGTCACCGTTCACCGTGTCGGCGTGCAACCGCCCCGCCCTCAGCGTCTGCGCGTGGATGGAGCCGTTGCGGGTCGTCAGCCGTACCGCCGCGCCGCGCTCGCCGGAACGCGTCACGCTCACATCGCCGTTGACGGTGGTGAGGTCCAGACCGGCGGAGATCCCGGCGACGTCGATGCCGGCGTTGCGGGCGGAGACGCTGACGGCGGTGTCCGCCGGGACGTCGATCTCCGGCATGCGCGGGCAATCCTCATGGCGCTCGCCCTCGGCCGGGCACGACAGGTCCAGCACCCAGGTGTCGTCCCGGTGGGACCAGTGGCCGTCGACCCTGCGGTCGACGCCGACGGTGTCGCCGTCGGCGGGGCGCAGTCGTACGCCGTTGTCGGTGGTGATCACCAGGCTCGCCCCGCGGTTCAGCGCCGGACTGGTTCCGCCCGTCGGTGAGGCGCCGTCGTGCCCGTGGCCTCCACCGCAGGCGGCGACGAGCGGGATGACCGCGAACAGCGCGGCGACCCGCCGCAGTTGCGTCGTTGTCGTTGCGTCCATGCCCGTCCGGTTTCCCCGCCCCGGCCCTCCCATGGCACCCGCCGAGTGCCCCCGGACGCCTGCTCGGGCCGCCCTCAGAACGCCTTCCCACCCCCACCGACCCGCGCCCGTACTCCGCTGCCTCGTCCGGCCGGACCCGTGCGGCGCCTCGCAACCGGCCCACCCGCGCCACGTGATGCCTAACAAAACCGCACGCCTGGTTTCCCTGGCGGTCACACCACGTGGTGCCCGATATTCACCCATGCGCCACCTGCCAGCCGCGGCAGCGGTAGCGGAGGGGGTTGCGTCACTTAAAACCGGGGGCAGCCCGTCCGATTCCCGCCGGGTCGGATTCCGCCAGATACCTTGAAAACAAAACCGGTGGGTCCGTATCTTATCGAGTCTGAACCTCAGGCACCGTCCCCATCCACTCCTGCGTAGACGCGGAAAGAGGCGGCACGAGATGACCCTTCTCACCATTCACCCGGCACACGACACGACCTCGCCCATCGAACCGTCCGCGGCCGACATACAGGCGAGACTCTCCATACCGACCGGACGTACCGCGGAGACCGGACCGATGGGGCCCCTCGGCCTCACCACCACCGTCCCCCGCGAGTACGTCCACCGGGCAAGCCACGCCGAGGTCTTCCTCACCGGCTGCCGCAAGCACGACGACGCGCACTACACCCTGAGCGGGCAGTGGCCGCGCGCCCACACCTTCTTCACCACCCCGGACGGCACGCACCACGACTCGCTGCAGGCGGCGGAAACCATTCGCCAGACGGGTCTCTACCTCGCCCACGCCGAACTCGGCGTCCCCCTCGGGAACCACTTCCTCCTTCACGACCTGACCGTCACCACGCATCCGGACCAGATGGCCATCGGCGCCCTCCCGACCGACCTCGTCCTGCGCGCCACCTGCACCGACGTGGTCCGCAAGGGCAAGCGCCTGGCCGAGTTCCGCATGGACATCACGGTGGTGGGTGACGACGAGCGCCCCTACGCCACAGGGGGCGGCCGCTTCACCTGCCTGACCCCCGCCACGTACCGCCGGCTCCGGGGCAGCGGCGACGCCACCGACACCCCCATCCCCGCGAACCCCTTCGACCGCCCCCACCCGGCCCCTCTCGTGGCACCCGCCGTCGTCGGCAAGCGCAACCCCTTCGACGTCGTCCTCTCGCCCACCGGCCGGCCCCACCACTGGCTCCTCAACCCCGACCCCCGCCACCCGGTCCTCTTCGACCACGGCGGCGACCACTACCCCGGTATGGTCCTCATCGAGGCCGCGCGCCAGGCCGCGCACGCCCATCACAACCCGGTGGACCCCCAAACCACCACCCTCGTGACCCACTTCCACAACTACGCCGAGCTGCGTGCCCCGCTCGTGATCGAGACGACGATGCGGCCGAGCACCACCGACACGCCGACCGTCGACGTCACCGGCCGGCAGAACGACCGCACCGTCTTCACCACCCAGATCGTCACGCACACCAAGCGGTAACAGGGACGCAGCCCCGCTCCGCCCGGACCGGCGCACCCCGCGGTGCCGGACGTGATGCGAGCAGGTCCCGAACGGGCGAGCGCCCGGCCGGTGCCCGACGGCACCGCCCATCCCCCCTCCGCTCGGCTGCCACGCCGCAAGAGTCCTCCCACAAGGACCACCGAGCGTGCCGACACCCCCCCGCCGTCCTCGTCGACGGTCTGCACAGCCGCCACTCTCGGCGACGCACCAGCGCCGCCGATCCGAGAGGACGCTGTCCCGACCTTCGCCCCCCTCCTCGGACGCGTCGGCCCCCTTTCTTCCTCGCAGGACGCCGCAGAACCCGCGCATGTGCACGGACCCCCGACCCAGGACCGTGCCCCTGCCCCGGCGCCCCGAACGCGACAGCGCCATCGTCCGGGCCGCGCCCGGCTCCTTCCGCCTCGCCCCGTCGGGACACGACCGGAATGAGCCGCACCGGTTCGCTGGGCCACATGGGAAAGGACTCCCCGGCGAGCACCCCTCCCGCGTGGCCGAGAGCAAGCACGCGGCAGGCACCGTGCCGGGTGAGCCTCCTCGTCACCGGGTGTCGGCGGCACCAACCGGGGCCCCTGGCCTGCGCACACGTCGAGCCGGAGGGTGACGGGGCGCCCGGGACGACGTCTCCCGCCGTCCCTGTCACGCCCGTTCACGTCCGTCGCCCGGTGGGGACGAGACGGTCCGGGGCCGGAAAGCGGCCCCGGACCGTACGCCCGTCCAGCCGCGCCGGCCTGCGGAATCAGCGGACACGGTCGTAGACGAGAGACAGCGTCCCGTGCTCGCCGGCGGCCTGACCTGCGAGACTCCAGCGGCCCGCGGGCAGCCCGTCGTCGAAGAGGCGCGGCCCGTCTCCGAGGAGGACGGGGAAGACCGTCAGCGCCAGCCGGTCGACCCGGTCCGCCGCCAGTAGCGCCTTGATGACGCTCGCGCTGGACAGCACGAGGACGTCGCCGCCCTCGGTCGCCGTGAGTTCCGCGACCACGTCGGCGGTCGGTTTGTCGACCACGGTCGTCCGCTCCCACGGTGCATCGGTGAGGGTGGACGAGAGGACGACCTTGTCGGTGCCGACGAGCCACTCCGCGAACGACTCGTCACGCGGATCGACTCCCTCCGCGCCGATGACGGTCGGCCAGAAGCCGAGGAAACCCTCGGCGTTGACCCGGCCCAGGAGGGCGGTCGTCGCCGTCTCCTGGAGGGCGGCCAGGTGGTCACGGGCGACATCGGTGTGGGCGTACGGCATCACCCAGCTCATGTCGAGCGGGTCGCGGCCGGCGTAACGGCCGTCGAGGGACAGGCTCATGTTGGTGACGACCCTGCGGCCGCCGGTCTGCTCGGTCATGTCGTGCTCCCTGAATCGGTGTGGTCGTCGGTGCCGTGCGCGTCGGCCGCGAGGTGCGCCGCGAGTGTGTCGAGGCTCTGTCCGAAGCCGATCTCGATGCCCGCGACGAAGTCCGCGGCGTCGATGGCGCTGTCGCGGATCTGCCAGCGCACGTCGAGTTCGGTGCCGGAACCGGCGGGCCTCAGACCCAGGTCGACCCGGGCGGTGAACGCGATCCCGCCGTCCGGGAGAAGCGGGGAGAGCCGGTAGGTGAGGCGCTCACCGGGGCGCACGTCGTCCACGACTCCCTCCGCCCGTCCCACGACCTGGTCGGAGCCGTCGGCGTCCTCCGCGTCGCGGTACTCCTGCACGATCCGTCCGCCGGGGCGTGCCTCGAAGAGGAGCTCGGAGACACGGAGGTCCTCGGGCGTCCACCACCGGGCGAGGAGCGGGGCCTCGGTCAGGTGGCGCCAGACCAGCGCGGGACTGCCGCTCAGCGTCCGGAGGAAGCTGAACGAGCGGCCGTCGGCCCATCCTGGCTCCCCGGCCGCGAGCCGCTCCGCCTGGAGGCCGAGTCCGTAGCGGTCGTGGGTGGCGTGGGGGCCGTCGGCCTGTTCCACGGTGTCGGCGAGCGCGACGAGCGCGGCGGCCAGTTCGCGCAGAGGGGTGGCGCGGAGCGCGTAGACGCGGCGCTGGCCCGTGCGTTGCGAGGTGACGATCCCGGCGCGTTCCAGGGTCTGCAGGTGTTTGGTGGTCTGCGGCTGGCGTGCCTCGGCCAGCTGGGCGAGGACGCCGACCGAGCGGGGCCGCTCGGCCAGCAGGTTCACCAGCCGCCAGCGTGCGGGGTCGGCCAGTGCGGCGAGGAAGGCGTCCATGAAGGCTAGTATTCACTGTAACGAATATTCGTGTCAAGGAATATAACGAGCTGACCCGCGAAACGGGTATGCCTGGGGTGCGGTGCATGCTGGTTGCCGGACGTGGCAGCGGCGCCTGGCCTGCCGCGTCCCTCGCGAACGGAGGTCTCTCGATGAATTCCGGCGCCGCTCACAGCCCTCCCCATGTCGCCGTCGCGGGACCGGCCGAGGCCGGCGTCCGGGAGACGGCGCTGGCGCGCGAGGTCGGCGCACTGCTGGGCCGACGCGGGGCGGTCGTGTTCTGCGGCGGGTTGGGCGGAGTCATGGAAGCGTGCGCCGAGGGTGCCGCGGCGGCGGACGGAACAGTGGTGGGCCTGCTGCCCGGCCTCGACCGGGCCTCCGGCAACCGGTATCTGACGGTCGCCGTGGCCACCGGTCTCGGCGAACTGCGCAACGGCCTTCTCGTCAACTCCTGCGACGCGCTGATCGCGGTGGGAGGCAGCTGGGGGACGCTGAGCGAGGTGGCCCTCGCGCTCCGCGCGGGCAAGCGCGTCGCCGTCCTGGCGGGTTGGAGCGTCCCGACGGAGGCTCTCGCCTCGCCCGGTACGGCACTGCTGGCGGAGGTCGCCACTCCGGCGGAAGCGGTCGCCCACGTGTTGACGCGCTGACCGACACCGCGGCACGTTATCGGCCGCGACCCGCGTGCCCGGTAGCGCACGATCGTGAGCGGGGACAGCCCTCGCCCGTCCGGGGGCGCGCGGAAGGTGGACGGAAATGGCGCTTTTGAGTCACCTGTGAATTTGGGCTTTGCCCCTACTTGCCGTTGTTTGACCGGCAGTTCGTGTTCTTCGTCCCTGATTGCCCTGGTGCGCGTGGTGTCCGTGAGCTGGTGGCGCGGGCCCGGCGCCTCTGTGTCTTGATGTCGTCCCTGTGCAGACTGACGACTTACGTCGAAAGGCGAGCGCAGTCCGTGAGTCGCGGCTGCCGTCCCGTCCCCTGGGGGATCCGCATGAAGAGCCGCGCAGGCCGTCGCCGTACGCCCACGCACAGACCCGGAGGGGCGGCGTCCCGCGGGCTCTCGGAGGCGGTGCGGTGGGCGGGCAGGCTCCTGTGCTGGACGTTGGGCGCCGCCATGCTGGGTGCAGCGGCGGAAGCCGTTCTTCAGCCGACGTGCGGCTGGTGGGGAGTGGCCTGGCGGGTGCCGTGGTGCCTCACGCCGGTGTGGGCCCTCACCTGGGCGGTCCTGCGGAAGCGGGAGAAGTCGGCGGCCGGACGGGACCGGGACGAGGAGGTCCCTGAGGAGTTCGGCGAAGCCGCCTGACCACGGCGCGCCCGGCCTGCGTGCGCGGTCGGCCGACAGTCGGGACGCCGGACGGCCCCTCGCTCACCGCGGTCGGGTCGTGGTCCGCCGGAGAGCCGTCACTGCCGGGCGGAGGGTCACCCGGCGCGGTGCGGACACCCTTCGTCGCGTGGATCGCGCACCGCTTCCGCCTGGGCTCAGGCGTTGGGCAGCCGGCCGCCCGGCTCCGCCACTCCGAAGTCCAGTACGTCCTCCGCGGTGCGGGCGGTTTCGTGCGCGGCCTGGCGGACGCTCGCGAGGACATCGCCCTGCTCGTCGACGAGGCGGTCGTAGATCGGCGCCGGTGCGGTGGGGAGAGCGGGCACGGGACTGGACTCCTGAGGGTCGGTTGCATGACAGGGCCGACCGCCGAGCCGGGGCCGACCAATGGAGGACCCTACGCCACCACGATCGATCATGGGCGACCGGGGAGAGTCCCACCTCAGAGACGTATGACACACATCCTGGGAGGTTTCACGCTCCGGATTCCGCCGCGCTCTCCGTCCCCTCGGACGGTGCCCGAAGCGACGTGCCGTTCGCTGCGCCGTGCGCTTCCGTCGCGGCATGGGCGGCCGACGGTCGGGCCTCCGCTCTTCCGGGACCGGTCCCCCGCCTGCCAGACTCCGGAGGGTGCCCGACTTCGACATGCTTGTCATCGGATCCGGCCCCGGCGGCCAGAAGGCTGCCATCGCGGCCGCCAAACTCGGCCGCCGCGTCGCCGTCATCGACCGCCCCGACATGGTCGGCGGGGTCTCCATCCACACCGGGACCATCCCCTCCAAGACCCTGCGGGAGGCGGTCCTCTACCTCACCGGCCTGACCCAGCGCGATCTCTACGGCCAGAGCTACCGGCTCAAGGAGGACATCACCGTCTCCGACCTGACCGCCCGCACCCAGCACGTGGTCGGGCGCGAAGTCGACGTCATCCGCAGCCAGTTGTCCCGCAACCACGTCGCCCTGTTCGGCGGCACCGGCCGCTTCGTGGACGACCACACCATCGCGCTGCGCGAAGTGAACGGCCACGACAGGCTGTTGAGCGCCGAGCACATCGTCATCGCGACCGGCACGCGGCCCGCCAGGCCCGCCGCCGTGGAGTTCGACGAGCGCACGATCATGGACTCGGACAACGTGCTGCACCTGGAGCGGGTGCCGCGTTCCATGGTCATCGTCGGCGCCGGCGTGATCGGCATGGAGTACGCCTCCATGTTCGCCGCCCTGGGCAGCAAGGTCACGGTGGTCGAGAAGCGGCCCGGCATGCTCGACTTCTGCGACGTCGAGGTCGTCGAGTCGCTGAAGTACCACCTGCGCGACCTCGCCGTCACCTTCCGCTTCGGCGAGACCGTCGCGGCGGTCGAACGTCATCCCCGCGGCACACTCACGGTCCTGGAGAGCGGAAAGAAGATCCCCGCGGACGCCGTCATGTACTCCGCGGGACGGCAGGGCCTCACCGACGAACTCGACCTCGACAAGGCCGGGTTGTCCGCCGACCGGCGCGGCCGGATCACCGTGGACGAGCACTACCGCACCGAGGTGCCGCACATCTACGCCGTGGGCGACGTCATCGGCTTCCCCGCCCTGGCCGCCACCTCCATGGAACAGGGCCGGACGGCCGCGTACCACGCGTGCGGTGAACCGGTGAACCGGATGCACGACCTCCAGCCGATCGGCATCTACACCATTCCCGAGATCAGCTTCATCGGAAAGACCGAGGACCAACTGACCGAGGCCCGCGTGCCGTTCGAGGTGGGCATCTCCCGCTACCGCGAACTCGCCCGCGGCCAAATCATCGGTGATTCGCACGGCATGCTCAAGCTGCTGGTCTCCCCCGACGACCGCACGCTGCTCGGCGTGCACTGCTTCGGCACCGGCGCCACCGAACTCATCCACATCGGCCAGTCCGTGATGGGGTGCGGCGGCACCGTCGACTACCTGGTCGACGCCGTCTTCAACTACCCGACACTCGCCGAGTCCTACAAGGTGGCCGCCCTCGACGCCACCAACAAGATCAGGCAGATCGACCGGCTCAAGGACTGACGCGGCGGCTCTCCGGCGTCCGGGTCACCCCGGACGTCGGATGCGCGCCGCCCGCCGCCCGACGGCAGGACTCGGCGCCGGGGCTGCGCCGGGCGAGGCGGCGGAGAGCATAAGCTCGGCGGATGGCGAAGTACTTCGACGTGCACCCGGACAACCCTCAGCAGCGCACCATCTCCCAGGTGGCGGACAGCATCCGCTCCGGTGCGCTCGTCGTCTATCCGACCGACTCCTGTTTCGCGTTGGGATGCCAACTCGGAAGCCGGGACGGCATCGACCGGATCCGTACGATCCGGCAGCTCGACGACCGCCACCACTTCACCCTGGTGTGCCAGAACTTCGCCCAACTCGGCCAGTTCGTAAGGGTCGACAAGGACGTCTTCCGCGCCATCAAGGCGTCGACGCCCGGCCGCTACACCTTCATCCTGCCCGCGACGAAGGAAGTGCCGCGCAAGCTGCTCCACCCGAAGAAGCACACCGTGGGCGTCCGCATCCCCGACCACGTGGTCGCGCAGGCGCTGCTCGCCGAGCTCGGTGAGCCGCTCCTCTCCAGCACGCTGCTGCTGCCCGACGAGGAGGAACCGCTGACCCAGGGCTGGGAGATCAAGGAGCGGCTCGACCACGTGGTGGACGCGGTCGTGGACTCCGGGGACTGCGGGACCGAACCGACGACCGTCATCGACTTCTCCAGCGGCGAGGCCGAGATCGTACGGCGCGGAGCGGGTGACCCCACGCGGTTCGAGTGATCCGCGCTCTCACCGGCCCCTCGCGGTCTCCCGCCGCTTCCCGCTGACGTGGGAACAGGACACCAGGCCGTGTCCGGTTCCCGCGCAGCGGGCGCACCGGGCCGCCCACTCCTCCTTACCGTCGAGTAATATCGCGCGGCAGGCCCCCCGAGGAGGAACCGTGCCCAGGTCGGAACGCTCACCCCTGCTGCTCGCCGGCCTGCTGGCCTCGGCGGGCGTCGCCCATTTCGCCGCGCCGCGGTCCTTCGACGCGACCATCCCCCGCGCGCTGCCGGGGACACCCCGGACGTGGACGTACGCGAGCGGTGTCGTCGAGCTGGCGCTCGCCGCCGGTGTGGCCGTGCCCCGTACGCGGCGCGCCGCCGCCCTGGCCACGGCCGCGTTCTTCGTCGGCGTGTTCCCCGCCAATGTGCAGATGGCGGTGGACTGGC
This sequence comes from Streptomyces sp. NPDC028308, assembly GCF_055565855.1. Lineage (NCBI taxonomy): Bacteria > Bacillati > Actinomycetota > Actinomycetes > Kitasatosporales > Streptomycetaceae > Streptomyces > Streptomyces sp. NPDC028308. The sequence continues at coordinate 21,640 of NZ_JBVHTO010000004.1, forward strand.
GGCACCGTCCCGCCCCCCTCAAGGCCGCGGCCCTGGCCCGGCTCCCCCTCCAGGTGCCGCTCGTGCTGTGGGCGCGCGGTGTCGCCAAGAACCAGAAAGGCCTGTCATGACGAGTCGCGTGGACGTGGGCGACAAGGTCGAGGACTTCGCCCTGCCGGACGAGACGGGCACGCCCCGGCACCTGTCCGAGCTGCTCGGCGACGGACCCGTCGTGCTGTTCTTCTACCCCGCCGCCCTCACGCCCGGCTGCACCGCCGAGGCCTGCCACTTCCGCGACCTCTCGGCCGAGTTCGCCGCCGCCGGAGCGCGGCCGGTGGGCATAAGCGGCGACCCCGTCGACCGGCAGCAGGAGTTCGCCGGGCGCCACACGCTCGGGTTCCCGCTGCTGTCCGACGTCGACGGGACGGTCCGGGAGCGGTTCGGAGTCAAGCGGGGCTTCTCCATCGCCCCCACGAAGCGGATCACCTTCGTGATCGCACAGGACCGCACCGTCCTGGAGGTGGTCCGCAGCGAACTGCGGATGAGCGTCCACGCGGACCGCGCCCTCGCCGCCCTGAGCGCGCACCGCGGCTGAGCCGACGCGCACCGCGGACGGACGGCAAAGGCCCGGGGCATCGCCCCGGGCCTTTGCCGTCACGGGTTCGCCGGGCCGCCGGACGTCACCGAACGGCCCGGGTCACCCGCGATCAGTCGTTCACACACTTGTTGCCGAACGCCGGGTTCAGCAGACCGACCACGTTGACGGTGTTGCCGCACACGTTGACCGGAATGTGGACCGGAACCTGGATGACATTGCCCGAGAGCACGCCAGGGCTGTTCACCGCGACCCCGGTGGCATCGGAGTCCGCGGCGGCTGCACCGGCGGTCCCCAGGACGGACACGGTGGCCAGGGCGGCCGCAGTCATCAGGCGGATACGCATTACAAGCTCCCATCAGTCGCACGGTTGCGGTCTCTTCACCATGACCTCGGGAACCGGCGACCGACATTGATGTACGGCCGAACGGGTCCGGCGGCCGTCGGGGGCCTCTCCGGACGGGCATCCCCGCAGGGCCCGGACAGCCCGCCCGGAATGCAGGGTTCGACCGTTACGGGAACAATACGAGGTACATCCATCGATTGTGCGTCTCCAGATGCCGGCACCAGGTGACTCCCGAACCGGGAGTGCACCAGAGCGGGCCAGGGGTACCCGTGAGACAGAACAGGTCGACCAGGGAGAACACCATGTCAAAGACTCAGCCCGGTTCGTCTTCCCCGTCCGACGACGCGACCACCCCGGACGCCCTTCTGCACACCGGCGCGGGGGGCGAGGTCTCCGCCGAGGACCTGGTGCTCGCCGCCGGCCGTGACGTCAACCCGAAGAACCTCGCCTGGGCCGAGCGCAGGCTGGCGGAGGACGGCCAGGCGGCCATGGACAAGCTGCTGCCGTAAGAAACCGAGAACCGAGCGGCCGGGCGGTGCACACCGCCCGGCTGCTCCGTATGCCCGCCCACGCCCGCCCGAGGCCGCGCCCCCACACCCCCTGCCCTCGCACCAGCACCAGCACCAGCACCAGCACCAGCACCAGCACATCGGACCATCTCGTGCATTGGCATGGACCTGCCCATGATCCGCCGCTAATCTCGTTCGCGCACGTCCTTGAGAGCGCTCTCTCCGCCCTTCCGCTCCTCCCCCACGTCCGGAACGACGAAAGGCAACTCCCTTGAGACGCACCACAGTTCTGCGCGCGGGCCTGTCGGCGGCCCTGCTTCTGAGCACCGTGGCGGCCGGTCTGACCACGCAGGCGTCCGCGGCCCCCTCCCCCACCGTCTCCGAGGCTCCCGCGTCCGACGCGCTGATCACCGCCATGCAGCGCGACCTCGGCCTGTCGAAGACCCAGGCGACCGCCCGGCTGAAGGCCGAGACGAAGGCGCGCGGCGTCGACCGTGCTGCCCGCCGCGCCGCGGGCAGCTCCTACGCCGGCTCGTGGTTCGAGGCGAAGAACGGGAAACTCACCGTCGCCGTCACCGACCCCGCGGACCGGGACGCCGTCGAGGCGACCGGCGCCCGGGTGACCCTCGTCGAGCACAGCGGGCGGCAGCTGGACGCCACCCTGAAGCGGCTCGACAAGCTCGACGCCCCGGCCGGGGTCAGCAGCTGGCACGTCGACCCGAGGAGCAACTCGGTCGTCGTGGGCGTGGTCACCTCCCAGAAGGATGACAACGATGTCCAGGCGTTCCTGGACCGCGCCCGGGAAGCCGGCCCCGTGACCGTGCGCGAGACACGGCAGTCGCCGCGCACCTTCGCCGCGGGCACCGTGGGCGGCGACCCCTACTACACGGGCAACGTCCGCTGTTCCATCGGCTTCTCCGTGTACGGCGGCTTCGTGACCGCCGGCCACTGCGGGCAGGCCGGCGCCGGCGTCAGCGGCTGGGACCGCAGCTACATCGGCAACTTCCAGGGCTCCTCCTTCCCCGACAACGACTACGCCTGGGTGAACGTCGGCAGCGGCTGGTGGACCGTGCCGGTCGTCCTCGGCTGGGGCACCGTCTCCGACCAGCTCGTGCGCGGTTCGGGTGAGGCTCCCGTCGGCGCCTCCATCTGCCGGTCCGGATCCACCTCCCACTGGCACTGCGGCACCGTCCTCGCCAAGAACGAGACGGTCAACTACAGCCAGGGCGCCGTGCACCAGATGACGAAGACGAGCGTGTGCGCCGAGCCCGGCGACTCCGGCGGCTCCTTCATCAGCGGCGACCAGGCACAGGGCGTCACCTCGGGCGGCTGGGGCAACTGCGGCAGCGGCGGCGAGACCTGGTACCAGCCCGTCAACGAGATCCTGAACCGCTACGGACTCACCCTCCACACCGCCTGACCCTCCCCGCAGCCGGCCCGCGCCCGGGCCGGCTGCACCGGCACTTCGTCCCTCTCCCGGGCGGCCCGGACGCGGTCGGGCCGGGCCCGAGCCATGGACCGCCCCCGATCGGGGTAGTCGGTGCGCTGTGGCTGAAGTGATGCAAGCGGGTCTGTGGGGTCTGGTGGCCGGGTCGGCGCTCCTGGTGGGTGCCGCGCTGGGATACGGGCTGCGGGTGCCGCCGAAGGTGATCGCCTCCGTGATGGCCTTCGGCTCCGGTGTGCTCATCTCGGCGGTGGCCTACGAGCTGATGGGCGAGGCCTACGACCAGGCCGGTCTGGCGCCCGCCGCGATCGGAGCCCTCGGCGGGGCCCTCGCGTACACGGGCGGGAACATGTGGCTCGCGCGTCGAGGCGCCCGCCACCGCAAGCGTTCCGGCAACGCGGAGCGGCACGCACAGCCGAGCGAGACGGAGCAGTCCGGCTCCGGCACGGCGCTCGCGCTGGGTGCCCTGCTCGACGGGGTGCCTGAGTCCGCGGTGATCGGCGTCAGCCTGCTGCACGGCGGCGCGGTCAGCATGGTCACGGTGGCCGCCGTGTTCATCAGCAATGTCCCCGAAGGGCTCTCCAGCTCCGCCGGCATGAAGAAGGCGGGGCGCGGCAAGGGCTACGTCTTCGGGGTGTGGTCGGCGATCGCCGCGGCGAGCACGGTCGCCGCGGTGCTCGGCTACAGCATCGTGGGCGGCATGTCCGACTCGGTCGTGGCCGGTGTGACGGCCGTGGCCGCGGGGGCCATCCTGGCGATGATCGCCGACACGATGATCCCCGAGGCGTTCGACGAGGCGCATCTGGCCATCGGCCTGATCACCGTCGCGGGGTTCCTGGTCTCCTTCGCCCTGTCGCACTGACCCCGGCGGGAGCGCGTGCCGCGCGGGCTCAGCTCAGCAGAATCTGCGGCGAGGACTCCTTCAGCTTCCCGTTCGCCCAGCGCATCTGGCGCAGGGCGTCGGGGTGGCAGCGCCGCACGGTCTTCATGAGCGCGTTGTCCTTGAGTGCCTGGGCGGCCTGGCCGAGCATCTCCCAGTCGACGCTGACGCCTGAGGCCTTGAGGTACACCTCGCGCAGGTCGCGCAGGAGCAGCAGGCCGCTCTCGGGGCGCCGCCCGAGGAGTTCACCGGCCTTCTCCCGCAGGCGTTCGGCGCCGGTGAGGTCGTCCACCGGGTCGGGGTCGAGTGTCACGTCGAAGCGCTCGCCGAGCGCGGCGAGGATCCGCACGTGCTCCTGGGACCAGCGGGCCAGGTCGCGGCCGACGTGGTGGACCTCGTGGTCGGAACGGTGCCGTTCGCAGACTCGGAGCAGTTCGTGCGCGAGGTCGTTCTCGTCGCGGTGCAGTTCCTGAAGGAGCAGGCCGACCTTCATCGGGCATCCGCCTCCAGCGGTCGGGTGAGTTCCTCGTCGGCCTGCGCGTCCGGTCCGCCGCGTGTCGGTGCGAGGTCCCCGGTGACGGGGGCCGAGGCCGTGTTCGTCGGTGCGGCCGAGGGCCGCGGGTCCGCCTCGACGCGGCGCAGGGCAGCGGCGGCGGTCTTGAAGATCGGCTGCTTGGACGCCGGATCCCAGTCGGTCAGGGTGAGTTCGTTGGCGGCCCGGCCGTGGTCCCCCGGCTCGTATCCGGTGTCCGTGTCCCAGTACCCGTAGTGGAAGGGGAGGAAGAGGACCCCGTCGCGGATGCCGCTGACGCGCAGCCTGGCTCGGACGCTGCCCCGCGGGGTGGTCACCTCCACCAGGTCGCCCTCGGCGAGTTCGCGGGCGGCGGCGTCACGGGCGGAGCACTCCACCCACACCTCCGGTGCGGCTGCCTGGAGTTGGGGCGCTCGCGCGGTCTTGGTGCGGGTGTGGAAGTGGAAGAGCGTGCGGCCCGTGGTCAGGGCGAAGGGGTGGTCACGGCTGGGCTTCTCGTGCGGCGGCACGTAGGCGGCGGCCTTGACCACGGCCTTGCCGGAGGGGTTCATCGCCCGGTACTCGGCCGGTTCGAGCGGCGCGCCCGTGATCAGGTCACGTCCGTAGCTCTCGCAGTACGAGGGGTCGCTCAGGAACGCACCGCCGGTGTAGAGGCGTTCGGTGCCGTCGGGGTGTTCGTCGTCGCAGGGCCATTGGATGCCGCCGCGTTCGCGCAGTTTCGCGTAGGTGATGCCGGTGTAGTCGCAGGGCCGGCCGCGGCTGCACTCCTTCCATGCCTCGAACGCGGACTCCGGGTCGTCCCACTTCACCAGGGGCTCGCCGTCCTTGTCGCACAGGTCGAGCCGGCGGGCGTAGTCCAGGAAGATGTCCAGGTCGGGCCGGGCCTCGCCGGGCGGCTCGACGGCCTTCTCCGACAGGTGGACGGTGCGGTCCGCGTTGGTGAACGTGCCGGTCTTCTCGCCCCAGGTGGCGGCCGGCAGGACGACGTCGGCCAGTTGCGCGGTCTCCGTGAGGAAGATGTCCTGGACGACGAGGAAGAGGCGGTCCTGGGACAGGAGTGCGCGGGTGCGCCGCAGTTCGGGCAGGGAGACGGCCGGGTTCGTGCCGCTCACCCACAGCATGCGGATCGACCCGTCCTCGACGTAGCGCATCATCTGCATGGCGTGCGTGGGCGGCGCGTAGTGCGGGATCTGGAGCGGGTCGACGTTCCAGAGCCGGGCGAGTTCCTCGACGTGCGCGTCGTTGGCCCAGTTGCGGAAGCCGGGCAGGTCCCCGTCGGCTCCGCACTCGCGGGTGTTCTGCGCGGTGGGCTGGCCGTTCATCTGGAGCACGCCGCAGCCGGGTTCGCCGAGCATGCCCCGTACCAGGTGCAGGTTGTTGACCTGGACCGCGGCAGCGGTGGCCTGGTGGGACTGGTAGAACCCCTGGAGCACGGTGGACAGCAGCCGCCGGGCGCCGCCGAGGACGCGCGCCGCTTCCCGGATCTGCGCCGCCGGCACGCCGCAGATCTCCGCCGTACGTTCGGGCGGGTACTCGCCGACCCGCCGGCTGAGCTCCTCGAAGCCGACGACGTGCGCGTCGATGTAGTCGCGGTCGATCCAGCCGTTGGCGAGGATCTCGTGCAGCAGGCCGTTCATCAGGGCCACGTTCGTGCCGGGCAGCGGCGCGAGATGGACGGTGGCGGCGCGGGCGACCGGTGTCATCCGGGGGTCGACGCAGATCACCGCGGGTGGCCGGGGACCGGCGAGCCGGTCCAGGATCCGGGTCCACAGCACGCTCTGCGTCTCCGCCATGTTGTGGCCGAACAGCGCGATGACGTCGGCGTGGTCGATGTCGGTGTACGAGCCGGGCTGCCCGTCGCAGCCGAACGACTCCTTGAGCGCGGCCGCCGCCGTCGCCGTGCACAGCCGGGTGTTGCCGTCCACGTGGTTCGTGCCGATGCCACCCCGGGCGATCACACCGAGCGTGTAGTACTCCTCCGCGAACAGCTGCCCGGTGGTGTAGAAGCCGATGGCGCTCGGTCCCTGTTCGTCCAGCAACTCCTGGGTGCGGCCGGTGATCCTGCTCATCGCGGTGTCCCAGTCGCATGCGACGAGCCGGCCGTCCTGCCGGATCAGCGGGCGGGTCAGCCGGTCGGCCGACGCGTTCGCCTGCCAGCCGAACAGGTCCTTGGGGCCCAGCCGCCCGTGGTTGACCCGGTCGTCCGCCCGGCCGCGCACACCGACGATGCGGCCGTCCTTGACGGCGATGTCCATGGCGTCGCCGTTGGAGTGCAGGAGGGAGGCCGAGCGCACCCAGCGGTCCACCTCGTCGGGGGTGACGCCGTCCGCCAGGTGGGTGTCGACCCGCACGGGCCAGGTCTCGCCGGGCCCGTACGGGGTGCGCGTGCCCCAGGGTTCGGCAATCCGGTCCTTGCGCCCCACGAAGACCACCTTCTCCGTTCGCTGCGGGAGCCGGCCGTAGTCCGGCGGAGGTTGAACCAGGTTCCCGTTTGCCGACGTGGTAGACGTCCCCGAGCCCGAGGGACGTGCCGCGTCCGGTCCCGTCGCCCCGGGCGGTACCGGTGAGGGCTTCACAGCTCGACGCCAGAAGCGGAACGGGAGGCGCCCACCGGCTCGGACCCGCTCGCCGCGGCGGAGGCGTCAGCACGGCGTCCCCTCTCGGTGGCGGGGCGGCGGAGAGCGGGCACGAGCAGGGGCAGGAGCCGCGTCCCGCCGAATCGGCACCCTGCGCTCACTCCGCCTCCGCACGCCGGCTCATATCTGACGGCCCATCATGCACAGCGGCCCGCGCGCCCCCGCGCCGAACACGCAGAAGGGCTCCGGCGCTCCCCCGCGTCGACCACGTCGGGTGGTCTCACACGGATCCCGGGCTCGGCGCCGGGGCCGGGAGCCCGGCGGTGAGCCGGATGTCGGCGGTGGGCCGGTTTCTTGGCAGGCGGCGGACGGGTCCGCAGGCGACGAGGGCGACGGCGCAGCACAGCGCGATCAGGGCGCCCGCGAACAGGAGGCGGTGGACGCCGACGAGCGCGCTGGCGGGACCGGCGATCGCCTGTCCGAACGGGACGGCCAGGATGGAGCCGGCGATCTCGTAGGCGGTCACCCGGTTGAGCCGGTCCTCGGGGATGTGGGTCTGCACGGCTGTGGCCCACTGGACTCCCCAGAACGCCCAGCCGATACCGCTCACCGCGTAGCCGAGCATGAGCAGCGGCAGTGCGGGGACCAGGGCCGCGGCGAGCGGCATCATCGGGAAGAGGAACATCGCGAGGCCGCCCGCGAGGAGCGGGCGCGGCGGCCGTACGCGGATCGCCGCCAGACCGCCGAGGACGCAGCCGGCCCCGAAGGCGCTCTCGGCGTAGCCGAACGCCGCCTTGCCGTGGGCCTCGATGACCGACACGGCGCCGACCGGGGTGATCGGGCCCCAGACGAAGACGCCGAGCACCCACCAGATCAGGATGACTCCCCACATCCACGACCGGGAGCGGAACTCGTCCCAGCCGGTGCGCAGGTTGGCGAGCGTGGAGGCCGTCCGGTCCACCGCGTACCGGGGCAGCCGCAGGGCCACCAGGCAGATCCCGCTGACCGCGAAGGTGGCGGCGTCGACCAGGAAGACCGTCGCCGCCGAGGTGGTGGCGACGAGCAGCCCGGCCAGCGCGGGCCCGGCCATCGTGGAGATCCCCTGGCTCACCCGCAGGACTCCGTTGGCCCGGTGCAGGTCGGTGGCGACGTGCGGCACCAGTCCGGAGACACCCGGCTGGAACATCGCGGTCGCGATGCCGCCGAGCAGCGACCCCACGACGATGAACCACAGCGGCGGGTGCCCCAGGAAGAGACAGGCCGCGAGGGACAGTTGGATGACACAGCGGACGGCGTCGGCGCCGATCATCTGGGGCCGCGGGTGGAAGCGGTCCGCGAACACCCCGCCGAACACGACGAAGAGGGCGAACGCGCCCATCCACGCGGCGAGCGCGAAACCGACGCCGCTGGCTCCGTATCCCAGTGACAGCATCGCGACCGCCATGGCCACCGGGATCATCGTGTCGCCCAGCACCGACATGGTGCGGGCCGTGAAGTAGAGGTTGAAGTTCCAGGTCCACAGGCGGGCCGGGGCGGCGGCGGACATGACCATTCAGGCATCCTTCGGGACGTCCGCTCTCCGGACACCGTTCATGTGCGACTACGGGTCGCGGTGCCGGCCGAAGGTCGCTGGGCCGTGGTCACTTCGATTCGCGACTCCGTCAGGTCCGTACCTTAGAACGCCGGACGCGGTCGTCGCCGCTCTTTTCCGGCAGCCGTTCCGTCGGCCGGTCCGCCACCGGCCGGACGGCACCCTGCTCCGGGGCGCGTTCGGCGAAGGCGTCACGTCTTCTCGCCGGACTCGGCCGCCTCCGGCAGGTGGAAGCAGGCGGTCACCGTCTTGCCGTTGGGGCAGCGCCGCGCCTGCCAGGTGTCCGCCAGCGCGTCGACCAGGAACATGCCGCGCCCGCCGAGGCTCTCCGGGTCCGCCGCCCGTGGTTCGGGCAGCTTGGTCGAGGCGTCGTGCACGCTCACGTGCAGGCACTCGGTGTCCCAGGTCAGCAGCAGCTGCGCACTGCTGTGCGCGTGCACATGAGCGTTGGTCACCAGCTCCGAGACCGTCAGCAGGACCGCGTCCGTGGTCTCGGGTGCGGTCGTGGTCCACCCGAGAGCCTCCAGGTGCTCGCGGGCCCACTGCCTGGCCTCGTTGACACCGCGGGAGAGGGGCATGGAACGTGCCCAGCCCACAGCCTTCATCGACGATCCGCTCATGGTCATCCTTTCGCACTCGCTGCACCCCGTTTCGCTGCGTGTACCCCCGTCAGGGGCTTCATTGCGCGGATGCCGCCGGGAAACAGCGCCGGGGGACGGAACAGGGGCGCTTGCGCGTCGTGCCGGCCCGGCGCCGGCGAACAGTATGAACACAACGATCAAGGGCATGGCCCTCGTTCATGCGTCTCCCTAGCATCGGCCCGCGGCGCGACGGTGCGCCCATGGGACGAGGAGCCGCGCCTTGATCAGGTCGAGAACGTTCGCACGCACCCCCCGACGGCCGTGGACCGCAGGACGGCCGGCCGCGTTTCTGGCCGCCACGGCCACCGCCGCGGCCCTGCTCGGCGCCCCCGCCGCGCACGCGGACGCCGCCCGCCCGCAGGCCGTCGCCTGTCCGCCGAGCCTCACCGGCAAGGCGACCTGCTACACCGGCCGGGACGTGAACGGCGCGCACTACGCGATCGCCGTCCCCGCCTCGTGGAACGGCTCGCTGGTAGTGCACGCCCACGGCGGCCCAGACCTCGGGGAGGAGTCCGACCCCGCGCGCAGCGCCGAGGACCTGGACCGCTGGTCGGTGATGGTGGACGAGGGCTACGCCTGGGCCGGCTCGTCCTACCGGCGCGGCGGCTACGGAACACGCATGGCCGCCGCCGACACCGAGAACGTACGGCGCCTGTTCGTCCGGGAGTTCGGCCGGCCGCTGCGGACCTATGTGCACGGCCAGTCCTGGGGCGGGAACGTCGCGGCCAAGGTCGTCGAGACCTACGGCGCGAAGCACGGCCGCTACGACGGGGCACTGCTCACCAGCGGTGTCCTCGCCGGCGGCTCGCGCGGCTACGACTACCGCGTCGACCTGCGGGTCGTCTACCAGTACTACTGCCGGAACCACCCGCGTCCCGAGGAAGCGCAGTACCCGCTGTGGGAGGGACTGCGGGCCGGTTCGACGATGACGGCCGCCGGGCTGCGCTCCCGGCTCCAGGAGTGCACGGGGTACGCCTCCGCCCCCGGGGACCGGACCGCCGTACAGCAGCGCAATCTCGACGACATCCTCGCCGTGACGGGGATCCCGGAACGCGCCCTGGAGTCGCACCTGCGCTTCGCGACCTTCACCTTCCGCGACATCGTGCACAACCGGCTCGGCGGCCGCAATCCGTTCGGCAACCGGGGCGTGCGGTACGCGGGATCGCACGACGACGCCGCGCTGAACTCCGGGGTGGAGCGCTTCGCCGCCGATCCGGAGGCCGTGCGCGACCTGTCGTACGACAGCGACCTCACCGGCGGGGTCGACGTCCCCGTCCTCACCCTGCACGCGATCGGCGACCCCACGGCGTTCGTCGAGCACGAGTCCGCCTACCGGGCCACGCTGGAGGGCGCGCACCGGGAGAGGCACCTGGTGCAGACGTTCACCACCGAGAGCGAGCACAGTGCGCTGAGCGACTCCGAGTACGCGAACGCCCTGTCCGCCCTCGACGCGTGGACGCGCACCGGCCGGAAGCCGACGCCGCGGTCGGTCGCGGCGTCCTGCGCGGCGTTCGACCGCACGTACGGCACCGGTTGCTTCCTCAGCCCGGAGTACCGTCCCGGCTCGTACGCCTCACGGGTCGGGCCCCGGCCGGGTGGACTCCACTGGCCCGCCATGACCGCCGTACAGGAGAAGGCGTGGAGCCGTGTGGACGGTGTCGGGATCGCTCCCTGAGCCGCCGCCGGGCGAGGTGATGCCCGGACACCGGTCCACCGTGCCGGGGCGGTGTACCGGAGGGAGCATGCGGAAGGTGAACCGGACGGGCGTCTGCGAGGATGTAGGGCATGGACGTGCGGATCGGAGACCACGTGCGGGTGAGCGGCGAGTGCCGCGGTCCGGCGCGTCCGCGGTCCGTCCGCGAGCGCGGTGTCCGGCGTGGCGTGACCGTCTTCCGCCGCCCCTCCCGGACGTCCGCGACCTGCCACCGCCCGCTGTCCGGTTCCCTTGGAGGCGTCGCCGCCGTCCGTGACCGCGCCGGCGTCCTGCGGTGATGTGCGAGGAGGACGGCCGGGATCCGGAGCAGGACCGGGCGCGGAACGAGGAGGCGCTGTTCTCGGCCCTGCTCGAGGACAGCATCGAGGACCTCTACGAGAACGCCCCGTGCGGCTACCTCTCCACTCTCCTGGACGGGCAGATCGCCAAGGTCAACGGGACCCTGCTCAAGTGGCTGGGCTACGAACGGGGCGACCTCGTGGGCCGCATGCGGTTCTCCGACCTGCTCACCGTGGGCGGCCGGCTCTACCACGAGACGCATTTCGCCCCGCTGCTGCGCATGCAGGGCGAGATCAGGGGCATCGCGCTGGAGCTGAAAGCCGCGGACGGCAGCCGTCTTCCGGTCCTGGTCACCTCGCACGTGAAACTGGGCGGCGACGGGCAACCGGTCCTGATCCGCACCACCGTCTTCGACGCCCGTGACCGTCGCGCCTACGAGACCGAACTGCTGCGCGCCCGGCAGGAGTCCGAGGAGGAACGGCAGCGCCTCAAGCGGCTGAACGACGCCCTCCAGCGGACCCTGCTGCCGCCGACGCTCGCGGACGTGCCCGGACTGGACGTCGCCGCGTACTACCACATCGCCTCCACGGACGAGGTGGGCGGCGACTTCTACGACCTGTTCCCGCTCGGCTCCGGGACCTGGGGGATGTTCCTCGGGGACGTGTGCGGCAAGGGCGCCGCCGCGGCGGCCGTGACCTCGCTCGCCCGCTACACACTGCGCGCAGCCGCGGTCTACGACCCGGACCCGGCCGCGGTGCTCGGCAACCTCAACACCGTCCTGAACCACGAGTACCAGGGACCCGACCCGCGCTTCTGCACGGTCATCCTCGGACTCCTGACCCCGGACGGCGACGAGGGCGGCTTCCGCATCACGCTGGCGAGCGGCGGGCACCCGCCGGCCCTGCTGATGCGCGCCGACGGCAGCACCGACTACCTGCCCACGCCCGGAGGCCAGCTGATCGGCGTGCTGCCCGACGCGCACATCGCCACCACCTCGCTGCGCCTGGACCCGGGCGACACCCTCCTGCTCTACACCGACGGACTCACCGAGGCGCACACGGCCGCCGCCGGCGACCGCTACGGCGACGAGGCACTGCTGGAGTTCGCCCGCGAACTGGCACCGACCACGGCAGCGGACTCCGTCGCGGCGATCCGGGAACTGCTCGACACGTTCGGCACGGGCGTGGACGACGACACCGCCGTACTGGCGATCAACGTGCCCCGACAGATCAGTGAAGAGCGTCCATGAACCGTCTGCAGGTCCACACACGGAACACCCCGGCGGGTCCCGTGATCGAACTCGTGGGCGCCTTCGACCACCTGAGCGCGCCCGGCGTCCAGGCGCTGCTGCCCGGCCTGGGCCTGCTGGCGGGACAGCAACTGGTCATCGACCTCACCGGGGTCACGTTCTGCGACTCCAGCGGCATCACCGCGCTGATCGCCGCCCGCAACCACGCCTTGGCGGCGCGCGCGGGCATGGCCCTGAGCGCCGTGCCCGACCGCGTCGACCGGACCTTCCGTGTCATCGGCCTGGACCAGGTGTTCACCACGCACCCCACCGCACAAGCCGCCGAGCTCGCCTGGCGGCCGCCCGTCGGCTGAGGCGGGGGCGACGTCACCAGGTGACGGGCAGCGTCCGGGGACCGCGGATCATGGTCTTCCGGCGCCACGGCACCTGATCGGCGGGGACCGACAGACGCAGTCCGGGCAGCCGGTCCAGCAGGGTGTCGATCAGCAGCTCGGTCTGCATACGGGCCAGCACGACGCCCGTGCAGTGGTGCGGCCCGTTGCCGAAGGCGAGGTGGCCGCCGCTCTCCCGGTCGAAGTCGATCCGGTCGGGCACGGGGAAGACGTCCGGGTCGCGGTTGGCGGCGAGGTAGGAGACGTAGACGGCGTCCCCGGCGCCGATCCGCACGCCCCGCACGTCGACGTCCTCCAGCGCGATCCTGGCCAGGCCCACGGAGGTGCGGTGCGGGATGTGGCGCAGGAGTTCGTCGATGGCCGCGGGCCGCAGCTCGGGCGCTCCGCGCAGCCGGTCGAGCAGGTCGGGGCGGGTCAGCAGGACGAAGAGCATCTGTCCGCAGTTGTGGGTGACGGCCTCGCCGCCGATCTGGAGCGGGCCGGCCAGCCCGATCGCCTCCTCCTCGCTCAGGTCTCCGCGTCCGACGGCGGCGCCCAGCAGGGACAGGACGTCCTCGCCGTCGCTGTCGCGGCGCTCGCGGACGGCTTCGGCGATCCATCCGTACATGCCGTTCTTGGCGCGCTCGCCGGCCTCCGCGCCGCCCGCCGTGGAGATGATCTGCCGGGTCCACGCGTGCATCTGCTCGCGGTCGGCCGCGGGTACGCCCATGACCTCGCAGACCACGGCGATCGGGAACGGTTCGAGGACGCGCTCGACGAGGTCGGCGGGCGGCCCGTCGCGCACCACGGTGTGGACCAGGCCGTCGAGCATCTCCTGCGCCCGGGGCCGCAGCCGCTTCATCGCGCTCACCGTGAAGGCGCCCGCGACCGCCCGGCGGAGGCGGTTGTGGTCGGGCTGGTCGGCGAACGCGAGGGAGCCGGGCTTCGGCTTGAAGTGCGGTGCGAGGCGGGTGACCTCACGACCGACGACCTCCGCGCGGCTGAAGCGTGGGTCGTTGGTGATCATCTTGACGTCGTCGTACCGGGTCGCCAGCCAGGCCCAGCCCTCACCGTGGGGAAGGCTGATCCGGGTGAGCGGCCCTTCTCGCATCAGCTCCGCGAGCACCGGGTCGAATTCCGTCCCGTCCAGGTCGAGCGCGGGCCAGTCGCGGACCGGCGGCGGGGCCTGACCGGTCAGTACGGTGCTCTCCTCAGTCATGCCCTCCACCCTGTCGGGCGGCCCGCCGGGTGTCGCGCGGGCGTACTCCAGGCGGAGCAGCGCCGGCGGGGCGGGCCGCCCGCGTCGCGGGTCAGCCGGCCAGCACGCCGAGTCCCGTCTTGACCTGGCGGGTCAGCTCGTCGGCCAGCACCTCGTGAGCGCCCTTCTCCAGGCCGTCCAGCGCGAGGCCGGCGACGGTCGCGGGGCTGATCTTCTGCGCCGGGTCGACGTCCGCGGCCATGTCGGTGTCCATGTACCCGACGTGCAGTGCGGTGACCTGGATGCCGCGCGGGGCCAGCTCCTCGCGCACCGAGTTCGTCTGGGCCCAGGCCGCGGCCTTTGCCGCGCTGTAGGCGCCGAGGCCCGCCGGGTGCAGCCACGACAGGACGGAGAGCACGTTCAGGATCGCGCCGCCTCCGTTGGCCTCCAGGACGGGGGCGAAGGCGCGGGTGGTCTGCAGGGTGCCGAAGTAGTGGGTCTCCATCTCCAGCCGCACGTTGTCCCAGTCGCCGGTGACGAGCTGGGTGTGGGTGGAGATGCCGGCGTTGTTCACCAGGACGGTCGCGTCGGACGCCGTGCGGGCCGCCGCCAGCACCGACTCCGGGTCGGTGATGTCCAGGCGGAGCGGGACGGCGCCGGGCAGGTCGACCGTCTCGGGGCGGCGGGCGGCGGCGTAGACCTTGGCGCCGCGTGCGAGCAGCTGCTCGGCGACGTGGCGCCCCAGGCCGCGGTTGGCTCCGGCGACGACCGCGACGGCGTTGTTCAGGTCCATGGTGCTGTCCCTTCGAGACGGATCGGAGGCGGCCCGGTCGGCCGCACCCGCCTCTTTAGATTACATCCATAATCTAAAAAGGGAAGGGAAAGCCGTAGGATAGATGTCACCGAGCATCCAAAACGGGGAGCCGATCATGGGCCGTGTATCGAAGGACCAGGCGCGGGAGAACCGCGAGCGCGTCGTCGCCAGCGCCTCGCGCCTGTTCCGGGAGCAGGGCACCGACGGGGTCAGCGTCGCCGATCTCATGAAGGCGGCGGGCCTGACGCACGGAGGCTTCTACAAGCAGTTCGCCTCCAAGGAGGCCCTGGTCGACGAGGCCACCGCCCACGCCTTCACCACCCTGGAGGAGTGGCGGACCGACGTGGTCCGGGCCCACGAGGGCGATCCGGCGGCGGCCCGGGAGCACCTGATCGACTACTACCTCTCCCCCGAGCACCGCGACGACGCGGCGGGCGGCTGCCCCACGGCGGCCCTCGCGGCGGACATGTCCCGTGGCGCCCAGGACAGCACCGCGCAGGAGACCTACACCGAGGGCGTACGCCGGTTCGCCGCGTGGCTCGCGACCGCCGACGACGACGGGCTCGCGAACCTCAGCACCCTGGTCGGCGCCCTCGTGCTCGCGCGCGCCGTGAAGGGCGACCCGCTGCTGTCCGACGAGATCCTCGAAGCCGCCCGCGCCCGGGTGAAGTCCTGAGGGCACCGGCGGCGGCCACCCGAGTCGGCCGTCTGGACTCAGCCCGCGCGCGGTACGGATGAGGCGTGCAGACCTTTCTTCCCTACCCCGACTTCACCCGGTCCGCCGAGGTCCTCGACCCCCGCCGGCTGGGCAAGCAGCGCGTCGAGGCCGTCCAGGTGCTGCGCGGCCTGACCGTGCCCGGGTACGGCTGGCGCCATCACCCCGCGGTCCGCATGTGGCACGGCTACGAAGAGGCGCTCGTGCGCTACGGCCTGGAGATCTGCGGGGTGTGGACGGCACTGGGCCGTGGTGACACCTGTGCCGCCACGCTCGTCACCGACCTGTCCGCACACCGCCCCGGTCTCCCCGTGCGCACGCAGGACCAGTTGGCGAAGGACGGTGAACTGCCGCCCTGGCTGGGCGATCCCGCGTTCCACCGAAGCCACCGGTCGGCCCTCGTGCGCAAGGATCCGGAGTTCTACACCGCCCGCTTCCCGGACGTCCCGGACGACCTGCCGTACCTGTGGCCCGACTCGGACCGGCCGTCCCTCACTTCTGCGGATCGTGGCCCCAGTTCATGAGGGAGTAGCGCCACCTCGTGTCGGTGACGTCCCCCTTCGGGCGCTGCTCCAGGTGCCGGTGCACATAGCCGACCACCTTGCGCATGTGCGCGATGTCGTCCTCCGTCAGGTCCGACTTCCTCGCCCGCAGCAGGCCGACGATCCGGCGCCCCGAGGCGTGACCGACGCTCTCCCCGCCGTCCTTCTGCCCGACGCTCCGGGACTCGTCGGTCTCCAGCCACTTCTCCAGCTCGCCCGGCGTCATGTTCACGGCCTCGCCGAACCGGGTGAGCGTCTCCTCGCGGTCCCCGTCCCCCTGCCCGCTCACGCCTTGCCGCCCTTCTTGCGCAGCGAACCGGGCTTGTGGACGGCCGACCGCCCCGACTTGTCGCTCTCCACCTCGTACTGCGGGTCCTCGGGTGAGGCGTCGACGGTCCGGCCGGCCGCCTCGGTGCGCCGGGTGATCTTCTTCTTCACCTTGCCGGGCACGGTCTGGCCGTGACTGCTCCACGACACCTCGTCACCCTTGGAGAGCTTCTTGTCCTTCGCCATGGCCGTCCTTCGTCTGGTCGGGGCTGTGCCTCCCAGCATCGAAGCCAGGGCGCCGCGCCGCATCCCGGGCATCGGGAGGCCGCCGAAGGCCGACCGCAAGTTACCTATAGGTATGTAGTGACTTGACGCGCAAGTGACAGTAGAACCTGTTCTCACTCATCGAGAGTGAGGAACCTCACATGAGCCAAACTACCGTGCAGGACAACGATCCCAGGGGTGTCTCGCGTCGTAGATTCATCGCTGGAACAAGTTCTATTTTTGGCGTCGTGGCGCTCGCCGGCCACGCCGCGGCGGCCGCTTCGCCCACCGCGGCGGCGGCCGACGTCATCACTCCGGGAGCCCATGTCCCGGCGCTGGTGATCGGTACCGGATACGGCGGCTCCGTCGCCGCCCTGCGGCTCGCCGAGGCCGGCATCGACGTCCACATGATCGAGATGGGCATGGCCTGGGACACCCCCGGCCCGGACGGCAAGATCTTCGCCAACACCACCAGCCCCGATCAGCGCTCCTACTGGCTGCGGACCAGGACCAAGCAGCCCCTGAGCAACTTCCTGGGCTTCCCGATCGACAGGGACATCCCCCGCTACACCGGGATCCTGGACGCCGAGGAGATGGGCGGCATCATCGTGTACCAGGGCCGCGGCGTCGGGGGCGGCTCCCTGGTCAACGGCGGCATGGCGGTCACACCGAGGCGCGAGAACTTCGGCGCCGTCCTCCCGTCGGTCGACCCCGCCGAGATGTACGCCACCTACTACCCCCGCGCCAACCAGGGCCTCGGGGTGGCCACCGTGAACCCGACGTGGTTCGAGACCGCCGAGTGCTACCAGTACGCACGGGTCGGCCGCAAGCACGCCCAGCGGTCCGGCTTCCCCTTCGTCTTCGTGCCGGACGTGTACGACTGGGGCTACATGGAGCAGGAGGCGGCCGGCACCGTCCCCAGGTCGGCGCTCGCGGGCGAGATCCTCTACGGCAACAACTACGGGAAGAAGTCACTCCAGAAGACGTACATCGCCCGGGCCCGAGCCACCGGGAAGGTCACCATCTCCCCGCTGCACAAGGTCACTTCGGTCGCCCCGGCCACCGGCGGCGGCTACACGGTCGTCATCGACCAGATCGACACCGGCGGCGCCACGACGGCCACCAAGACGGTGACCGCGGACCGGGTGTTCTTCGCGGCGGGCAGCGTCGGCACCAGCAAGCTGCTCGTCAGGCTGAAGGCCACCGGCGCCCTGCCCGCCCTGAACGACGAGGTCGGCAAAGGGTGGGGCGACAACGGCAACGTCATGTGCGGCCGCGCCAACCACATGTGGGACCCGACCGGCAAACTCCAGTCGAGCATCCCCTGCGGCGGGATCGACAACTGGGCCGCGGGCGGCGCGTTCGCCGAGGTCGCACCCCTGCCCACGGGAATCGAGACCTACGCCTCATTCTACCTGTCCATCACCAAGAACCCGAACCGCGCTCAGTTCACGTGGAACCCCGCCTCGGGCAAGGCGGAGCTGAACTGGCAGACCGCCTGGAAGCAGCCGTCCATCGACATGGCCAAGACGATCTTCGACAAGATCAACGCGAAGGAGGGCACGATCTACCGCACCGACCTCTTCGGCACCTACAAGATCTGGGGCGACCACCTCACGTACCACCCGCTCGGCGGCGCCGTGCTCGACAAGGCCACCGACAACTACGGCCGGCTGCACGGGTACCGGGGCCTGTACGTCATCGACGGCGCCCTGATCCCCGGCAACACCAGCGTCAACCCGTTCGTCACCATCACGGCCCTCGCCGAACGGAACATCGAGCGGATCATCGCCACCGATCTGTAGCGGAACCGGCCCCGCTCGGCGGCCCTTACGGGTTCAGTGGCCCGGCAGGACGCACACGGCGTCGAGGCCCAGCACGTGGTTGAGCCGTCCGAACGCCAGCCAGGAGCCGATGCTCATACTGAGCTCCACGATCTCGCGCTGGCTGTAGTGGGCGGTCATCCGGGCCCAGAACCCGTCGTCGAGACCGTGATGATCCAGGGCGTACCGCTCGGCGTACTCCGCGGCCAGCCGCGTGCGGTCGTCGAACGCGTCGGTGGTACGCCACTGGGTGACCGCGAGGGCGAACTCCTCCTCGACCTTCCGCCCGTCCCGTTCCGTGCGCCAGTCCAGGCAGAACAGGCACCCGTTGATCTGGGCGACCCGCAGCCTCGCCGCCTCGAACTCCCGCAGCCCCAGCGTCGTGTGCTCGTACACCGACAGCGAGAAGTTCGCGGCGGCCTGGCCGATGCCGGGGACCATCTCGCCCCACACGTAGCCGATCGGCTCCTGGCCGTCGGGGATGTCGATCCGCATGGTCATTTCCTTCCGAGTCGGCCGGTCGCGGGACGCAGCGGGACGTCGAGCGCGTCGTACAGGCCCGGCTCCGCGTCCACGAGCCAGTCGATGGCCCCCACGAGCCGGCCCACCGCGGTGGCGTTCCCGCCGGCGGACCGGTTCTCGCCCTCGTCGGTCGCCTCCACCGTGACCACGATCCGGGGGCGGCCCTCGATGATCACCCGGTGTGCGCCGTCGCCGCCGTCGGGCGGGGCGGGCCAGTCGGGGGCGCAGGAGGCGTGGATGCGGGTGACGTGCTCGATGACGATACGCGGGCTGCCGTCGACGACGCCCTGCACCTCGAACCGCACGGCGCCCTGGGTGCCGGCCTCGAAGACGCCCATCGTGCGGGTGGTGACCGTGGCGTCGAGGGCGCGCCGGTCCAGGGTCTCGCGGATGTCGTCCAGTTCGACGCCCAGCGCCCTCGCCATCAGCCGGATCTGGCCGCCCCAGACCATGGTGGGTATCGAGGGCGCGAGCATCAGCGGTTCGTAGTCCATCGGGTGGCCCATGCCGATCAGGTGCCTGACGGACTCCTCCTGCTCGTACGTGGAGTAGTCGAAGATCTCCTGGCAGCGGACCGCCTCGACGACGGTACCGAGTCCGCTGACCAGCAGGGGCAGCACGTCGTTGCCCCATCCCGGGTCGACGCCCGAGACGAACAGGGAGCCGCCGCCCTCGGCGACGGCCGCCAGCACCGGGTCCCGGAACTCCGGCGGCGCGCCGCGCTGGTCGTAGAGCGGGTACAGCGCGGGAGTGACCACCACGGCCCCCGCAGCGACGGCCCTGACGACGTCGGCGAGCGCCTCGTCCGGCCGGAGGTCACCGGAGGCCGCGTACACCACCGCGCCCGGTCGGGCGTCCAGCACGGCGCCGACGCGGTCGGTCGCCGAGACCCCGAGGCGCCGGTCCAGGCCGCCGAGTTCACCCGCGTCACGCCCGACCCTCGCGGGGTCGTGCACGAGTACTGCCGTCAGTTCCAGCGCCGGGTGGGCGTCGACGGCGCGGATGGCCGCGCGGCCCACGTTGCCGGTACCCCATACGACCGTGGGAATCATGCGGCGGAGGGTAGCGAGAGGACCCGAAGGTTCATAGGCCCATGAGCGATCCGGCTGCCTGAATTCGCCAACTCACTTACCAGGCTGGGTAACTGATGGGCTGTCAGCTATCTTCCGGAGCGCTCACACCGATGCGTCGAGGCAGAGGACCGGCACCCGCTGGACGAGGTTGTTCGCGAACCCGCCACGGTTCCAGGGCTGTTGCAGGGGCTGGACGTGACCCTCGGCGTCGGTGGCACGGGCGCTCAGCACGTGACTGCCCGGTACGGCCGTCCAGTCGAGGTGCCAGTGACGCCACGCCCACCCGTGACCGGCGTCGGGAGCGAGTTCGGCCTCGTGCCAGGAGTGGCCCTCGTCCCAGCTCACCTCCACGGAGGTCACCGGGGCGCGGCCCGACCAGGCGCGCCCCTCCAGCGGCACGACGCCGGGCCGCACGACCCGCGACCGCGACATGAAGTCCGGGAACCCCGGCGGGATCAGCAGGGCGCGGGGCGCGATGCGGGTCACCGGCTCCCCGGGGTCGTCCGCGTCCTGCCTGAGCCGGTAGGCCACCGCCTGCTGGAATCCCGTGAACGCGGTGTCGGTCACTGTGATGTCCCGCAGCCACTTCACATGAGCCATGCCGTACCAGCCCGGCACCACCAGCCGCACCGGGTACCCGTGCTGGGGCGGCAGCGGTGCGCCGTTCATCGCGTACGCGACGAGGACGTCGGGATCGCGGCCCGTCGCCGTCTCCAGCGGCAGCGCACGCTGGTAGTCCTGCTCCACGCCTCGCTCGATCCCGTGGTCGGCACCGGTGAAGACGACGTCCACCCCGGCCGGGTCGACGCCGGCCTCGGCGAGCAGCAGCCGCAGCGGCACCCCGGTCCACTCCGCGGTGCCGGCCGCCTCGACCAGCCACGGCTGGCTCACCGGCCGGGGCGTCAGCAGGGCCCGGCCGTTGCCCGCGCACTCCATGGTCACCCGCTCGGTGACCGCGGGGAACGACCGCAGGTCCGCCGGCGTGAGGCGCAGCGGCCGGTCGACCAGGCCGCCGACCGTCAGCTCCCACGTGCTCTCGTCCGCGTACGGGATGTCGTAGTGGGTCAGCACGTAGTGCAGCCCCGGCGGGGTGACGTCGTAGCGCAGCGCCTCCAGGGGCAGCCCGTGGTTGCGGGCGGCGAGGGCCAGCTCCTCCTGGCTGATGCCCTCCTCCGGTCCGGCCAGCCGGGCGGGACCACTGACATCACTCACGAGTCGGCTCATGCCTGCATTGTCCGCCCCGCACCCGCGGGGGCACCAGCGCCACCGCGGACCACGGCGGGCCCGGAAGCCCGCAGCGTGGGTGCTCACGTGACCGCGTGCCCGCGGACGACGGCCACGCCGGACGGCGCGGACGCCCGAAGTCCCGCTCGGCGAGCGGGACTTCGGGCCGCGAGAGGTGATCTCGCGGTGCGTGCGGGATCAGCCGCCGACGTTCGAGTCCTGTGCGGCGGCCACGATCGCGGTCGCGTCCTCCGGCAGGAGGAAGCCGGCCGTCACGGAGTTCTGCGCGGCCGTCCGGACCCGGCTCACGTATCCCTCGTGCGTCGGGTACAGCCGGCTCAGCACCGGTTCCGCCCGGTCCGGGAAGGACGGGTCGGAGGGATCGCCGTCGTCGTGCCGGTCCCACGGGTCGGTGTCGCCGTTCCACGGGTCCCGCGCGCCGTAGAGGCCGCAGAAGAGCCCGCTGCCGCTGGTGTCCCGCTCGCCGGTGAGCGTACGGGTCGGCACCGCGACGTCGGGCAGCCGGATGCCGCCGAGGGCCAGTCCGGTGGCCGGATCACGCAGCTCGCTCAGCTGTGCCCCGCTCGCGGGCCGGGGACCGCCCCTTGCCCAGTCGGCCAGCCGGCGCAGCGCGGCGTTCATCGACCAGTGGCCCGGGCCGTCGTTGAACGGCGCCGACCCGGCGGCGCAACCGGGCGCCGGGGCGGCGGAGCCCGCCGACCTGATCACCGTCGGCTGTCCGGTGTCGTAGGCCCACTGGTCGCCGTGGGCGGTACCCGCCAGCTCCCAGTGCACGACGCGGTCGGTGTCCGGCTGCCGTGCGGCGGCGGCGCCGGGCACGTCGGTCTCGGTGAGCACGACGAAGGTCGGCACCGTCAGGTCGGTGCGGACGCGGGACGGGTACGGCATCAGGAGCGTGTCCCCCAGCTGCCCGCTGATCGGCGCGGCGATGGCACTGTTGCTGTGCACCATGAACCCGTCGTAGACGCGTGCCACCGGATGGACGGCGTTGGCGTACGTCGTCATGAAGCCGGCCGACTGCGACTCGCCGTCCGCGAGCAGCGTCCTGACCTGCAGCCCGCCGAGCGGATCGGGACCGTTCGGGGTACGCAGCGCCTGCCCCGCCTGGGAGAAGATGTCGTAGGCGTAGGCGTCACCGGGGTGGATCAGGCTGCCGTAGCGGTCCGGGTCCCAGCCCTTGAGGCCGTGGATCTCGCCGCTGCCGCCGTTGACGCCGACGGACTGTGCCGAGACGCCGACCCAGGCGTACCCCTTGCGCAGGAGCTCCTCCCGGGCGAACCAGTAGTCCGGGGACAGCTCGATCTGGCCGCTGACGTTCAGCCACTCGACGACGACGGTGCCGTTGAACTTCGCGGCGTCGACGGGGCGGCGGACCAGCAGCCGGGTCCGGTACTCGGCGCGGGTGTTCGCGCGGACGGTCCAGCGGCCGTCCGAGCCCCAGATGCCGGACTTCGCGTACGACGTGGCGGTGCCGGTCGTGAAGTACTCGCTCTCGGTGTAGCCGAGGGAACCGAGATCCTCCGCCGCGGCGAGGAAGGGGAACCCGCGGCTGCCCTCGGGCGGGACGGTGATCACGGGGTTGACGGCCTCGGCGCGCGAGGGCGCGGCCTCGGCGGGGGAAGGACCGAGGAGCGTGGCGAGGAGCACCGCGCCCAGGGTCGTGGCGGTGGCCCACCGCCGGAGTAACCGGTCGGGACTGCGCATGCGTTGCCTCCATCGGGCCGAGGGATACGGATCGGGGAAACGCAGCCTCGCGCCTGCGGGCGGGCCGGCCATCGGCCGAATCACCGGCCTCGGCATGTGAGGGTCGCCACCTCCCGGCCGTCCGCCCGGCGGCGGCTGGCACACTGCTCGCCATGGCCTCGTTCACCCCCGCCCGCGCGCTCCTCCTCCTCACCGGCGGGCTGACCTGCCTCCTCGCGGCCACGGGCGGGCTCCTCGGCGCTCTTGTCGGGGGCACGGTCGTGGGCCTCCTCGCGGCGCTCGCCGCGGCCACGGCCGGCGCCACCGCCTCGGTCCTCGTCCGGCGGCGTGCCCTGGCGGACTTCGGCGCGGCGCAGCAACGGGCCGGGGCCCGCGGATACGCGGAGGGCATCGCGCACGGCGTGCTGGTCCAGGTCGCCGCTTACGAGGCCGCCGTCTTCCCGCGTTCCGGACCCTCGGGCGTCACCCCGGAGGAACGGGCGGCGCGCCGCTCCCTGGCGTACCGGATGGCGGCCGTCGACGAGGTCCCGGAGACCGTCAGGAAGGCCGCGGCGGACGCGCTCGCGCTCCTCGACCGCGCCGACCGGACGGCTGCCGAGGAGGCACTGACGGAACTCGCGGCGATGGTGCGCAGGGAATACGTACGCGTCTGACAGAGAGCCCGGCGCGTTCCCGCCCGGTCGTCCGGGCCCTTTCGTCCGCCTCGCCCCGGCATACGTGTATCGGGAAAGAACCGGGGCACGTGAGGGCTTGGAGGTTGATGACAATGGTTCCGCTTCTTCTGGTTCTCCTGCTCGCCCTGCTCCTTTTCGGAGCCGGCTTCGCCCTCAAGGCGCTCTGGTGGATCGCGGTCATCGTGCTCGTCGTCTGGCTGCTGGGCTTCGTGATGCGTTCCGGAGCGTCCGGCGGGCGGCGCGGACGCTGGTACCGCTGGTAGAAGACACGGCGAATCGCACCGCAATCAGCCCCACACGAAGGGAGAGAATTGATGTCGACGTCCACGACCCCGAACTACACGGTCCCCGGACTCAGCACGCACGACGGCGGAAAGGTCATCGATCTGCTGCGTATGCGTCTGCACGCCCTGAACGACCTTTCCCTGACGCTGAAGCACGTCCACTGGAATGTCGTCGGGCCGCATTTCATCGCCGTGCACGAAATGCTCGACCCGCAGGTGGACCGGGTGCGCGAGATGGCCGACGACACCGCCGAGCGCATCTCCGCCCTCGGCGGCGTGCCGCACGGCACCCCGGGCGCCCTGGTCGCCGAGCGCACCTGGGACGACTACGACGTCGGTCGCGCCGACGCCATCGCCCACCTCGGCGCCCTCGACCTGGTCTACACCGGCATCATCGAGGACCATCGCGCGGCGATGACCGAGGTGGGCAAGACCGACCCGGTGACGGAGGACATCCTCATCGAGCAGCTGCGGGCTCTGGAGCAGTTCCAGTGGTTCGTACGGGCGCACCTGGAGAGCTCCGGCGGCACCCTGTCCACGGCCGGCGCGCAGACCGAGCGCCAGGCGGCACAGGACGCCGAGCAGGGCGGGACGCGCTAGGGCCTGTCGTTTGGATCAGGCCGGTGTCGCGGGGTCTGGCACGCACATCTGCGGCGTTGTCGTCGGTCGCCGACTCCCCCACTCTCGGCTCCGCTCGAGCGGGGGGACCCCCATCGCTTCGACTCCCTCCTCCGCCTTGCAGCTGCACGCACCAGACCCCGCTCGGGTCGGCCGGGACGAACCGTCTGTCACGGCCGACCTGATCCAAACGACAGGCCCTAGCCGTCCACCCGTTCATCGGCGAAGGCCCGGCCCCTCGGGGGTCCGGGCCTTTCGTGCGTCACGGGGTCGGGGTCCCGCTGGCCCCGAAAGGGTGTGGGGTCAGGCGCGAGGGAGGTAGCTGCGCACCGTCGTGCCCACCGCTCCGCTGTGCACGCGGACCAGGTCGGACAGGTAGTGCACGAGGAGCAGACCGCGGCCGCCGAGCTGCTGCGGGGGCGCGGGGCGCCGGCCCGCCAGCAGGTCGGTCAGCTTCCCGTCGTCCTGCACCTCGCAGACGATCTGGTCGTTCTCGGCCCAGATCCGCACCGTGCCGGAGCCGCCCCCGTGCACGACGCTGTTGGTGGTCAGCTCCGCGACGACGAGCGCCAGGTCCTGGAGCCGGGGAGCGCTCATCCCGAGCTCCCGGGCCTCGGCGAGCGCGAAGTCGCGGGTGACCGGCAGGGCTTCCGCGTCGAAGGCGGTCGTCGCCGCTCCGGGCGGGTGGCGAAGCGTTTCGTTGAAGCGTGCGAGCACGCTGTCGACCGCGTAGGCGGTGCTGACCTGCTCCTCGCCCCCGTCGATGAGCACGGGGTGCGTGGCCCGCGCGTCGTCGATCACGTCGGCGGGCAGCGCTTCGGCGTCGTAGGGACACAGGATCGTCACGTCCCGGCCGCTGAACGCCACGTTGATCAGGGCCTCGTGCTGGACGCAGGCCGGGTACTCCACGGCGGTCCGGCCGGCCCAGATCGGCTCGCCGATGATACGGACGTGGCTGCCGGAGTGGCGGTCGGCGAACGCGCGCAGGACCGCCGGGATGATGCGGCCGGGGTTGCGGCCCGCCTGCGTCATGTCCACGAAGTGCACCTCGGCCGCCGACTCCCCCAGCGCCGATCTGATCAGGTCCAGCTGCCGGACGGGCGCCGCCACCGCCACCGGCTGGGCCGCCTCCAGGCCGCCCAGCAGGAAGGGCACGGTCCCCTCCACGTAGTCCTGGTCGCCGCGGTAGAAGAGCGCGGGGTGGACGAAGGGGTCGGGTCGGGTGGCCGTACTCGTCATGCCGCCACCTCAATCGTCCGAAGGTCTGGCCAGAACATATGCAGGATCCGCTCGAGTTCGGGCGGAGGCTGTTCCAGTACCAGACGCCGCTTCCCATGCAGGCTTTGTGCGGTGCGCGCCAGATCGGCGGCCCCGGCGACGTCGACGAACGTGATCGCCGACATCTCCAGGAAGCAGACGTGGTCGGACCGGCGCGCCAGCTGGCCCAGGGCGTCCCGCCAGACGGGACGGGTGGGCGGGCTGATCTCGCCGATCATACGTATACCCGGTCGCTCCACGAGTGCGTATGCCTGGAGCACGGCTCCACCGAGCTGCCGAGAGACGGGGGCCACCTCCGGCCCACCACCGCCGTACGCCATTTGCACCGCCTCACATGAGAGGCCCAAGCGTACTCGGCCGTACCGACGGCCCGCCGCCTTCCCTGAGGCTCCGGCACCGGGGCGGGGTCACCCGTCCGGGCCGCGGCGCCGCCCACCGCGGCCGGCCCGGGGCGGACGGCCGTTCACTCCAGTCACTCTGGTATGCATGTTTTCGTCAGTTCGGGTGGATTAGATCTCTCGAACCCGGGCAGACGCGCTCTGTCATTCAAGATCTTCGACGATTGGGGTGGACGGCATGGCAGCCGTGACGGCGGTGCAGGCAACGGGCACGGCGCGCGAGGCGGCCGAGGTCTCCGAGACGGACCTCCCCTTCATCGACGACCCCTCGAAGGTCAAGCCGAAGGACGCCCGCGACCTCTCGCGCCAGTTCTTCGACCGGCTCGCGGTGCTGGAGGAGGGCACGCACGAGTACCAGTACGTGCGCAACACCCTGATCGAGATGAACCTCTCCCTGGTGCGCTACGCCGCCTCGCGCTTCCGCAGCCGCGGCGACTCCATGGAGGACATCGTCCAGGTCGGCACCATCGGCCTGATCAAGGCGATCGACCGGTTCGAGCTGACGCGCGAGGTCGAGTTCACCTCCTTCGCCGTCCCCTACATCGTCGGCGAGATCAAGCGCTTCTTCCGTGACACCAGCTGGGCCGTCCACGTGCCCCGCCGGCTCCAGGAGGCCCGCGTCGAGCTCGCCAAGGCCACCGAGGAACTGCAGACCCGCCTCGGCCGCAACCCCACCACGCGCGAGCTGTCGGAACTGATGTCCCTCCCCGAGGAGGACGTCATCGAGGCCCGCAAGGCCGCCAACGCCTACAGCCCGACGTCCCTGGACGCGGCGCTCGTCGGCAACGGCGGGGCGGACGGCGAGAGCGTGCTGGCCGACTTCATCGGTGAGGACGACCCCTCCCTCCAGCTCGTCGAGGACTTCCACTCCCTGGCCCCGCTGATCGCCGAGCTCGACGACCGCGAGCGGCAGATCGTCCACCTGCGGTTCGTGGAGGAGCGCACCCAGGCCCAGATCGGTGAGGAGCTCGGCATCTCCCAGATGCACGTCTCGCGGCTGATCACCCGCATCCTGAAGCGCCTGCGCAAGGGCCTGCTGGACCCGGCCGTCGCCTGACACCCCTGACCCCCGCGAGGCCCCCGGTCCCGCCGTCCCGGTCGTCACCGTCCCCTCGGTGCACCAGGGCGGCGGGATCTTCGCGTCCGCCCGCGTACGCCGTCCCCCGCACCTCGGCGGCACCGGCGGGGACTCGGGACTCGGCGGTTTTCGCGGCGGCCCGGAGGGGGACAGACCGAGAGGGTTCTGTATATCCCCACTTCGCGAAGTCATGCCTCGTCCCGGCAACTTTCTCGGCCGTACCGTTGGTTACGCCCACCGCTTTGTTCAGCACGTGCCTTCTGGGTTAGCCTGCGGCGTATTTTCTCATCGGCAGATCCGTGATCTGCGGGAATACCGTGTACGGCATGTGAGACCGTCCGCGGGTGCGGCGTGGTTCCGAGTCCTTCTCCCGGGGACTCTTGGGGAGCGGAACGAGGGGTACGCATGACCGTCACAACGACCGAGCCTTCGAGCCGGACGCCGGGCGAGCAGGAGCTGCGGCAACTGCTGGCCGGCCTGACAGCCGTGCGCGACGGAGACTTCGGCACACGTCTGCCGGACGAGGCCGGTGGCCTTCTGGGCGACATCGCCACCGTGTTCAACGGCATGGTGGACCAGCTGTCGGTGTTCACCTCCGAGGTGACCCGGGTGGCCCGCGAGGTGGGCACCGAGGGAACCCTGGGCGGCCAGGCCGAGGTCCCGGGAGTCTCCGGCACCTGGGCGGATCTGACCGACTCGGTCAACGCCATGGCCGGAAACCTCACCACCCAGGTCCGCGACATCGCCCAGGTCGCCACGGCCGTCGCCAAGGGCGACCTCTCCCAGAAGATCGACGTCCCCGCGCGCGGCGAGATCCTCCAGCTGAAGGAGACCGTCAACACGATGGTCGACCAGCTGTCCGCCTTCGCCGACGAGGTCACCCGCGTCGCCCGCGAGGTGGGCAGCGAGGGGCGCCTCGGCGGCCAGGCCCAGGTGCCGGGCGTCGGCGGTGTGTGGCGGGACCTCACCGACTCGGTGAACCTCATGGCGGGCAACCTCACCGCCCAGGTCCGCAACGTGGCGCAGGTGACCACGGCGGTGGCCAAGGGCGACCTCTCCCAGAAGATCACCGTGGACGCCCGCGGCGAGATCCTGGAACTGAAGTCCACCATCAACACGATGGTCGACCAGTTGTCCGCCTTCGCCGACGAGGTCACCCGAGTCGCCCGCGAGGTCGGTACCGAGGGACGCCTCGGCGGCCAGGCCGACGTCAAGGGCGTCAAGGGCACCTGGCGCGACCTCACCGACTCCGTGAACTTCATGGCGGGGAACCTGACCTCGCAGGTCCGGTCCATCGCCCAGGTGGCCACGGCGGTGGCCAAGGGCGACCTCTCCCAGAAGATCACCGTGGACGCCCGCGGCGAGATCCTGGAGCTCAAGGACACCATCAACACGATGGTCGACCAGCTGTCCGCCTTCGCCGACGAGGTCACCCGAGTCGCCCGCGAGGTGGGCACCGCCGGCAACCTGGGCGGCCAGGCCACCGTGCGCGGTGTCTCCGGCACCTGGAAGGACCTGACCGACAACGTCAACGTGATGGCGTCGAACCTGACCGGTCAGGTGCGGTCCATCGCGCAGGTCGCCACGGCCGTGGCGCGCGGCGACCTCTCCCAGAAGATCACCGTCGAGGCCAAGGGCGAGGTGGCGGCGCTCGCGGACGTCATCAACACGATGGTCGACACCCTGTCCGCGTTCGCCGACGAGGTCACCCGCGTGGCCCGCGAGGTGGGCACCGAGGGCCGTCTCGGCGGCCAGGCGCACGTGCCGAACGTGGCGGGCACCTGGAAGGACCTCACCGACAACGTCAACTCGATGGCCAACAACCTCACCGGCCAGGTGCGCAACATCGCGCTGGTGACCACCGCGGTGGCCAAGGGCGACCTGTCGAAGAAGATCGACGTCGACGCCCGCGGCGAGATCCTGGAACTCAAGACGACCATCAACACGATGGTCGACCAGCTCTCCGCCTTCGCCGCCGAGGTGACCCGAGTGGCGCGCGAGGTGGGCAGCGAGGGCCGCCTGGGTGGCCAGGCCGAGGTCGAGGGCGTCTCCGGTACGTGGAAGCGGCTGACGGAGAACGTGAACGAGCTGGCGGGGAACCTGACCCGCCAGGTGCGGGCCATCGCCGAGGTCGCGAGCGCCGTGGCCGAGGGCGACCTGACCCGCTCCATCACCGTGGAGGCCTCGGGCGAGGTCGCCGAGCTGAAGGACAACATCAACTCCATGGTGGAGTCCCTGCGTGAGACCACGCGGGCCAACCAGGAGCAGGACTGGCTCAAGACCAACCTGGCGCGCATCTCGGGTCTCATGCAGGGCTACCGGGACCTGGACGTCGTCGCCGAGCTGATCATGGACGAGCTCACACCGCTGGTGTCCGCCCAGTTCGGCGCCTTCTACCTCGCCGAGGACACCCCCCGCGGCACCGAGCTGCGGCTCGTCGGCTCGTACGGGTACCCCGACGACAACGACCGACCGGCCCGTATCCCGATGGGACGCTCGCTGGTCGGACAGGCGGCCCGCAGCCGCCGCGCCATCACCGTGGACCAGTTGCCGCCGGGCTACGTCACCATCTCTTCGGGCCTCGGCCAGACGGTGCCCACCGCACTCGTCGTCCTGCCCATCGTGGTCGAGGAGCAGGTGCTCGGCGTCATCGAGCTGGCCTCGGTGGCCCGCTTCACGCCGGTCCACCAGACCTTCCTCGAGCAGCTGATGGAGACCATCGGCGTCAACGTCAGCACCATCGTGGCCAACGCCCGCACCGACGAGCTGCTCGGCGAGTCCCAGCGGCTCACCGCCGAGCTCCAGGCCCGCTCGGAGGAACTGCAGGTCCAGCAGGACGAGCTGCAGCGCTCCAACGCCGAACTGGAGGACAAGGCCTCGCTGCTCGCCACGCAGAACCGCGACATCGAGGCCAAGAACCTGCAGATCGAGCAGGCCCGCCAGGAGCTGGAGGCCCGCGCCCAGCAGCTGTCGCTGGCGTCGAAGTACAAGTCGGAGTTCCTGGCGAACATGAGCCACGAGCTGCGGACGCCGCTCAACAGCCTCCTCATCCTCGCCCAGCTGCTCGCGCAGAACCCCTCGCGCAACCTCACCCCCAAGCAGGTCGAGTACGCGGGCATCATCCACTCCGCGGGCTCCGACCTGCTGCAGCTGATCAACGACATCCTCGACCTGTCCAAGGTCGAGGCCGGAAAGATGGACGTCACCCCGGAGCGGGTCCCGCTGCGGCAGCTCCTGGAGTACGTCGAGGCCACGTTCCGGCCGATGACGTCGCAGAAGAGCCTGGAGTTCACCATCAGCACGGCGCCCGGCGCCCCCGGTGATCTGCTCACCGACGACTCCCGGCTGCGCCAGGTCCTGCGCAACCTGCTCTCGAACGCGGTCAAGTTCACCGAGCAGGGCAGCGTCGAACTGCGCATCGAACCGGCGGCCGGCGACGAGGTGCCCAAGGGCGTGCTGCGTGAGGGCACGATCGTCGCCTTCCGCGTGAAGGACACCGGTATCGGCATCCCGGAGCAGCAGCTGGAGACGATCTTCGGGGCCTTCCAGCAGGCGGACGGCACCACGAGCCGCAAGTACGGCGGCACCGGTCTCGGCCTGTCGATCACCCGTGAGATCGCCCACCTGCTCGGCGGCGCGGTCACCGTGGACAGCACGCCCGGCCAGGGCAGCACGTTCACGCTGTTCCTGCCGGTCGCCCGCCCCGACTTCGAGGAGCTGCTCAGCTGCACCCGCCAGCTGGAGCCGGCGCCGGCCGAGCCGACCGCCGAGGTCGTGTCCGTCCGGCGTACGGTGCCGGCCGCGCCCGGCGCCGCCAGGCAGGCCCGGCGGCGGCTGCTGGTCGTCGAGGAACGCCCCCGCGGACTGCTGACCCTCGTCGCCGAGAGCGCGGTCGGGGACGTCAGCCGCAGCCGCGAGGAGGTCGAGGGCCGCGAGACGGTCGACGTGATCACGGTCGTGGGAGCGCAGGAGGCGGCGAGCGCGCTGGCCGCGGAGCCCTGCCACTGCGTGGTCCTGGAACTCGGCATGCCGGAGGGCGAGGCGGCCCACTTCCTCCAGGCGGTCGAGGGGGACTCGGCGCTGGCGAGCGTGCCCGTGCTGATCCACAACGGCAACCGGCTGGACCTGGCGCAGGAGCGGGCACTGCGGTCCCTGTGCGGGGACCGGCCGCTGGAGTTCCTCTCCAGCCTGGACGAGCTGCGGGAGCGGATCGCCCTGCACCTCTCCGCGGAGGAGCCCGGTGACGTGCTGCCGCTGGTGCGCGGCGCCGAGGAGGCCCAGCAGCAGGACGCGCAGCTCGTCGGGGAGGCGTTCCACGGGGCGACCGTGCTCGTGGTCGACGACGACGCGCGCAACCTCTTCGCCCTCAGTGGGATCCTGGAGCTGCACGGCTTCCAGGTACTGCACGCGGAGAACGGCAGAAAGGGCATCGAGACGCTGGTCAACCACCCCGACGTCGCGCTGATCCTGATGGACGTGATGATGCCGGAGATGGACGGCTACACGGCCACGGCGGAGATCCGCAAGATGCCGCAGTACGCCGACCTGCCGATCATCGCGGTCACTGCGAAGGCGATGCCCGGCGACCGGGAGAAGAGTCTCCTGTCGGGTGCCAGCGACTACGTGACCAAGCCGGTCGACACGAACGACCTCATCGCCTGCGTCCGGCGCTGGCTGAGCGTGTGACACCGGATGGCCCCGGCCGGTTCGCCGAGCCGGCCGGGCGCCGTCCCGCACCCCACCTTCCCCGCGCCAGCCGGCGTCCCAGCCGAGGAGCAACCGCACAGTGAGCATTCCTGAGGAGTCCGGCGAGTCCGGCCCCGGCGAACAGCCCGTCGGATCCACGGCTCCCTCCCTTCCGCCGGCCGCTTCGAGCGAGCTCGACGAGGTCGCCGGCCCCGGCTCGGAGGCCGCCGTGCCCGCCGACGACCTGCCGGACGCCCCGTCCACGTCCCCGGTGGGCAGACTGGCCGCGACCGTGGAGCGGCTGCGGCGCGAGGTCCAGGCCGCTCAGGCCGAGGCCGACGGGCGTGCCCTGATCGAACTCGCGAAGGGCATCCTGGTCGAGCGGCTGGGCTGTGGTCCCGCGCAGGCCGCCCGGCAGCTGGCCGAGCTGACCGAGCAGGCCAAGGTGCCCATGCTCGAACTGGCCGTCGACGTCATCAACCAGGCGGCACGCGACCGGCTGTCCGAGGTGACGAGCACCTTCCTCGCCACCGCGACGGATCCCGGGTCCGCCCCCGACGCCTCCTCCGCCGTACGGCTGCGTGAGGCGGAGAGCGGGGCGCTGGCCGCCGACGACACGCAGGCGGTCGCCGACTCGCTGCTGCAGCACGCCCTGGCCCCGCTGGGTGCGGCGGCCGTGGCCATCTGGGCGGCGGGCGCCGACGGTTCGCTGACGCTGGCGGGCTGCGCCGGTTTCTCCACGGCGGAGGCGGCCCGCTGGCGCTACGTGCCGCCGGGTGTGGCGACGGTGGCACGCCGTGCCCTGTCGCACCGTACGACCCAGTGGACCGGTTCGCTGGCCGAGGAGGGCCTGCCGACCATCGGCAACGGGCACTTCCCGGGCGGTGGGCGGGTCGCCGCGCCGGCCGGGGCGGGCGGCCGCATCCACGGCGTCCTCGAGATCGCCTGGCCGTCCCCGCTGGAGCCGCAGTCACCTCAGGTCGTCCGTCAGGTCGAGGCCCTCGCGGAGCTGTGCGCCCACACGCTGGAGACGCAGCCGCTCCTGGTCGACGGCGCCGAGGCCCGCGGCCCGCTGACGGCCGACGTCTCCGAGCTGATGGACCTGGTCGACGGGCTGCACGACCCCGCGCTCGTCCTCGTGCCCCACCTCGGTGACGACGGACACCTCTCGGACTTCCGCATCCGGCACGTGAACAGCCGCTTCCTCGATCCCGCGGGCCGGCCGCGCGGCGTCGTCAACGGCGCGCTGCTGCTGGAGGCGTATCCGATGGCGGCCGGCGAGAGCGAGCTCTTCCAGCGCGTCGAGCGGGTCTACGCCACGGGCGAGCCGTTCCGTGCCCGGCGGATGGACCTCACGGCCCTGGTCGACCAGGTGCCGCTGGCGGCCGTCGCCGACATCAGCGTGAGCCGGCACGGCGACAGCGTGCTGCTCATCTGGCGGATCGAGGACGAGACCGCGCGGCTCGCCAGTCTGCTCCAGCACGCGCAGCGGCTCGGCCGGATCGGCGGCTTCGAGGAGAACCTCCTCACCGGCGAGATCACCTGGAACGGCACGCTCTTCGACCTCTACGGGCGGTCCACGTCCAGCTCCCCCGTGCCGCTGGAGGAGCTGGCCGCCCACGCGCACCCCGACGACGCCGTCACCATCGGCCGCTTCCTGCGAACGCTGCTGCACCACCGGCGGCCGGCCACGGCGGCGTTCCGGCTCCAGCGTCCCGGCGGGGTGACCCGGCACATCCGGGTGGTGGCCGAACCGGTGCTCGACGTCGACGACCGCCCCCTCGTCGTACGCGGCGCGTACCAGGACATCTCGGCCCAGCACTGGACGGAGGTGGCGCTGGCGGCCACCCGCGACCAGCTGGCGCACAGCGAGCAGCAGGCCCACGAGCGGGCCCGGCTGACCCTCCAGCTCCAGCACGCGATCATGCCCCCGACCCAGGCCCCCCTGAAGGCGCCCGGTATCCAGGCGGCCGTGCGCTACCGCCCCGCGGAGACCGAACAGCTGGTCGGCGGCGACTGGTACGACGCCGTGGTGCTGCCCTCGGGGCTGGTCCTGTTGTGCGTGGGCGACGTGGCGGGCCACGGCATAGAGGCCGCGACCAGCATGGTGGTGCTGCGCAACGCGCTGCGCGGGCTCGCCGTGACGGGCGCGGGTCCCGGTCAGCTCCTGTCGTGGCTCAACATCGTGGCCCACCACCTGACGGGTGCCGTCACGGCGACGGCGGTCTGCGGCCTCTACGACCCGGACACCCGGGTGCTGCGGTGGGCGCGGGCCGGTCATCTGCCACCGGTGCTCATCCGGGACACGGAGGCGACTCCGCTCCCCCTTCTCAAGGGCATACTGCTCGGCGCCGTGCCGGAGGCCGCCTTCGAGGAGTCCGAGGTGCAGCTCGCGGTGGACGACACGCTGCTGATGTACACGGACGGTCTGATCGAACGGCGTGACCGGTCGGTGGAGGAGTCGCTGAAGCAGCTGCTGACCACCGCACGGGCGACCGCTCCCTCGCTGGACCACCAGCTGGACCGGCTGCTGACGTACAGCAGGTCGGACACGGACGACGACACCTGCATCGTCGGGATCCGGGTGGCGTAGGCCCGGGCACGGCCTCCCGGCGGTTAGGCCGCACGACCTCCATGTGTGCGTACCGCCTGGAGGGGTAGGCGTGCACGTGCTCCCCGCGTCCGGCACCGGACGGATCGCCCGGCGGACCTGCCGGCCCGGCAGACCGCCTCCGGCGCATCGAGCCCTGCTCAGCAGTGGGGAAGCCCGACTGTGGTGTCTAGTGGAGGTAACTGTGTCGACCGAGCGAGTTCCGGTGTCCGTCGACGTGACACTCCCTCGGGACGGTGTCGCCCTGCTCACCGTCGAGGGCTTCCTGGACGTCGACACGGTGCCTGAGCTGCGCCGTCACATGTCCGACCAGGTGAGCCGCGGCCGCTACCACCTGCTGCTGGACCTGGCCGCCGTCTCCTTCATGGACTCGTCCGGGATAAACGCGCTTCTGCAGGCCCGCGAGCAGACCCGGTCCGTCGGCGGCAGCGTCCGGCTCATCTCCCCCACTCCGACCGTCCGGCGCATCCTGGATCTCACCGGGGTGAACATGGCGGTGCCGTCGTCGGAGAGCGTGGACGCCGCTCTTGCTCAGGTGAGCGAACTCACCGGTCGGCAGTAGGCCCTTTCGGGGCAGAAGAACGCCGACGGCCTCACCGGCCGGACGAACGGAAAAATCCGAACAACAGTTGTCATTTGACAACTATGGCCGCCGGGCAACAATGTGATGACGCGTCGGACGCACGGAGAGGACCAAGGATGTCGCGCTGGGTGAGGCCGGCGGCCGGCGCAGGCCGGATCCGGCCCGCGAGCACGCGCGCCGCGGCACCGGCGGCGGACAGGTGCGCCGGTCAGGCCGTGCGTACGTCCAGGTCGGCGTCGACCTGCATCTCGGCCGCCGCGACGGCGCAGAAGGCCTCCAGCCCCTGGAGAAGCGCCGTGCGCTTCGCGGCGGGCATCTGGGCCAGCACCGACTCCAGGGCGCTCTCGCGGCGCACCCTCAGCTCCCGCAGGAACGACCGGCCCTGGTGGCTCAGGAAGAGGCACAGCTCGCGGCGGCTGGTGGCGCTGGGCACCCGCTCGACGTACCCGACGGCCTGGAGCCGGTCGCAGAGCCTGCTGGTGGAGGGCGGCGTCGAGCCGAGCCCGTCGGCGAGCGTGCGCAGGTTGATCCCCTCGTTGTGCTCGAGGATGAAGAGCACCCGCAGCTGGGAGGCGGAGACCGGTGCCGTGGAGGCCCGCCCCCAGAGGATCTCCAGCAGCTCGGCCGCCTCTGAGGTCACGCGAGCCACCTCACCGGGCTGCGGACGCGGGCCGGAGGAAGTCACCGTCTCACTCTCCCAGTCTTCTCGGGCACTGTCAGCTCGCCGGAACGACGTCAGACACAAAACAATAGACACCGGTACCCGTGGACGGACGGGCGACCTCTCCTCAGCACGGACCCGGAATCGTACTAGTCGAAGAATGGCGTATCCGACATCGTGAACAGATTCGTGGCTGCGGAGCGCGCTCTGCGCACCGCGGCTCCCCACCAACTGCTGGACGCCGCCCGCGAGGTCCTGGGCAGGTGCTTCGCGGCCGAGTCCGTCGACCTCTTCATGGCCGACTACGGACTCACCGTGCTCCAGCCGGTCTCCGAGCTTCCGCACACCACGGAACCGGTCCCGGTGCACAACAGCACCGTGGGCCGGGCCTTCGGCTCCCAGGAGCCCTTCGTCGAGGACCTCGGCACGGAACGGCGGCGTGCCCATCTCCCGGTGACCGTGCGCGGCGACCGGCTCGGCGTGCTGAGCGTGACGCTGCCCGCCGACCACCTCACCGAGGACACGCTCACGGAGCTCGCGGACATCGCCGAGGTGCTCGGCCACGAGGTGCTCGTGGCCGAACGCGACACCGACCTGTATCTCCAGGCACGCCGCAAGGACCGGCTGACGCTGGCGGCCGAGATGCAGTGGCAGCTGCTGCCCGGCCGCTCCTCCTCCCGCCCGGAGTACGACCTCGGCGCCCAGCTGGAGCCCGCCTACGCGATCTTCGGCGACAACTTCGACTGGTCGGCCAACGCGGACCGCCTGGTGCTCTACATAACCAACGGCATGGGCGAGGGCATCGAGGCCGCGCTGCTGACCCACCTGGGCATCAACGCGCTGCGCAACGCCCGCCGGGCGGGGATCCCCGTCGAGGACCAGGCGGCCCTCGCCGACCAGGCGATCTACGCGCAGTACCGCGGGTCCTCGCACCTGTCCGTGCTCATGGTGGACTTCGAGCTGTCCACCGGTCTGATGCGGGTGGTGGACGCCGGTTCGCCCCAGATGCTCCGGCTGCGGGACAAGCGGGTGGAGTGCGTCGAGTTCGAGGCGCAGCTGCCCCTCGGCATGTTCGACGAGACCGACTACGTCGTACAGGAGTTCCAGTGCGAGCCGGGCGACCGGCTGGTGTTCGTGAGCGACGGCGTGCACGCCGTCGCCGCGCCGGGCGGCGAGACGTACGGCGAGAAGGCACTGGAGCGGGCCATCACGTCCACGCGGCTGCTGCCCGCGGCTGAGGTGCCCCGCGCGGTCCTGCGGGAACTGACCGGTCACCGCGGCGGACCGAAGCCGCAGGACGACGCCCTCGTGGTGTGCCTGGACTGGCACGGCCGGCCCGCCCACGAACCCTAGGCGCCACCCGGCGGGGCGATCTTCCGCCGACGCGGTGACGGGCCCGCGCGCGGCGTGACTACAGTTGTCGCACGACAACAGACCGCGCCCTCCGGCATGCTCCCCGGGCCGGTCACCGTACGACGAAGGAGACGAGCACGTGGCGGACCACGAGGCGGCACACCGAGGTGCACCGGCGCAGGACGTCGGGGACTTCCTGCATCGCCGTCGCGAGCAGATCGCGCAGCGCTGGGCCGACGAGTCCCTGTTCCGCACCGTGTTCACGGTCTCCCGGGACGAGGCGGTGGAAGCGGGCAGGGCCGTGGTCGAGGCCTTGGCGGCGGTCGCCCTCGCGGACCAGGTCGAGGACCTGGCGGCCGCCGGTTTCAGCACGGTGCGCGAACAGCTGAGGCGCATGGCCGCCTCCCGCGCGCGTTCGGGTGCCACGTCCGCCCAGATCGCCCAGGAGGTCGCCGCCCTGCGGCCCTCCGTGACCGAACTGCTCAGAGCGGAGCCCGTCGGTGCCGGCGAGGGGCACGCCGAGGAGTGCGCGGTCACCCTCACCGCGCTGCTCGGAACCCTGCGGCTGGTCGTCCTGGAGACCACGCTCACCGCCGGCCAGGAGCTGATCGACCGTCAGCGGCTCCAGCTCCTCGAGGTCGCCACCCCCGTCATCAAGCTCTGGAACGGCGTCGTCGCCGTCCCTCTGATCGGCACCCTCGACAGCGCCCGCAGCCAGGTGGTGATGGAGAGCCTGCTCGAAGCCGTCGTCACCCAGCAGGCCCGCTTCGCGATCCTGGACATCACCGGCGTGCCGACCGTCGACTCGCTGGTGGCCCAGCACCTGATGAAGACCGTGGCGGCCGCACGCCTGATGGGAGCGGAATGCGTCGTCTCCGGCATCCGGCCCGCCATCGCCCAGACCATCGTCCACCTCGGCATCGACCTGGGGTCGGTGGTCACCCGCGCGAGCCTCGCCGACGCCCTGGAGTACGCCCTGCACCAGCAGGGCATCGTCGTCGTCGACCAGGAACGCACCGTTGCGAGCGCCCGGTGAGGGGCGGACCCATCGGCCTCTCCAGCGCCGCCGTGCCGGTCCTGAAGCTCGGCGACGTCCTGCTCGTCACGCTCCAGGGCGACCTGCAGGACTCGGCCGCCGAGCAGCTGAAGCACGACATCGGCGAGGCCGTCGTCGGCAGCTCCGTCAGCGGCGTCGTGATCGACATCTCCGGCGTCGAGATGGTCGACTCCTTCCTCGGCCGGGTGCTCGCGGAGATCGCGGCCACCGCCAGGCTGCTGGCCGCGCGGACGGTGGTGGCCGGGATGCGGCCCGCCGTCGCGATCACGCTGGTCGAACTCGGCCTGACCCTGCCCGGCCTGCGCACCGCGCTGGACGCCGAGGAGGCCATGCGGATGCTGACCTCGCCGCCCCCTCCCCCGCACAGCCCCGGACGCCAGGAGACCCCGTGACGGAAACCTCCGGCTGCGTCACCGCCCGTCTGCCGATCCGCTCGGACATGGACCTCGCGTGGGTGCGCCAGCACGTGCGCCAGTCGGCGGCCGAGCTCGGTTTCGGACTGGTGGAGCAGACGAAGCTGGTCACGGCGGCGAGCGAGCTCGCCCGCAACACCCTGGTGCACGGCGGGGGCGGCGAGGTCGAGTCCACCGTCCTGGAGAACGGTCTCGCGCGCGGCCTGCGCCTCGCCTTCCGCGACGAGGGGCCCGGCATCGCCGACGTCGAGCGCGCGCTGAGAGACGGCTACACCTCCGGCGGCGGGCTGGGCCTCGGACTCGGCGGCGCACGGCGGCTGGTGCACGAGTTCACCATCGACAGCCGCCCGGGCGCGGGCACCGCCGTCACCGTGATCAGCTGGTCGGCCGTCCCGCCGCATCAGCGTGAGGAGAGTCCATGACGCGCGTCTGGGATGTGCCGGTCCACGACTCCACGCGGGTACGGGACGCCCGGGTGGCCGCCGAGAGAGCCGCGGACCACGCGGGGCTCGACAAGGACCGTACGGCCGCGGCCGCGCTCGTCGCGACCGAACTCGCCACCAACCTGCTCAAGCACGCCGGGGGCGGACAGGTCCTGATCGACACCGTGGACGCCGGACTCACGCCCGACGGCGGGGGCCGGGCCGTGCAGATCCTGGCGATCGACCACGGCCCGGGCATCACGGACCTCCCCTCCGCCCTGAGCGACGGTTACTCCACGGCCTCCTCGCTCGGGGCCGGACTGGGCACCTGCCGGCGCGTCGCCGACGACTTCGACCTCCAGAGCACGCCCGGCCGCGGCACCGTCGCCCTGGCCCGGATCCGCGCCGTCCGCGGGGACCGGAGCGGGCGGGACGCCCAGGGCGCGGACGAGCGGGTGCGGGCGGGCGGCGTCAACATCCCCCTGGCCGCCGCCGAGCACTCGGGTGACGCGTGGGCCTGCGTGCGCGCCGGAGACCACGTGACGCTCCTGCTGGCCGACGGCCTCGGGCACGGCGAGGCGGCGGCCGAGGCGTCCGGCGCCGCCCTGGATGAACTGCGCCACCGGCCGCACCTGCCCCCGGTGGAACTGCTCGGCCGGCTGCACACCGCGCTCCGCCGCACCCGGGGAGCCGCCGTCGCCGTGGCCCGGCTCGACCTCGACGCGCGCACCCTGGACTTCGCCGGGGTCGGCAACGTCGGGGCACGGCTGCGCTCCGGCGGCGGCTGGCAGCCGCTGCTGTCCCACCCCGGCATAGTCGGCGCCCACCACCCGGCCCGGCTGCCCGGCCAGCGGCTGCCCTGGACGGCCGACAGCCTGCTCATCCTGCACAGCGACGGCCTGCCCAGCCGCTGGTCTCCCCCGCCCGCCGTCCCCCTCGACTCCCTCGACCCCGCCGTCACGGCCGCCGTCATCGTGCGTGACTCCAGCAGCGCCGCGAGGCCCGTGCGGGACGACACGACCGTGGCGGTGCTGACGCCTGTCCCGCCGGATCGCGAACCATGACCCATACCTGGCAGATCACCACGGTCGCCGACGCCGCCCGGGCGCGCATCGACACCGCCCGTATCGTGGCCGCCCACGGCGTCTCCACCCTGGAACGCACCCGGCTGGTCACCGCTCTCGGCGCGCAGCTGCGCCAGTGCCTCACCAAGGGCGGGACCTGGCGGCTCGACGTACGCACCGGTGCGCCCGGGCAGGACGGACGGCCCGGCCGCATCACGGCGAGCGTACGCTCGCACGAGGGCGCCGGTTCCGTCCCGCAGCAGCCGGCCTGGCAGGCGAGCGCGGAACTGCCCGGCGGGCACCAACCGGCGGCGGACCAGGCGCCGTTCGAGGGGACGAGCCTCGCCGACGCGCTGCTAAGCGCGGACGAGGACACGTCGATCGTCCTGGAGAACCTCGCCGAGCAGGAGGAGCTGGTCGCCTTCCACCGGGAGGAACTGCACCAGACGAACCAGGGCGTCCTCGCCCTGCACGCCGAACTCGACGCGGCCGGACGCGCCCAGCGCGAGCTGTTCACCGCCGAGCGCGAGGCCCGCAGGGAGGCCGAGCACGCGCGCCGCAGGCTGACGTTCCTCGCCGACGCGAGCGCCGCCCTCACCGCGTCCCTCAACCACGAGGAGATCCTGCGGCGTCTGCCCCAGCTGCTGGTGCCCGCCTACGCCCGCAGCGTCGACGTGTGGCTCTTCAGCGACCAGGACGAAGCCGGCAGACCGAGCCCCCGACCGGCGGCCGCCGTGGCCGCCGCCCGCACAGGACGCCCTCAGTACGCCGCAGACCATCCGGGGGGCCTGTCCGGCGTCGACGACCACCCGCCGTCGGCCCTGCACCCCACGCAGCCGCTGCTGTGCATCCCGCTGCCGACGCGCCACTCCCCGCTCGGCGTGGTCACGCTCACGCCTCCCGAAGCGCGGTGGGACGCCGACGACGCCGTCATGCTCGTCGAACTGGCCCGCCGGGCGAGCATCGCGATCGACAACGCCCAGCGCTTCGAGCACAACCGCGACATCGCCGAGACCCTCCAGCGTGCCCTGCTCACCGAGCTGCCGAGCACACCGGGCCTGCGCCTGGCCGCGCGCTACCTGCCCGCCACCCACGGCCTGAACATCGGCGGCGACTGGTACGACGCCTTCCGCCAGCCCGACGGCAGCCTGGTCACCGTCGTCGGCGACGTCACCGGGCACGGTCTGCACGCCGCCGTCATGATGAGCCAACTGCGCACCGCGCTGCGGGCCTACGCCGTCGACGGCGGCTCCCCCGGCCAGCTCCTGACCCGACTGCACATGTTCCTGCACCACCTCCAGCCCGACCTGTACGCGACCGCGGTCATCGCCCGCTTCCGGCCGGACGAGCCCACCGTCACCTGGGCCGCCGCCGGGCACCCGCCCCCCGTCCTGCGCACCCCCGAAGGCGAGGTGCGGATACTGGACGCCAGGCCCGGCGCCATGCTCGGCATCCCGCTCGACCAGGACATCCGCGACCACACGACACGGCTCGCTCCCGGTTCGACCCTCGCGCTCTACACCGACGGGCTGGTCGAACGGCGGGCTCAGGGCATCGATCCCGGGATCGAGCGGCTGGCGCGGGCCCTCGCCACCCAGCGGGTCCGCGACCTCGACCAGGATCTGGAAGGCACGGCCGACCGGATCCTGGACCCGATGCTGTACGACTCCGAGCGGGACGACGACGTCTGTCTCCTGCTCTGCCACCTCACCACCTGAGGGCCCCGGCGCACGCGACGACGAGGGGCCCCACCGGATCGGTTCCGGTGGGGCCCCTCCGTGACGTCCGTCGTCGGCCGGTCAGCTGCCCACGTACCAGGTGAAGCCGCCGTTCGACGCGGCCACCGCCAGGAGAACCGCGAAGATGACCAGGTCCACGATTCCGAGAACGACACCGGCCTTCGCCATTCCGCCGCCGCCCTTGACCCCGGCCTGACGCATTCCGATCACACCGAACACAATGGCAAGGGGACCGAGAACGATGTTCAGGAAGAAGAGTCCTACGATTCCGCACACAAGGCTCGCGATGGCCAGACCGTTCGTGCGCGATCCGGAGGACGCGGCAGAGGAACTGCCATAACTCGTCATCAGATTCTCCCGCTGTCGGTGCAGTTGGCGACAGCACCCGAGGAATTCAGGCGCTTCTTCGTTTACCGACCGTTCGGGTGCCCGGCAGAACTCCGCCTATTCCAACGGGCTGTCAGGTTTGTCGCCGGTCTCGCAGATCTGCCGGGCGATCTCACGGAGTTTGATGTTGTGGTCCTGGGAGGCCTTCTTCAGGACCTTGAACGCGGTCTCCTCGCTCAGCCCGTAGCGGCCCATCAGGATGCCCATGGCCTCCCCGATCTCGTGCCGGGTCTCCAGAGCGTGACTGAGCTGCGCGTGCGTCCGGGCCGCCGAGAACGCCACCGCCGCGTGCGAGGCGAGGATCCAGCCCGCGCGCTGCGCCGTCTCGTCGAAGGTGTAGGACCGCCGCGAGTAGAGATTGAGGGCGCCCAGGGAGTCGTCCTCGGTGAACAGGAGGAAGCCCATCATGCTGCCCATGCCCAGCTTCCTCAGCTCAGGGGCGAAGCGGGACCAGCGCTCGTGCGGCTGACGCAGGTCCTCGATGGCGTAGACCGGCTGGCGGTCGGCGACCGCGTCGAAGCAGGGCCCCTCCCGCAGGTCCTGCTGGATCCGGTCCGCCACGCGCACCACGTCGTCCGTCGCCGCCAGGGCGTGGACCTCTCCTCGCCGCACGGTGAGAATGCCCGCCTCGTCGCATCCCCTGATCAGCACGGTCGCGTGCTCGACCACCCGGTCCAGCGTGTCCTGGACCGACTCCTGCGCCAACAGGTCGCGGGCCATGTCCGCCAGACCGACGGCGAACTGCTCCCAGACCTCGCCGGGTTCCTGCGACATGTCCACCTGCCTCACCGATGGGGAACTGGCGCACACCTGGCGATTCCATCTTGCCACCATCGGGGCCCCCTCGCGCCGGGTCGGAACCCCCCGGCCTGCGTGCCGACAGCGGCAACGGTACGCCGTGCGCCGTGCACGTCGTCCGTCTGCGGAACCGAACCCGCAGCGCCCCTTCCGTTTCACATGGGCGATCAGGGGTGACCCGGACGGCGACCCAAGCACCGATCCGACCGACGACCACGATGACAGGAGGCCCTCATGGACGACTGGCGCGAGTCCGCGGCATGCCGCACCGCCGACCCCGATCTCTTCTTCCCCATAGGCAACACCGGCCCTGCCCTGCTGCAGATCCAGGAAGCCAAGGCCGTCTGCCGGGGCTGCCCGGTCCAGGACGCGTGCCTGGAGTGGGCGCTGGACTCCGAGCAGACCCAGGGCGTGTGGGGCAGCACGAGCGAGGACGAGCGGCGCGCGCTGCGCAGGCGTACGGCGACCCGCCGGGCCAGGGCGGCCGCGGCCTGATCAGCCACGCCGGGCGCGTCCGTGCGCGGAGCGGTCCGGCGAGGAGTGGAGGGCACGTGACGCAGCCCGAGAGCCCGGGACCGTCGCCCGCCGGCGCGGACGACCCCGCGCTCCGACCCGTCGGAAGAAGCAGGAGTCCCGGTGCCGATTTCCGGGAAGGCGACATGGCAAGAAGACCGAGTGGGGACGAGAACCTGTCACGCGAGCACATCGACATCCTCAGCAGCTCCTTCGCCGGACAGTTGCGCAACGTCACCGACGCGCGCCTGACGGCGGAGGGCTTCCTGACCGCGCTCGCCCGCACGGCACCGCCCAGCACTCCTGAGCACTGGGACGACATCCTCCTCGTGGTGACGGAGCTCGCGGCGAACTCGATCCAGTACGCTCCGGGCCCCTTCGAGCTGCGGATGCGCCGGACGTTCGACGGCGTCCACGTCACCCTGCGCGACACCAGCACGACGAAGCCGGCCCCGCGCCCCTTCCATCCTCGTGAGGGCGGCGGCGGCATCGGCTGGCACCTCGTCCACGCGCTCTCCGACCAGGTCAGCGTGGTGGTGCGCCCCGACGGCAAGGACGTGCACGCCTTCCTGCCCTGGTGAGCGGACGGGCCCGGGTGCCGTCGTGCGCGAGGCGGCCGGGGTAGGTGTGGAACCCGGGAAAGTGAGCATCCGGCTGACAGGCAGAGTTCCGCAGCCCTGCCCTGCCCGCGTTGTCAGTGGTCTCCGCAACAATGCCGGGCAGCGAGAACGTCACCGCTCCGGCGGTACGCGATCGAACCACGTCCGTCGAAAGGCTGCCTCCACATGACGCTCGCCCTCCACCGTTCTCCCGGGTCCGTGGGCCGTGACCAGGGCCGGGTGACGCCGCTCCGGGCCGTCCCCCGCCCTCACACCCCGCTCAGTGCGGGCGGTGCCGAGGTGTTGCGTCTGATCACGGAGCAGCGGCTCTCCGTCTGCCTCACCGTGCACGCCAACGGCCGCCGCCGCTACGGCTACTGGCAGCCCGTCTCCTCGGCCGCCCGGCGCGGCGGCTGCTACGTCGCGCTCCCGACGGACGAGTGCGACGCGCTGCACGCCGCCGGCCGGCTGGTGCTCGGCGACCCGGTGGTGGACCCCTCGAAGACGACGTATCCCGTCAGAGCCACGGAGCGGAGCACACCGTCCGTGACGAGTGCCCCGCAGCACGCCCTCACCGCCT
This sequence comes from Streptomyces sp. NPDC028308, assembly GCF_055565855.1. Lineage (NCBI taxonomy): Bacteria > Bacillati > Actinomycetota > Actinomycetes > Kitasatosporales > Streptomycetaceae > Streptomyces > Streptomyces sp. NPDC028308. The sequence continues at coordinate 66,309 of NZ_JBVHTO010000004.1, forward strand.
GACCCCGGCGTACGGGCAGGCGGTGAGGGCGTCGGCCGCGCGGACGGCCGTCAGTGACCGGAGCCGTAGTGCCCGCCCAGCTGGTCGCGGTAGGCGGGGTCGCCCAGGTGCTTCTCCTTGTCGAACTCGGGAGACGCCTTGATCTCGTCCTTGGTGCGGGACACGAGGATCTTCCGGGCCTTGTGGTCGATGTCCTTGATCGTGCCGGCGGGCAGCATCACCTGCTTGCCGAAGATCCACACGCCGGTGTCGACCACGATGTACTGGGCGACGACGTCGTTGGAGTGCTTGTCGACCTTGCCGATGTGGCCGTCCTCGGCCTCGACCGCGTACCCCGTCAGGTCGTCGTCGGGCGTGTGGCCGCTGGTGGGCGTGTAGTTCCACAGGGAGTCGTCCACCCTGTACTCCTCTCGAAAGGTCCGGTCGGCCGACCGGATCGGACCAGTCGCCGCGCCTGGGATCGGCGGGCGCTCGTGGTCCAGTGCCCCGTCGGCGTCGTTGAACGCGCGATACGGCCGGATCGGTCCGGCCCGAGGGCGGGAACCTACCGGGCCGGCGTGTCCCGGTTTGCCGGGAGGGCGGCCGTGTGGTGGTGACGTGCCCACACCGGCAGGACGAACCAGCAGAACAGGTACCAGGCGACGATCCCGGCGACCAGCCAGGGCACGTAGCTGTCGTGCGTGGCCACCCGCAGGATCAGCAGGAGCGAGGACGTCATGGTCGCGAGCAGCAGGATCAGCCCGGCGAAGGTCAGCCGGGAGGCCCACTGGACCATCTGCGGCTTCACCCGGCTCCCGGAGACGAGCCGGTGCATGGACACCGGGCCGATCAGCGCGCCGGTGGCGGCGGCGCCCAGCACGACGGTGACGATGTAGATCGTCTGGTCGGTGTCACGCAGCTGTGCGTAGCGCGGAGTGAAGACGACGGTGAGCAGAAAGCCGAAGAGGATCTGCACGCCGGTCTGGGCGACCCGGATCTCCTGGATGAGCTCGCCCCATTTCCGGTCGGCCCTCTCCTCCTCCGTCTCGTCGCGCCCGCTCCCCGCGGCGCCCACGTCTTTTCCTAGGCCCGGCAACGTTCCTCCTGGTGCGCGGCTGTCCTCGCGGAAACGCTTTTTTCACTCCGGCGCCGCAAAATCACCGTGGTGGTCGGGGCGTACCGGGGTATGCGCCTGAGTGGACCGATCTCTTTCAAGGAAAGGCGTGTACCGCCGTGTCTGCAACGCAGGATGTCGTCGAACTCATTCTCGAGGATCACCGGAGGATGGAGGATCTCTTCCGTGCCATGCGCAGTGTCGAGGCCGACAGGGCGAGCGCGCTCAAGGAATTCGCCGGGCTGCTGATCGCGCACGCCGTCGCGGAGGAGCGCGAGGTCTATCCGGCCCTCAAGCGCTACAAGAACATCGACGACGAAGAGGTCGAGCACGGCGAGTCGGAACACGAGGAGGGCAACGAGGCGTTGCTCGCGCTCCTGGAGGTCGACGAGGTCGGCTCCGACGAGTGGGACGAGAAGCTCGAGAAGCTCGTCGAGGCCGTCACGCACCACGCCGACGAGGAGGAGCGGACCATCCTCAACGGCGCCCGCGAGAACGTCGCCATGGAGCGCCGGGAGGAACTGGGCGCGGCCTTCCTCAAGGAGCGGGAGCGTCAACTGGAGGCGGACTGCGGCTCCCTGGAGCACGTCCGGGGCATCGTCGAGAGCTGACGGGCCGGCGCGGGCACTGCGGTGTCCGCGCCGCCGGGTCCCACACGCCACTGACCGGCCGCACCCCTCGGGGTGCGGCCGGTCAGCCGTTGTGCGCTCCTCGCCCGGTGTCAGTCGCTCATGACCGGCGTCTCGGCGTCCGGGACACCGACGCCGAGGCCGAGCGGCCTGCCGTTCGTGATGACGCGGCGCCCGACCGTCGTACGGCCGAGGGTGCGCTGCGGGGCGGGCGACACGGGGGTGGCGGTCGCCGCGAGCTGCTGCCGGGCCGCGGCGAGGGCCCGCCGCACGTCACGGGTCCCGGTCGACACGCAGAGGGTGTAGGCCAGGTCCTGGGCGCGCTGGCCGGGCCTTCCCACGGCGTCCGCGGCTTCCTGGTCGGCGAGCGCCTCGTACTCCTCCACGAGCTTGCGCAGCGTCTCAGGGTGGGGCATCAGCATGGTCGTACTCCTTGGTCACAGGGCGGCGGTCCGGCCTGTCGCGGCCGGGCGGGGCGGGAGCGCACGTGCGGAGAGGGTGGTGGAACGGTCAGTCGGTAGCGGATGGTCCCGCGGGGCCGGGGCGCTGCGTCTCGTCCGCGAGCGCCTCGGCCCGGACGCGGGCACAACTGCTGCTGATGAGCCGGGAGACGTGCATCTGCGAGATGCCGAGCCGGTCCGCGATGCGGTTCTGGGTCATGTCCTCGAAGAACCGCATGTAGAGGATGGCGCGTTCGCGTTCGGGCAGACGGCTCAGACCCTTCTTCGCGGCCTCGCGGTCCACCACGGTGTCGAAGGAGGAGTCGGCGGCGCCGAGGGTGTCGGCGAGGCTGTACCCGTCGTCCCCGGAGGGCATCTCGGCGTCGAGGGAGAGCGTGCTGTAGCTCTCCAGCGCCTCCATGCCGTCAGCGGTCTCTTCCTCGGTCAGACCGCAGTGGGCGGCGATGTCGGCGATCGAGGGCTCGGGGGAGCCCGGGTTCTGGGTGAGTTCGCGTCGTGCGACCCGCACCTTGTTCCGCAGTTCCTGCACGCGGCGCGGAACCCTCAACGCCCACATGCGGTCGCGGAAGTGACGCTTGATCTCACCGGTGATGGTCGGCACGGCGTAGCTCTCGAAGGCGCCGCGCGAGGGGTCGAAGCGGTCGATGGCCTTGACCAGGCCGAGGGCCGCGACCTGCCGCAGGTCCTCGATCGACTCCCCCCGGTCGCGGAAGCGGCCGGCGATGCGATGCGCCATCGGCAGCCAGGCCTCGACGAGTTCGTCCCGGATGATGTCGCGCTCGTGCCCCTCACTCAGCTCGGCCAGCCGGGCGAAAGCCGACGCCGTGTCCGGGGCATCGTCATGCGACCGCCTGGCGGCAGAGCCGCTGCGGGCGGGGTCGGCGGAACGGCAGGTGGATACATCGGTGAGCATGCGGTATCGCTCCTCCACGGTGCTGTCTGGTGATGACCGCGGGAGTACGGCGCCGCCGGTCCCCGAGGGACGGCCGAGGCGGCATACCACTCCCGCTGGCGCGCCTCCGGTCCGAAGCACGAAATTCGGTTGCCCTGCCATCCTGCGATCAAACAGACGTGTTCGCACCTTCAGCGCCCCGTGATCCCGGGGCACCCGGCCTCGGCCGAAAATGCGCGTACACGCAGAGTCACTCCCGCGAATTCACGGGAACGGGTGTGTGAGGCGCTCCGCCGGGCAGGCGAGTTGGGCGCAGAACGCTCCGGAGCGAACTGCTTGAGGCCCGGACTATTCCCGTACCCGTCGGCTCGGGCGAGGGGCTCCGCATTCCCCCGGGTTCATCCGCGCATACGCCGAGGACCGCCACCGAATGACGGTCCAGGCAGGTCGAGTCGGGAACGGCGCTCCGCGGACCGCGGATTTCACCGCATCCGGCGATCGGCCCCGTCCGGCGATTTCCGGACGGGGCGGGGTCCCGCGCTCAGGCGAAGGCGAGCGGCACGATCGCGGTGATGCGTTTGCCGCTCGGGCGCAGACTGGAGACGACGATGTCGCGGGCGAGCCGGCAGATGATCGGCCATCCATGGCCCCCGACGCGCATCCGGCCCTGTTCGTCCACGCGTTGCTTCGTCTCGGGCACCTGGTCGCTGCCGTCGCTCACGGACACCTGTACGGCGTGGTCGACCAGCGTCACTTCGAAGTCGGTGACGCCGCCGCCGTGCAGGATGGCGTTGCTGGTGAGTTCCGAGGCCACGAGCAGCGCGTCACCGACGGCGTCGTCGTCACCTCGGGGGTCTTGGCCCTGGAAACGTCCTTCGAGGGCGTCCCTGACGGCCTGGCGTGCCTCGGCCGGACTGCTCGGTCCGCACGAGCGCGGTCGGCCGGCAACGGCCGCCGTGTCGGTGGAGTGCGTCCCGTGTTCCCCGCACATCCTTCGCTCCTCAAGCCTCGTGGTCTGAACTCTGTTTCTGGCCCTGCCCGCTGGAAACGGCCCCGTTCGGTCGGCCGGCGCGCGAGGGCGGGAATTCCTTCGAGTACGGTGCGGCCGGGCGTCGAGTCGACCGCCGGCCTGCGCATTTCCCCCGGAAAAAGGCGGGCCCGCCACAAGAACGTGCGGCGGGCCCGAAGGATGCAGTGATCCTCAGTGCCGGAATGCGTCCTTGGCCTTTTCCTTGGCCTGCCGGGCATCGCCCTTGGTCTGGTCCGCCTTGCCCTCGGCGACCATCCGCTCGTTGCCCGTCACGCGCCCGACGGCCTCCTTGGCCTTGCCCTTGGCCTGCTCGGTCTTGGCTTCGGCCTTCTGGTTCTCGGACACCGCAGTTCACATCCTTACTGCTTCGACAATGCGATCTACCACTACGGCTCACCACGGAATGCGGCTCCAAACCCGGACGGACTCGGAATCCGGATCCGTTCCCTCCAAGAGAGGAATCCCGGGGAGCGGTATTCGGCCGGTCCGGGGCCGCGCGTCCACCGGCTCCGGTGCGCGGGAGCCGGTGGACGGCGGGGGTCACCTGCCGGGACACTCCTTCCAGGCCAGGTGGTAGACGGTGCTGATGTCGCCGTCGGTGGAGTCCATGGTCATGAAGCTGGTGCTGCCGGGCGCGGACGTGCCCGCGTTGACGCGGAGTTCGGTGTTGATGTTGAAGTTCCGCTGCACTCCGCAGGGCGCCCAGACCAGTTGGGCCCAGTCCGTGGTGTCGGTGGCCTGCCAGTTGTCGTTGTAGGGGCCGCGGAAGGGATGGGTGATCGCGGCCGTGTTGGAGGACCCCTGGAAGTAGTAGGACGCCTTCTCGGTGCTGGTGGCACCCGACTGGAGTGCGGCGAAGCCGCGGTAGTCCGCGCTGGCGACGGCGTAGGTGAAGCCCTGCGGCACGTGGACGATCAGGTTCAGCTGGCAGTTCTTGCGGAACGCGGTGGGGTCGGAGCTGCCCCCGACCTGGGCGAGGTAGTCGCTGTAGGTCACGGTGAAGGCGGTGTTGTCCGGGGAGACGGCGACGGCCGCGGTGCCCTGCGGACAGCCGGAGCCGTTCACCGTGGCGACCTTGATGACGATCTTGTCCGGGGGCGGGTCGGTGAACCCGGAGGACGGGTCGGTGACGGGGATCGCGGTGGCGAAGAGAGCGGCGATCGCGCCGCTCAGGAACAGCCCACCAGCCATATCGGTCCAATCCGTTGCGTCGGTTCTCCGGCGGCACGGGATGTGTCCGCCGGAATCAGGGGGGTGCGGCGCTCCGCGTGCGCGGAGGGCCGTCGCGGGACCAGGTGCGGGATCGGATGGAGCGACACGTGCGTCATGCACATGCCAAAGACGTGCCTGTGCATCACCCGCCATTGTGAAGGAGCTGTGAAGGCGGGGCGTCCGTATCGTATGGACGCCCGCCCCGGGCAGCCAGAGCGATCTCCGGCCAATCACACGGGCCGTGCTTTTCGGCCGTGCCGGCGCCGGGCTGGTCGCCCGCCGAACGTCAGGCGTCTCCCGGGCCCCACTGCGTCGGACCGGCCCGGTACGCCTTCGACAAGATGCTCAGCTGCGCCAACCATCTCGGTCTCTTCGCCGAGGAGATCGGCGCCACCGGTGGACAACTGAGCGACTTCCCTGGGGCGTTCACGCCGAACAGCTCGACGTGGCACACCACCCGGACGGGACCGGCCCGCCCCACTCACGCGGGCCTCGGATCGGTCGGCTGCTACGCGTCGTCCTCGTCGGAGGCGGGTGACTCCGCTCCCGGGATGCCCAGGCCCGCGTACAGGAGCGAGGCGAGTTCCTCGGCGAACAGGGTCGACTCCGTCAGCGCCTGTTCGACGACGGCCGCGTCGGCCGTCAGTCCGGCCGCGGCCGACCAGGCCAGCGCGCCCTCCACCGCCCGCTCGACGGGGAACTCCTCCAGCGGTATCTCGTAGCTCTCCGCCGTCTCGCGGTCCAGCAGGCCCTCCCAGCCGTGCCCCTCGGGAGTGACCCCCTTCACCAGACCCACGTCACTGTCCATGAAGGACACCATCAGCGCCGGTGTCCCGGTCCTGCCGACGAGGGCGGCCAGCGACCGCTCCGGAGCGTCGGCGAAGTCGGCCACCTGCCAGCCGTCCTCCAGGACCTCCGCGTCCTCCACCTCGTCGAAACCCGCCGCCTCCATGAGATCGCGCAGGTCACCATCCGTACGGGCCGCCACGGACCCTCCCCAGTTCCCCATGATCCGAAAGGTAGCGGACGGCACTGACAACCCCCGTCCGGCGGCGGCGCTGGGCCGGGATAGCGTGCGGGAGCGCCCTCGCACTCCGGGAGAGACATGCCGACCGCTCAGCACCGCGTCCTGTTCGTCACCGACCTCGCCTACCAGGCCGGCGGGCGGCGGTACTGCGACGAGGACATCTTCCTCACCTCCCGGTTGCGCGAGGACTTCGACGTCGCCCTGTGCCACCCCCTCGACACGGTCACGCTGATGGACGCCTTCGACCTGGTCGTGGTCCGCAACAGCGGGCCCGTGCTGCACCACCAGGAGGCCTACGACGCCTTCCGTGCCGCGGCCGCCGAGCGCGGGACGCTCGTCTACAACCAGCTGACGGGCCGGGCCGACATGGCCGGCAAGCAGTACCTCCTGGACCTCACCGCGCAGGGCCTTCCCGTCATCCCCACCGTCGACCGGCTGCGGGACCTCGGCCGGCTGCCCGAGGTCGACGAGTACGTCGTCAAGCCGAAGGCCGGCGCGGACTCCATCGGCCTGCGGTTCGTGCCCCGCGACCGGCTGGCGGACCTCTCCCTGGACGGCGTCCTCGTCCAGCCCCGCGTCCCGTTCCGGTACGAGGTGTCGTTCTACTTCGTCGACGGCTCGTTTCAGTACGCCCTGTACGCGCCCCGGCCCGACCGGCGCTGGGAACTCGAGAGGTACGAACCCACCCCCGCCGACCTGGAGTTCGCCCGGCTCTTCGTCGAGTGGAACACCCTCGACCACGGCATCCAGCGCGTCGACGCCTGCCGTGCCCCGGACGGGGAGCTCCTCCTGGTCGAGCTGGAGGACCTCAACCCGTACCTGTCCCTCGGCCTCCTCGACGACCGGACCAGCGACGCGTTCGTGGCCGACCTGAAGACCGCCCTGCACCGCGTCCTCGCCACCAAGACGGGCTGACCCGCGGCCGGGACGGGCCGGCCGTCACGGCGTCGTCCGGCGATCAGTGCGGCACCGGTCCGTCATTCCCAGCACAGTGGTCGTCGCTGTGGGCTACATTCGAGATCCTCGACCCAGCGCCTCTCGGTGAGGTCACGTCGCGGAGAATTGCGGAGCGGCGCATGCACGAGTTCGAACACCCCCCTGCGGTCACGGCACCCATGCAGGGAGGACTGGCCGACAGCCTCTTCGACACGGCGCTCCGTGATCCCGGGCTCCGGCAGGCCGCACGCCGCACGAACTCCTCCTCGGCGTCCTGGACACCGGTCACCGCCGCTCAACTGCGGGACGAGGTCGTCGGCGCGGCCCGGGGACTCATCGCCTCCGGCATCTCCCCCGGCGACCGCGTGGCCATCATGGCGCGTACCCGCTACGAGTGGACCGTGCTCAGCCACGCCCTGTGGTGCCTGGGCGCCGAGATCGTGCCGATCTACCCCACGTCGTCGCACGACCAGGTCTCGTGGATCCTCGGGGACGCGCAGTGCGTCGCGGTGGTCGTCGAGGACGAGGAGGGCGTCATGACGGTCGGCTCGGCGTGCGCCTCACTCCCCCGGCTGCGCCACGTATGGCAGTTGGACGCCGGGGCGCTGGCCGATCTCACCGAGCGGGGACGTTCCATACCGCCGATGGCCGTGGACGCCTTGCGGCGGATCGTGCCGCCCGACTCGACCGCGGTCGTCGCCTACACCTCCGGCACGACGGGGCAGCCCAAGGGGTGCGCGCTGACCCACCGCGGCCTGGCGAGCCCCTGCGACACGCTGCTGGCGGGCTGGGGCCACACCGCGGCGCCGCCGGGAGAGCAGCCGGCCGTGCTCGCCTTCCTGCCCTTCTCCCACGTGTACGGCCTGATGATCCAGGGTCTGTGCATACGCGGCGGATTGCTGCTGGGTCACGAACCCGACCTGAGCGAGGACGCGCTCTCCGCCGCTCTGCGGTCCTTCCAGCCCACCTACCTGTACGCCGTGCCGTTCGTCTTCGAGAAGATCTACAAGAACTTCCTGCGGACGGCTCAACAGGCGGGTCACGGGGCCCTGTTCGAACGGGCGGTGCGCACCGCGAAGGACTTCGCCATGGTCGCCGAGCGGCACCGGCTGGGGACAGGTCCCGCGCCCGGCTTCGATCTGCGCCTGCAACACGCCTTCTACGAGAAGGCCGTGTACCGGAAACTGCGCGCGGCGCTCGGCGGCCGGGTCTGCGGCGCCGTGTCGGGCGGTTCCCCCCTCAACCGCGAACTCGCCCTGTTCTACGCGGGAATCGGGATCTTCGTCCACGACGGGTACGGCCTCACCGAGACCAGCGGCGGGATCACGGCGCAGCCCGTGGGCCGGGAGAAGTCCGGCACGGTGGGGCGTCCGCTGCCGGGCACGGACATCCATGTCGCCGACGACGGGGAGATCTTCGTCCGGGGGCCCTCGGTGTTCCAGGGGTACGTCAACGACCCGCAGGCCACGGCCGCCTCGTTCCTGGACGACTGGCTCGCGACCGGGGACATCGGCAGACTCGACTCCGAGGGATATCTGACCATCACGGGCCGCAAGAAGGACATCGTCATCACGAGCGGCGGCAAGAGCGTGGCGCCCGCGCTCCTCGAAGAGCGGCTGCGCGTCCACCCGTTGATCCACCAGGCCGTGGTCGTGGGCGACAACCGCCCCTGCGTGGGCGCCCTGATCACCCTCGACCCCGCCTTCCTCGCGCACTGGCGCACGGCCCGCTCCCTTCAGGGGGAGACGCCGGGCCGGGAGGTGCGCGAGGAGAACGAGCTGCGGGAGGAGGTCAGACGTGCCGTCGCCGCGGCCAACAGCACGGTGTCCCGCTCGGAGTCCATCCGCGTCTTCCGGGTCCTGCCGGAGCCCTTCGACCTGGCCAACGGCCTGCTCACGCCGTCGATGAAGCTGCGCCGAGACGCGATCGTCAACCGCTTCGCCGCGGAGATCGACGCGATGTATCAGACGTCGTCGAGGACCCCGCGGGAGTACATGCGGGGCGATCCCTCGATCTGGGAGGAGTCGGACAACGTGTTCCGGTGAGCCGGGCGTCGGCGGCGCGTGCGGTCGGTGCGGGGGACGTAGGTGCCTCCCAGCAGCGTCCGCAGGGGTGTCACGCGGCTCCTGACCGGTGCGGGTGTGGTGGTGGTGTTCATGAAGCCACACTGCGCCCGTGCGGGCCCGGCAGCCAGGTCCCGGCGGGAAGCAGGACCGCCGGTCCTGGTGTGAACGCCACCCCTGTCGCCGGGAATAGACCCCGGCCCGTCAGCCGTCGTCCGCCGTGGGCGGCGACGAGCCGGCGGACGATGGGCAGGGCCCGGTCGGTCAGGGGTGTCGTCCGGGGCACCGCGGACCCGGGGTGCCCCGGACGGCCCCTCTAGGCGGGACGGATGTTCTGGTTGACGCGGAACAGGTTGTACGGGTCACGGTCGGCCTTGATGCGCGCCAGCCGGGCGTAGTTGTCCCGGTAGCCGGCGCGGACCCGGTCCTGGCCCTCGTCCATCATCATGTTGACGTACGCCCCGCCGGCGGAGAACGGGTGCAGCGCCTCGAAGTAGTCCACCGTCCACTGCCGGATGGGGCCGGCGTTGGCGGGGTCGGGGTCGACGCCCGCGTAGACGGAGGCCCAGCGCACGTCGCGATAGCTCCAGGCGGTGTCGGTCGGGGCGTGGTCGTGGACGGCGCCGTCGACCGGGTACAGGTGCATCGTCGATTTCCAGCTGGGCAGTTCGGCACCGAACTTGGCGTGCAGGTCGATCGCCTCGGCGGGGATGTCGTCGACGAAGTCGGCCCGCCAGTACCACTGGTCCCCGGGCGGGTAGATCCCGTCGAAGGCGGACTGGATCGCGGGATGGGGCATGGGCGCGACGCCGTGGACCAAGGGCTCGGGGAGCGCGTCCAGGAGGGGTGCCATCGCCCCTGCGGCCGCGTCCGTGTCGTCCCCGGCGAAGCACCACACCACGCCGCAGACCTTGCGCAGTTGGATCTCCTCGGGGAACGGCGGCCCCGGCGGGACCGAGCCGTAGAGGAAGAAGCCGTTCAGGTCGCGGGGCGCGTGCGGGATGAAGTCGCGGTAGGCGGCGAGGACTTCGGCGCCGAGCTCGACCGGCCAGAACGTCGGTCCCGCGACGACCGTGCTCACCTCGTGCAGCCGGAAGAGGAACGAGGTGACGACGCCGAAGTTGCCGCCACCTCCGCGGATCGCCCAGTACAGGTCGGAATTCTCCTCGGCACTGGCGCGCACCCGCTCCCCGCTCGCCAGCACCAGGTCGGCCGCGAGCAGGTTGTCCACGGTCAGCCCGCACTTGCGGGTGAGGTGGCCGAGCCCTCCGCCCAGGGTGAGTCCGCCGACGCCGGTCGTGGAGATGATGCCGCTGGGCGTGGCGAGGCCGTGCTCGTGGGTGGCGCGGTCGACCTCGCCCCACAGGCAGCCGCCGCCGACGCGCACGGTGCGGGCTTCGGGGTCCACGTGGATGTCCTTGAGCGGGGAGAGGTCGACGACCAGGCCGCCGTCGCAGGTGCCCAGTCCGGCCCCGTGGTGTCCGCCGCCGCGGACCGCGAGCGGCAGCCGTCGTTCGCGGGCGAAGCCGATGGCCAGGGCCACATCCTCGGGGCCTGTGCAGCGCGCCACCAGGGCGGGGCGCTTGTCGATCATGGCGTTGTAGACGGTCCGGGCGTCCTCGTAGCCGGAGTCCTCCGGTCCGATCAACTGCCCTTGGAAGGCTGTCAGTTGTGCGCGCGCCGTCTGTGCGGGCGTCCTGTCCATGAGATCCCCCGTGTCTGGGGCCGTGTTCGAGGACCCTCCCGTGTCCGGGTTCCCCGCGACCCGCTCTCGCTTACGGTTCAACTTTCTAGTCCCGTGTCCGTCCCGTGGACATGCGTGCCGGTCACTCAGCTCGACGCGGCGGCTACCTACGTTTCGCGCGCGGGCAGCACGCCCAGTTCCCGCGCGCGTTCCGCCGCCTGGCGCCGGGTGTGCACACCGAGTTTGTCGAGCACCGCGGCGACGTGGTTGTCGACGGTCCGCACGGACAGCACCAACCGATCGGCGATCTCCGGGTTGGTCAGCCCGCGGGCGAGCAGTCGCATCACCTGGAGCTGGCGCTCGGTGAGACCGGCCGGGTTCCCCCGGGTCGTGGTGAGCGGCCCTCGCGGGATGCGCCGGATGCCGAGGTCCCGCAGCTGTGCACGGATCAAGCGGGCCAACGGCCGGCCGCCCAGCGCGTCCAGGGCGGCGAGCGCGGTGAGCTTGTCGTCGGGTTCGGGGCTCTCGGCGAGCGCCGCCGCCCGCTCGTACGGGCAGCCGGCCTCCTGCCAGGCCGTGGCCGCGGCCTGCCACTGGCCGGCTGCCTGGAGCGCGTACGGGTGCTCCGAGCCGTCCGCGGGGACCGGGCACCCCGCCCGGGTGAGCCAGTAGCCGAGTTCGGCGCGGTGGGACACCGCGTCCAGGCGGCGGGCCTGCGCGAACACCGGGCCCGCCACCGCCGCCACCGCGCCGTGGTCGCCGTCGAGCCAGGCCGCCTCGGCGAGGGCGGCGGCGACCGGTCCGGTGCGCTGGAGCTCGCTGCTGCGCACCGCGATCTCCCAGGCCCGGCCGAGCAGTTCGCGCGCACCGGCGCGGCCGCTGCGGACCCGTACGCGGCCCAGCACGGTCAGGGCGGGACTGCGGGCGGGGACGAACTCCCGCACACCGAGTTCGGCGTACCGTTCGGCGTCCTCCCAGTCCCCGGCGGCGAACCGCCGCATGGCCATCTCCACTTGGAGGTAGCTCAGGAAGCCCAGGTGCTCCGCCCGGTCGGCCAGCTCCATGGCGGGTGCCAGGAAGCGGTCCGCCTCGCGGTGTTCGAGGTTTTCGAGCAGGGTCCAGATGATGTTGGCGTAGGCCCGGCAGGCGTGCTCGACCTCGCCCGCCGCCAGAGCCACCTTCAGACTCTCCTCCAACTGCGCCCGTCCCAGCGGGTCTCCGCCCCGCCAGCGCGCGGAACCCACGTTGTTGAGAGCGTGCGTGAGGATCTCCCTGTCCCCGGTCCCGCGCGCCAGTCCGACGGCCCGCTCGCCGAAGGCGACGGCCTGGGCGTTGCGGTCGGAGAGCATGAGGAGCTGGGAGATGTTGCTGAGGGCGAGGGCGAGCAGCCGCTCGTCTCCCGCGCCCTCCAGTACGGCGATGGCCTCCTGCGCGGCCTCCCGCGCCTCCTCGGCGTGCCCCGCCCACCAGCGGATCCGCGAGAGCCACCGCAGTGCCGCGCCGAGCGCGCGGGCGTCCCCCAGCGACCGCCGCAGCTCGACCGCCTCCCGCTGAGCGCGGACGGCGGAGCGGGAGTCCGCGACGGTGTAGCTCTCGACGGCGTACCGCTCCAGCAGTTCGGCGCGTTCGGCCGGGGCGAACCGCTCGCCGTGCCGCAGGACGAGCCTCAGCAGGGCGGCCGCCTCCCGGTGCGCGCCGGCCTGCGCGGCGTCGCGGGCGGCGCCGGGCCCGTAGCGGGCGATCGCCTCCAGGTCTCCGGCCTGCGCCGCGTGGTGGACGATCCGTGAGGAGTCGGTGCCCGGCAGGGCGGTGAGAGCGCTCAGCACGTCGCGGTTGAGCGCGATGCGGCGTGTCGCGGGCAGCGAGTCCGCGACGGCGCAGCGGATCAACTCGTGCCGGAAGCCGACCCGTTCGGGGGTCACGACGAGCAGTCCGCGCCGCTCGGCCGCGGCCAGCGCGGAGACGCCGTCGGACAGCAGGACCTCCGCGAGCCTGTGCTCCAGGGCGTCCCGGGTGGACCCGTCCAGCGCCCGCAGCCGGGCCAGTACGGCGTCCACCACCGTCGGGGGCACCTCGCCGAGGGCGCCGGCGGCCATCACCTCGGCGACGAAGAACGGGTTGCCGGACGTCACCTCGTACACCTGCGCGGGATCGAGACCGCCACCCGCGCTCAGCCGTCGTACGGCGTCCAGGGACAGCGGGGACAACGGCAGCCGCAGCACCCGCTCCGCCCGGGACACCTGGCCGAGCAGGGGGCGCAGCGGGTGCTCCCGGTCCAGCTCGTCGTCCCGGTAGGTCATCACGAGGACCGCCGGGAGCCGTTCGACCCGGCGGACGAGGAACCGCAGGGCGTCGAGCGACGCCTCGTCGGCCCAGTGCACGTCCTCGACGACGAGCACGGTCGGGCGGGGCGGCCCGGTCAGTTCCGTGCGCAGGGCGTCGTGGACGCGGTGCCGGTCGCCGCCTCCGTTGAGCGCGTCGGCCAGTGGGGCGCCGACGCTGCCGAGGAGATCGCGGAAGGGGCCGAGGGGACGTCGGGTCGCCAGGTCGTCGCACTCCCCCAGCAGCACGCGTGCCTGGGCGGGAAGCACCTCGGGCAGCGCCCGCACGAGGCTCGACTTGCCGATTCCGGCCTCGCCGAGGACGAGCGCCACCGAACCCGCGCCGTCGGCTGCTTCCCGTACGGCCGCGGCCAGTTGGCCGAGTTCCTTCTCGCGTTCGAGGATCCCCCCATCCACGGTTGCGATTCTGGCACGCGACGCGTCGGCCGGTGGGCGACCGCGGCCGGTCGGGACGGGGGCGCACGGATGAGGCGGCTGCGCGGGCGCGGCGGGCGGACCGGCCGGTGTCGGCATGCCGCGTCCGGCGGGACGCGCGCACCCCGGTGGCCTCCGTGCTCTAGCGTGTCGGACGGCATCTCCCGGCGCGGGCCGCGCCGTTGAACCGTTCCGGGCGGGGCCGCGTACCAAGGGAGGGCGGAAGGGTGGGGCCGTGAGGTCGTCGTGCGTGGCGGACAGAGGAAGTGGCGGCATGGCCGGAACGCTCGCCGGGGTGCCCGCGTGACGGCACAGGACGCGGCGCCGGTGCTCGGCCCCGGCGCCGGGCGGACCGGCCCGGCCGGGGTGCGGGACTCCCCCTCGGCCGGACGGGTCGGGCCGCGACGGCAGCGGCGATGGCTGCTGCCGCTGGTGGTGGTCGCCCTGCTGGCCCAGATGGCGTTCGCGATGGTCTCGACGGCCGTACGGCAGACGCCGACCATCGACGAGCCGGTGTACGCGGGCACCGCCGTGGTCTACGCGCAGCAGCACAGCCTGCGCTACAACCCGGAGCACCCGCCGCTGGGCAAGCTGATCATCGCCTCGGGGCTGGTGTTCGCCCGTCCGCACCTCGACCCCGGTTTCACCGGTGACCAGACGGCACTGGGCCGGCATCTGCTGTACGAGTCGGGCAACGATCCCGGGCGGCTGCTGCTGTGGGCGCGGCTGCCGGTGATCGTCCTGACGCTGCTGTTCGGGCTGGTGGTGTTCGCCTTCGCCCGTGATCTCACCGGTCCCTGGGGCGGATCTGCGGCACTGACGCTGTACGCGTTCTCGCCCGACCTCATCGCTCACGGATCGCTGGCCACCCTGGACGTGCCGGCCGCCGGTTTCCTGCTGACCTCGGTCTGGCTGGTGTGGCGGGCGCGGCGGCGTCCGGCGCTGTACCTGCCGTTCGCCGGCGCGGCACTGGGCGCGGCCGTGGCCACGAGGATGAGCATGCTCGCGGCCGTGCCGGTGGTGCTGTGCCTGGTGGGCTGGTCGGTGTGCGTCGCGTACCGGGACCGCAGGTCCGGCGTAAGGCCGCGGGCCCGGCCGCTGGGGCGGGGGGTCGTGGCGGCGGCCGGTGTGGTGCTGGTCGTCGTGGCCGTGGTGTGGGCCGCCTACCTCGCCGTCGATCCGCGGCTGCGGTGGTCGGCGCCGGCCGGTGTACCGGACATCCGCGGGACCCGGGGGCTGGTCACGGACCTGCTGCCGTTCCCGCGGCCGTACCGGGACGGCATGCGCGTCCAGTTCGGCTTCGAGTACGCGGCCTGGGAGGGCTTCCTGCTCGGCCGGCACTACCGTGGGTCCCTCTGGTACTACCTGCCGGTGGCACTGCTGATCAAGACGCCGCTGGGCGCGCTCGCCCTCTGGTCGGCCGGTGCCGTCGCCCTCCTGGCCGTACCGCGGATGCGGGCCGCGGCCCCGTACGTGCTCGCCTGTCCGGCGGTCCTGCTCGCGGCGGCCATGCTCGGCTCCCGTGACCTGGGCGTCCGGTACGCGATCTTCGTGCCGGTGTTCCTCGCGGTCGCGGCCGCCTCCGTGACCCTCTGGCGCGGGCGACGGGCGCGCCTGGTGACGGGGGCCCTCGTGGCGTTCGCCGCCGTGAGCTCGCTGCTGACGTACCCGTACTACCTGCCGTACTCCAACGAGGCGTTCGGCGGGCCCTCCGCGACCCATCTGCGGCTGCACGACTCGAACGTCGACTGGGGCCAGGACCTGGGACGGCTCGCCGACCGGCTCCGCGACCGGCACGCGGGCGAGCGGGTCTGGCTGGTCTACAAGGGCAGCGGAGTGCCCTCCCACTACGGGATCCGGGCGTCCGACCCGCGCAAGGTGCCCACGGCCTCCGTGCACGGTCTGCTCGTGGTCTCCGACTCCGCGGCGGCGAAGGCGAAGGGCCGGCTCGCCGAGCTGATCGCCACCAGCAGGCCCGTGGAGGAGGTCGGCCACTCCATCACCCTGTACCGCCGCCCCTGAGGCCTGCCCTCGCCGCGCGTCGCCGACCCGCGGTGGTCCGGACGGCGTGCCCCCGGCGGCGCCGAGGTGCGGGGGCGGGTCCGGGGAGCGCATTCTGGCTGTGTTACCGACCAGGTGCGTGCTGCGCGGACGAGGACAGACCGATGACTGGGAGCGCCGACCGTACGGAGCGGGCGCAGGAACGGCTGGCCGCGCTGCTCCACCGCGCCGTGGCCGATTCGATCCAGGCGGTCGGCGGCTACGCGGGCGGCGTGTACCTGCGCTCGCGCACCCCCGGGCTGCTCAAGCTGGCCGTGCTCGCCGGACTGCCGGGATCGCTGTTCCGCCCCTGGTGGCGCATCCACGTGGACCGGCCCTTCCCGGCGGCCGATGCCCACCGGCTCGGCACCGACGTCCTGCTCGCGGACGCCACGGAGACCATGCGGCGCTACCCGCAGCTCGCCGCGGGCCTGCCGTTCCAGTTCGGCTCGGCGTACGTGCCCGTGGTGGGCGCGTCGACGTGCTTCGGGGTACTGACCGTGCTGCACCCTTCCGTCCCGGACCCGCCCGAGGCGGTGCTGGACCTCGACCGGATGACCGCGGTGGCGGAAGGGCTGGGGACCGCGCTGCTGTCGCTGGAGGACGAGCATCCCGGGCTGACCTGGGACAGCGAGCCGCTGTGCGTGCGGCCGCCCGCCCTCGGCGCGTCCCCGGCCCGCTTCGGCCGGTTCACCTGGGATCCGGCGAACGCCATGGTGACCGGGGACGACGCGCTGTGGGACCTGCTGCGCGTCGACCCCGAGGACTTCCCCGGAACGCCGGAGGCGCTGGCGCGGGCGCTGACGCCCGACGACGCGGGCCGGCTGCTGGTCGCCCTGCGCGAGACGGCCACCGGGCGTCCCCCGGCGCTCCCGCTGACGGTGCGCGGGGTGGCGGGGGGCCGGCGCCTGCTGGAGCTGTGGACGCCCGGCGGGACCCCCGGCAAGGCGTCGCGCGCGCACCGTGTGAACGGGCTCGTCATCGACCCCGGGCCGGGCCCGGCCGCCGCCGAGGCCGCCGACCTGCTCACGGAGGGCGTGTTCGCGCTCGACCGGCTCGGGATGATCACGTACGTCAATCCGCGCGCCGCCCAGCTGCTCGGCAGGCCGCGGACGGAGCTGCTCGGGCGGTCGCTGTGGGAGGCCGTGCCGTGGCTCGACCGCCCCCGGTACGAGGATCATCTGCGCGGCGCGCTGCTGTCACCGGGGGCGGTGCACTTCCAGGTCAGACGCCCCTCGGGGGATCCCGGCCGGCGTCCTGCGGGGCCGGACGAGGGCGAGTGGCTCACCCTGTCGGTCCATCCGGGCCCGGACAGCCTCGCCTGCAAGGTGGTGCCGGTGGGGGGCGCCTCCGCCGCGCAGTCCGCGCCGGTGGACGCCCGCCAGCTCACCGCCGACGAGATCACCGGCGACGGGACCACGGAGGGGATCACCTCGACCGCGCCGCTGTACCGTCCGATCGTCCTCGCCATCGCGCTGACCGAGGCGGTGACCGCGCGCCAGGTGTCCGAGGTCGTGATGCGCGAGCTGCTGCCCGCCTTCGGCGGCCGGCGCCTGGCCATCTACCTGCTGCAGGAGCGCCATCTCTACCTCGCGTGGGAGACGGGCTTCCCGAAGGGCTTCCTCGCGCCCTTCGACGGTGTCGGTCTCGACACCCACCTGCCGGGGGTCGACACGCTCACCAGTGGACGTCCGCTGTTCTTCGAGTCCATGCCGCAGCTGGCGGAGGCGTACCCGGACATCCCCCTGGACGCCACGGAGGGAGCCCGGGCGTTCCTGCCGCTGATCGCCTCGGGCCGGCCGGTCGGCTCCTGCATCCTGGGCTTCGACCGCCCCCGCCCCTTCAGCACCGAGGAACGGGCGGTACTGACCGCCCTGGCCGGACTGATCGCCCAGGCCCTGGAGCGGGCCCGGCGCTACGACACGGAGGCGGCCCTCGCCCGGGGGCTGCAGGAGGCGCTGCTGCCGCACCGGCTGCCCGCGCACCCCCTGGTGGAGACGGCGGGCCGCTATCTGCCGGGCACCAAGGGGATGGACGTGGGCGGCGACTGGTACGACGTCGTGGAGGCGGGCGACGGGCTCGCCCTGGTCATCGGCGACGTGCAGGGACACGGAGTGCAGGCAGCGGCCACCATGGGCCAACTGCGCAGCGCCGTGCGGGCGTTCGCGCTCGGCGACCAGCCCCCGGACGAGGTGATGAGCGGCACCAACCGGCTGCTCATCGACCTGGACCCCGGACAGTTCGCGAGCTGCTGCTACGTGAGGCTGGATCCGGGCACCGGGCGTGCCCGGGCCGCCCGGGCGGGTCACCCGCAGCCCCTGCTGCGTCACCCCGACGGCCGTACCGAGGTGCTGGACCTGCCCGGCGGGGTGGTGCTCGGGGTGGACCCCGGTGCCGTCTACCCGGTGACGGACCTGCTCCTGGAACCGGACGCCGTGCTGGCGCTGTACACCGACGGACTGGTCGAGAGGCCGGGCCACGACATCGACGACGGCATCGCGAACCTGCGGACCGCCCTCTCCCAGGCGGGCGGCCCGCGCTCGCGGCCCGGCGCCCCCTCGCTCGCGGGCACCGCCAACCGGCTCACCGAGGAGGCCCGGCACGCCACGGAGCGGCCGGACGACATCGCGCTGCTGCTCACCACGTGCCGCACCGGGCGGACCCGGAAGCGCTGAGGGCGCCGCGCCGGGCGTGCGTGCCGTCTCCCCGACACGCTCCCGTCGGCGCCCCGGCCGGTCAGTGCGCCGCGTCCAGCCGGGCGCGCTGCTCCGGTGTCAGTTCCAGGTCGACGGCGGCCAGGTTCTCCTCCAGCTGGGCCACCGAGGAGGCACCGGCGAGCGGGATCACGGGCAGCGTGCCGCCGATCTGCCAGGCGAGGACGACCTGGTTGACCGTCGCCCCGGTCTCCCTCGCGACGTCCCGCAGCACCGCGAGGCGGGCGGGCGTGCCGGGGTGGTCGTAGTCGGACGGCAGGGGCTTGTCGTCCCGCGTGTAGGCACCGCCCAGCAGGGGTGAGTAGGCCACGAGGGTCAGGCCGGGCTCGGCACGCAGGTAGCTGAGGAGGTCCGGGGTGGCACCGCCGAGGCTTCCCTCGGGGAAGAGCCCGTCGGGCACGTCGGTGCGCGGCCGGAGCAGGCTGTGCTGGTACTGCAGCACCTCGTAGCCGGGCAGTCCCGCCGCGGCGGCGATCGCCCGCGCCCGCTCCACCCGCCAGGCGGCGTGGTTGCTCACCCCGAGCAGCCCGACGGTCCCCTCGGCCACCAGCCCGGCGAAGCCCTCGACGGTCTCCCGCAGCGAGACGGTCCGGTCCTCGATGTGCGCGTACAGCAGGTCGAGGCGGTCCGTGCCGAGCCGTTCCCTGCTCCGTTCGGCCGCTTCCCTGATCACCTTCGCGGACAGTCCCTCCGGGTTGTCGACGAAGCCGGTGCCGGGGGCGAGCGGGCGGGCGCCGAGTTTGGTCGCGATGACGATCTCGTCCCCGACTCCGCGGCTGCGCCGCCACCGCCCGAGCAGGGTCTCGCTCTGGCCGCCCTGGCCACCGTCCACCCAGTAGGCGTAATTGTCGGAGGTGTCGATGAAGTTTCCCCCGGCCTCGACGTAGCGGTCCAGGACGGCGAACGAGGTCTTCTCGTCCGTCATCGAGCCGAACAGCATCGCGCCGAGCGCCAGCACGCTCACCTCGCGGCGGGTCGCCGGGTCGGTGCCGATCGTGCGGTACCTCATGGGTGTGCCCTCCCTGCCGGCCCGGCGTTCGCGGACCTGACGGGGAGTCTGGATCCTGGAGCGCACTTCAAGTCAAGTACCCGCTGCCCGGGGAGACTTCAGGGTGCGCCGATCCTTGGAGCCGGGCCGGTTCCGGACGCCACCCGGCCGCGGCTGCCGGAGCAGGCCGCGGCCCGGTGGGGCGCCGAAAGGGCGCGGGGAGAACGTGTGTCACGGGGAGATCCGGCACACGTGCGCGCGTCACACGGGAACTCGCGGACGGTGCGCCGGCCGGTGCTCGGCCTCGTCCGGCGCCGGGCCGTCGGCGCGCTCGGTCTCCGCTTCGAGCGGGATCTCGCTCGTCGGGCCGACCAGGGCCGGCACCGGCATCTCGCGGGGGGCCTGAAGCGCCTCCAGAAGGGCGGGCGAAGGCGCGGCGGGCACCAGCGGTGCGCGTTCGGACGCCTGCACGCGCCGGGCGAACCAGATGATCTTGCCGCCGACACCGGTGGCGCAGCAGCCCCAGCCGTCGCTCAGCGCGGCGATCCGGGCCAGGCACCCCTGCGGCGCGTAGTGCGGGCGGATGTCCTGGTTGTTGTCCGAGATGGCGGTGATCAGGTGCTGACCGTTCCACCACATCTCGATGGAGGTGTTCTTGTCCGTCGCGTGGCGGTCGATCGTGTGCAGCAGAGCTTCCGCGCACTGACAGACGGACTCGACGAGAATCTCCAGGTTCCAGTACCGGAGATGGGCGGCCAGGATACGCCTGACCTGCCCGACCTTTTCCGGGCTGACCTCCACGTCGAGGTGGTAGTAGCAGGGCACTACAGCGTTCATCGTCGTTGGCTCCTCACCGGCGAAGCTCTCGCTTCTCCCACCGCCCTGACGGGCCGAGCCCCGAACACGAAGCGTGAGCAGTGATCGCTCCTGAGTCACTCTCAGGGTGGGAGCGCTAGCCCGTTCGTGCAACTCGAGAACCGGCCCCGGTTTTTTCGTTGAAGAGCCAACAAGACGCTCGCGGGTGTCCCGTGCACCATGGGGGAGGGCTCCGGTGCTGTGACGAACCGGTTCCTCTCCGTGCACGGCCCTTCGGGCAAACCCTGGACGAGCCGTGCGCAGTCGACAAGTGGGAAGGTGACCAGCGAGATGTTGCTACCCGCAAAAGCCGAGGTCGCCCTGCATCTTGAGCGATACCGGGCGTGGGAACGCCTGCTGCTCGCGGCCCCCGCCGACCACACGGTGCGGGGGAAGTTCGAGAACACGGCGTACACCCTGTGCGTGCTGATGGGCGAGCGTTGCGCCCGTGAGGCCGCCGACGCCGCCGAACGCTACCTGCGCCCCCACACGGCGGCCAAGGCCCTCCACCACATGAGCGGCCGGCCCCACGGTGGCGCGAGCAAGCAGAGCCGCGGCGTCAGCCCGGCACTCGGTGGATGACGACAACGACAGAACCCCGCTGCACGGCCGGGCTTTCCGATGCAGCTCTCAACCGCAGGCGTGTGCTTGAGGACGGCGGAGGCGAATCCCATGGACCTGGAAGGCAACCCGGCCACCGGCCGCATCCCGATCGTGGATGTGCGGCCCGTCGTCGACCGCGGCACCCGGCCGGCGAAAGCCGTCGTGGACGAGACCTTCCAGGTCACCGCCACCCTCTTCGGTGAGGGTCATGACGCGGTCGGGGCCAACGTCGTGCTGAGCGGACCGGACGGCCGGGAGGGCCCCTGGACCCCGATGCGCGAACTCGCCCCGGGCTCCGACCGATGGGGAGCCGAGGTCACCCCCGAGGCGGCCGGCGCGTGGACGTACCGCGTGGAGGCGTGGAGCGATCCCATCGCCGCCTGGCGGCACGCCGCGGGGATAAAGGTCCCCGCCGGCATCGACATCCCGCTGATCCTGGACGAAGGTGCCGCGCTGTTCGAGCGGGCCGCCGCCGGGGCCCCGCGGGGCGCCGCCCGCCGGACGCTCAAGGTCGCCGCGCGGACACTGCGCGACGACTCCAGGCCGGCGGAAGCACGCCTGTCGGACGCGCTGACCCCCGAGGTGGACGCCGTCCTCGCCGCCCACCCCCTGCGCGACCGGCTCACCCGTACGGAGCCCATGCCCCTCCTCGTGGAGCGCGAACGGGCCCTGTTCGGCGCCTGGTACGAGTTCTTCCCGCGCTCCGAGGGCGCCGTGGTCCAGGAGGGCCGGCCCCCGGTCAGCGGGACGTTCCGCACGGCCGCCGAGCGGCTGCCCGCGATCGCGGAGATGGGCTTCGACGTCGTCTACCTCCCGCCGATCCACCCGATCGGCACCACCTTCCGCAAGGGCCCGAACAACACCCTCTCGGCCAGCCGGCAGGACGTGGGCGTGCCGTGGGCGATCGGCTCGCCGGAGGGCGGCCACGACGCCGTCCATCCGGACCTGGGCACGATCGAGGACTTCGACGCCTTCGTACGGCGGGCCTCGGGCCTCGGCCTGGAGGTGGCCCTGGACTTCGCGCTCCAGTGCTCGCCGGACCACCCGTGGGTGGAGAAGCACCCGGAGTGGTTCCAGCACCGTCCGGACGGGACCATCGCCTACGCGGAGAACCCGCCGAAGAAGTACCAGGACATCTACCCGATCGCCTTCGACCGGGACATGCCGGGCCTGGTCGAGGAGACCGTGCGCGTCCTGCGGCACTGGATGGACCACGGCGTGCGGATCTTCCGGGTGGACAACCCGCACACCAAGCCGGTGGTGTTCTGGGAGCAGGTCATCGCCGACGTCAACCGCACCGACCCCGACGTGATCTTCCTGGCCGAGGCGTTCACCCGGCCCGCGGTCATGCACCGGCTGGCCGCGGTGGGCTTCCAGCAGTCGTACACCTACTTCACCTGGCGCAACACCCGCCAGGAACTCACGGAGTACCTGAGCGAACTGTCGGGCGAGTCGGCCGCGTACATGCGGCCCAACTTCTTCGTGAACACCCCCGACATCCTCCCCGCCTACCTCCAGCACGGCGGGCGCCCCGCCTTCGAGGTGCGGGCGGTGCTCGCCGCGACCCTCTCCCCCGCGTGGGGCGTCTACGCCGGCTACGAGCTGTGCGAGAACACCCCCGTCCGCGCGGGCAGCGAGGAGTACCTGGACTCCGAGAAGTACCAGCTCCGTCCCCGGGACTGGGAGTCCGCCGAGCGGGACGGCCGGACGATCGCCCCGCTGATCGCCCGGCTGAACCGGATCAGGCGCTCGCACGGCGCCCTGCGCCGGCTGCGCAACCTGCGCTTCCACCGGGCGGACAACGACGCGCTGATCGCGTACAGCAAGCGCGACGGCTCGGACACGGTTCTCGTGGTGGCGAACCTCGACCCTCACCACACCCAGGAGGCCACGGTCTCGTTGGACATGCCGCAACTCGGCCTGGACTGGCACGAGACGGTGCCCGTGCACGACGAGCTCACCGGCGAGACCTACCACTGGGGCAGCACGAACTACGTGCGGCTGGCCCCCGGCGGTGCGCATGTCCTCGCTGTGGGCCGGGAGGCTGAGAACCACGACTCCCCGGATGAGCACGGCACCGCCCTGCGCCCGTCCTCATCGCAGATCGGAGGGTCGGTCACCACATGATCGTCAACGAACCCGTCCCGGACACCTTCGAGGACACCCCCGCCAAGGACCGCGACCCCGAATGGTTCAAACGAGCCGTCTTCTACGAGGTCCTCGTCCGCTCCTTCCAGGACAGCAACGGCGACGGCGTAGGTGACCTCAAGGGCCTCACGAGCAAACTCGACTACCTCCAGTGGCTCGGCGTCGACTGCCTCTGGCTGCCGCCCTTCTTCAAGTCACCGCTGCGCGACGGCGGTTACGACGTCAGCGACTACACCGCCGTACTGCCCGAGTTCGGCGACCTCGCCGACTTCGTGGAGTTCGTCGACGCCGCCCACCAGCGCGGCATGCGCGTCATCATCGACTTCGTCATGAACCACACCAGCGACCAGCACCCGTGGTTCCAGGAGTCCCGCAACAACCCCGACGGCCCCTACGGCGACTACTACGTCTGGGCCGACGACGACAAGCAGTACCAGGACGCCCGCATCATCTTCGTCGACACCGAAGCCTCCAACTGGACCTTCGACCCCGTCCGCAAGCAGTACTTCTGGCACCGCTTCTTCTCCCACCAGCCCGACCTCAACTACGAGAACCCACGGGTCCAGGAGGAGATCCTGGCGGCCCTGCGGTTCTGGCTGGACCTCGGGATCGACGGGTTCCGGCTGGACGCGGTCCCCTACCTCTTCACGGAGGAGGGCACGAACTGCGAGAACCTGGCCGCGACCCACGAGTTCCTCAAGCGGGTCCGCACCGAGATCGACGCCCACTACCCCGACACCGTGCTGCTGGCCGAGGCCAACCAGTGGCCGGAGGACGTCGTCGACTACTTCGGCGACTACGCCGCCGGCGGCGACGAGTGCCACATGGCCTTCCACTTCCCGGTGATGCCCCGCATCTTCATGGCCGTCCGCCGCGAGTCGCGCTACCCGGTCTCCGAAATCCTCGCCAAGACCCCCGCCATCCCCTCGAACTGCCAGTGGGGCATCTTCCTGCGCAACCACGACGAGCTGACCCTGGAGATGGTCACCGACGAGGAACGCGACTACATGTACGCGGAGTACGCCAAGGACCCGCGCATGCGCGCCAACATCGGCATCCGGCGGCGCCTCGCCCCGCTGCTGGACAACGACCGCAACCAGATCGAACTGTTCACCGCGCTGCTGCTGTCCCTGCCCGGCTCGCCGATCCTCTACTACGGCGACGAGATCGGCATGGGCGACAACATCTGGCTCGGCGACCGCGACGCCGTCCGCACCCCCATGCAGTGGACCCCGGACCGCAACGCGGGCTTCTCCACCTGTGACCCCGGCCGCCTCTCCCTGCCGACGATCATGGACCCGGTCTACGGCTACCAGGTCACCAACGTCGAAGCGTCCATGAGCAGCCCCTCCAGCCTGCTCCACTGGACCCGGCGCATGATCGAGATCCGCAAGCAGAACAAGGCGTTCGGCCTCGGTTCCTACACCGAACTCCCCTCCACCAACCCGGCCGTCATCGCGTTCCTGCGCGAGTACAAGGACGACCTCGTCCTGTGCGTGCACAACTTCTCCCGCTTCGCACAGCCGACCGAGCTGGACCTGCGGGAGTTCGACGGGCGGCACCCGGTCGAGCTGATCGGCGGGGTGCGCTTCCCGGCCATCGGCGAGCTGCCGTACCTGCTGACGCTGGCGGGCCACGGCTTCTACTGGTTCCGGCTCCGGGCCCTCTCCTCCCGCGTCATCCGGCGTTCTTGATCGTGTACATCTGAAAGGACGCGTCGCCATGCCGAAGATTGCACTGCAAAGACCGAGCAGCCTCGATCGCGCCCCGCTGCTCAGCTCGCTCGCCGAGCTGCTGCTCGCATGGCTGCCGCGGCAGCGCTGGTTCGCGGGGAAGGGCCGGACCATCACGGACCTGACCCTGCTGTCGGTGACCGAGTTGCACCCGGGCTGTCTGCATCTTCTGGTACGGGCCGAGCACGAGGGCCCGCCGGCCGGTCGCGGGCCCGGCACCTCTCCCCCGCCCGACGACTGCTACCAGCTGCTCCTGGGCGTGCGGGAGTTCCTGCCGCCCAAGCTGGCGCACGCCGTCATCGGGCGGGCCGACGAGGGTCCGCTGGCCGGCCTCATGGTGTACGACGCGCTCCAGGACTCCGAGGCCGCGGGGCTGCTGCTGGAGCGGCTGCGCCACCCGGGGACGGCGGGCCCGCTGCGCTTCGAACGGGACACCCGGGTGCCGCTGCCCCACGGGCTGGCCCCGCGCCTGCTGGACGCCGAGCAGTCCAACACCTCACTGGTGTACGGCGACTCCTTCATCCTGAAGGTGTTCCGCCGCATCCAGCCGGGCGTCAACCCGGACCTGGAGGTGCCCGCGTCGCTGGCCCGGCAGGGCTGCACGCGGGTGCCCGCGCCGGCCGCCTGGTTCCAGACCTCGCACCCCGAGCAGGCGACGCTGGGTGTCCTCCAGCCGTACCTGCGCGACGCCACCGACGGCTGGGCCCTGGCGCTGGAGACGCTCAGCTCGGAACGGGACTTCACCCAGGAGGCGTACGCGCTCGGACGGGCCACGGCCGAGGTGCACCTGGCGCTCGCCAAGGCCTTCCCCCTCGACACCCCGACCCGGCGCCACAACAGGCGCTTGGCGGAGGCGATGACCGAACGCCTGCACGCCACCGCCCGTTCCGTCCCCGCGCTGCTGCCGTACGTGCCCGGGCTGCAGAGCGCGTACGACGCGCTCGCGCGCCTCGACACCGCCCGTCCCGCCCAGCGGATCCACGGCGACCTCCACCTCGGCCAGGTGCTGCGGACCGGGCGGCGGTGGTTCGTGATCGACTTCGAGGGCGAACCGGCCCGTCCGCTCGCCGAGCGCCGGCGCGCCCAGTCCCCCGCCCGCGACGTCGCGGGCATGCTGCGCTCCTTCGACTACGCGGCCCGCTCCCGGCGCCCGTGGCGGCCGGAATGGGCCCAGCGCTGCCGCGAGGCGTACTGCGCGGGCTATGCCGCCGAGGCACGCTGGGACCCCCGGGAGGAACCCGAGGTGCTGCGGGCGTACGAGACGGACCGGGCGGTCTACGAGGTGCTGTACGAGGCCCGGCACCGGCCCGACTGGCTGCCCGTGCCGATGGCGGCGATCACCCGGCTCGCCGAGACGCCGCTCAACCCCCGGCGGCAGTAGCGCGCGCCCCTTTTTCGTTCCCGCTTTCTCTCTGCTCAAGGAGGCTCAAGAGCCGTGGCACCCCACACCACAGTCGTTCCCGATCCGTCCGCTCCCGTCCTGTCGGCCGGGACCCCGGAGCCCGCCGCCATGACATCCCGGGCGGGACCGCCGCGACCCGGGCACGGCACCCCGGGCGTCCGCCCGGCCGAGGCCATGGACGCGACGGACCGCGCGCGGCTGCTGTCGGGTGCCCACCACGACCCGCACGCCCTGCTGGGCGCCCACCCTGTCCCGGGCGGCGTCAGGTTCCGCGTCCTGCGCCCGTACGCCCGGACGGTGGCCGTGCGGGTCGACGGAGAGCGCACGGAGCTGCGCGACGAGGGCGACGGCCTGTTCTCCGGCGTCCTGCCTCTCGACGCCGTCCCCGCGTACACGCTGCTCGTGGCCTACGACGGTGACGAGTCCGAGGTGGCGGACCCCTACCGCTTCCTGCCCGCCCTCGGTGAACTCGACCTGCACCTGATCGCCGAGGGGCGCCACGAGGAGCTGTGGCGGGCCCTGGGCGCGCAGCCGATGGTCCACGAGGGGGTCGTCGGCACCCGCTTCACGGTCTGGGCGCCGAACGCCCGGGGCGTCAGGGTGTGCGGGGACTTCTGCCACTGGGACGGCGCCGCGTACCCGATGCGCTCGCTCGGCTCCACCGGAGTGTGGGAGCTGTTCCTTCCCGGCATCGGGGCGGGAACGGCGTACAAGTTCGACATCACCCGCCCGGACGGCACGCACACGATGCGCGCCGACCCGATGGCCCGGCGTGCCGAGGTGCCCCCGGCGACCGCGTCGATCGTGACGGAGTCGGCGTACGAGTGGGGTGACCAGGACTGGATGGCGCACCGCGGCGACGTCCCGGTGCACGAGGCCCCGTTCTCGGTGTACGAGGTGCATCTGGCCTCCTGGCGGCCCGGCCTGAGCTACCGCGAGCTGGCGGAGGAGCTTCCGCGGTACGTCGCCGAACTCGGGTTCACGCACGTCGAGTTGATGCCGGTCGCCGAGCACCCCTTCGGCGGTTCCTGGGGTTACCAGATCACCGGGTTCTACGCCCCGACCTCCCGGCTCGGCACCCCGGACGACTTCAAGTACCTGGTCGACGCCCTGCACCGGGCCGGGATCGGCGTGCTCATGGACTGGGTGCCCGCGCACTTCCCGCGCGACGACTGGGCACTGGCCCAGTTCGACGGCACCCCGCTGTACGAGCACGGCGACCCCCACCGGGCCGCGCACCCCGACTGGGGCACGCTGGAGTTCGACTACGGGCGCCGCGAGGTGCGGAACTTCCTGGTCGCCAACGCCGTGTACTGGTGCGAGGAGTTCCACATCGACGGCCTGCGCGTGGACGCCGTCGCCTCCATGCTCTACCTCGACTACTCGCGCGAGCCCGGACAGTGGACGCCGAACATGTACGGCGGCAACGAGGACCCGCACGCCGTCTCCTTCCTCCAGGAGATGAACGCCACCGTGTACCGGCGGAACCCGGGCGTGGTCACCATCGCCGAGGAGTCGACCGCCTGGAACGGTGTCACCCGGCCGACCTCCGACGGGGGCCTCGGCTTCGGGCTGAAGTGGAACATGGGCTGGATGCACGACTCGCTGGTCTACATCTCGAAGGACCCGGTGCACCGCAAGTACCACCACAACGAGATGACCTTCTCGATGGTGTACGCGTACAGCGAGAACTACGTGCTGCCCATCTCCCACGACGAGGTCGTGCACGGCAAGCAGGCGCTCGTGGCCAAGATGCCCGGCGACTGGTGGCAGCAGCGGGCCAACGAACGCGCCTACCTGGGTTACATGTGGGCCCACCCGGGCAAGCAACTCCTGTTCATGGGGCAGGAGTTCGCGCAGGGCGGGGAGTGGTCGGAGGCCCAGGGGCCCGACTGGTGGCTGCTGGACCCGGGGTACGAGGCCGAGCCCGACCACCGCGGGGTCCGAGACCTGGTCCGCGACCTCAACGCCCACTACAAGGGTGAGCCGGCGCTGTGGCAGCGCGACACCGACCCCTCGGGCTTCTCCTGGGTGGTGGGCGACGCGGCCGAGGACAACGTCTTCGCCTTCCTCCGCCACGCCGCCGACGGCTCCCCGCTGCTCGCCGTCAGCAACTTCTCCCCGGTCGTGCGGCACGACTTCCGGCTCGGGGTGCCGGACGACGTGCCCGCCTGGCACGAGGTCCTCAACACCGACCTCGCCCGGTACGGCGGCAGCGACGTCACCAACTGCGGTGTGCTGAAGCCCGAGCCGGAGCCGAGCCACGGCCGTCCGGCGTCGCTGCGGCTGACTCTGCCCCCGCTGGCGACGCTCTGGCTGCGACCCGCCTGACGGCGGGCCGCGGCCGGGCGGCTTCCCTCAGGGCCGCTGCGGCTTGCCCGCCGTGCCGATCCAGGTGCGGAACAGCGCGTCGAGGTCCTTGCCGGACAGCCGCTCGGCGAGACGCGTGAACTGCGCCGTGGTGCCGTGGCCGTCCCGGTGGTCGGCGGCCCAGGTCCGCAGGACGCGGAAGAAGACCGGGTCGCCGACGGCGGTGCGCAGCTTGTGCAGGGCCATGGCTCCGCGGGCGTAGACGGGGGTCGCGAAGATGTGGGCTCCGTCGCCGGGGTCGGCGGGGGCGAACGCCCACAGGTCGTCGGCCGCCGGGCGCGCGTACAGGTCGTCGAAGGCCTTCTGGGCGCTCTCGCCGCCGTGCTGCTCGGCGTAGAGCCACTCGGCGTAGGTCGCGAAGCCCTCGTTGAGCCAGATGTCCTTCCAGCTGGTCAGGGAGACCGAGTCGCCGAACCACTGGTGCGCGCTCTCGTGGACGAGGGTGCCGAGGTCCGGTGCGCGGTCGTAGACGGGGCGGGTCTGGGTCTCCAGCGCGTATCCGACCCGCGGGGCGTGGTCGACCACGGCGCCGGCGGCGCGGAAGGGGTACGGGCCGAACAGCTTGCTCTCCCAGGCCAGTACCGACGGCAGCTTCTTGAGGACGGGTGCCGCCTCGGCCGCCTCGCGCGGGTCGACGGCGTTGTAGACCTCGATCCCGTCCGCGGTCCTGTACCGCTCGACCTCGAACGTGCCCACCGTCGCGGTGGCCAGGTACGCGGCCATCGGCTCGGCCTGCCGCCAGCGGAAGGTGGTGCGGCCGTGGGCGGTCCGCCGGCCGAGCAGGACGCCGTTGGAGACCGCGGTGCGCCCCTCGGGCACGGTGAGGGTGATGTCGTAGGACGCCTTGTCCTTGGGGTGGTTGTTGCCCGGGAACCAGGTCATGGCCCCCTGCGGTTCGCCCGCCACGAACGCCCCGTCGTCCGTGGGGATCCAGCCGTCCAGTGAGCCGTCGGGGTCGGTCACCGGGCCGGGCGTGCCGGCGTAGGTGACGGTGACACGGAACTGCCGGCCCTCGCGCAGCGCGTGCTTCGGGGTGATCACCAGTTCCTGGCCGTCCCGGCGGAAGGCGGCCTTGTCGTGGCCGACCGTCACGCCGGTGACCTTCAGTCCCTTGAGGTCTAGGTCGAAGCGGGTGAGCCGCTGGGTGGCGCGGGCGGTGACGACCGCCTTGCCGTCGAGGTGGCGGCTGCCGGGGTCGTAGCCGAGGGTCAGGGCGTAGTGGCGGACGTCGTAGCCGCCGTTGCCCGCGAGGGTGAAGTAGGGGTCGCCCACGCCGGGCGCTCCCCCGGCGGCAGCGGCGGGTGAGGCCGCGGCCAGCAGGGCCGCGACGGCGACGGGGACGACCGCGGCGACGGCTTCCCGGCGGAGGACGGCCGGGCGCCCGAAGGCCTGCTGACGGGGCAGAGTCACGTTCGCTCCTGGGGGTGGCGGTGATCAACGCCGATCAGCCTAGGGGTCTCGGGGCGGCGGGAAACCCTCGATCAGGTCAAGTTCCGCCGGAGCGGGGGCTGGTGCTCCGGCGGATCGGCCGTGGGGCCCGTGTTCACGCCCAGGGCGGCGGGCCGTCGGGGATGAGCTGGTGGACGTCGAAGAGGACCGCCGACTCGACGCCGAGGGCCTGGCCGGCCGTCCGGCCGACCCAGGTCAGGAACGCGCCCGGTTCGAAGGCCTGGTCCCCCAGTCCCTTGGTGTACTCGGCGTGGGCCTCCAGGGAGGCGATGCCCCGGCGCAGGGGTTCACCGGTGACGTCCACGCCGTGGGTGGGCCGTTCGGCGCCCGCGACGCACACCATGCGGACGCCGTTCCACGGCTGGAGGCCCTCGTCCTCCAGCTCCGGGAAGATCCAGCGGTTGCCCGCGTCCCGTGCCGCGTCGAGAGCGGCCAGGCCCACGGCGCGGTGGTCCGCCTGGTTGGTCATGCCGCCGATCATCCGGACGGAGAACGCACCGGTGACCACGACCTCGGGGCGGTGGCGCCGCAGCGACCGGACGATGTCGCGCCGCAGGTCGAGTCCGTACTCGACGACACCGTCGCGGTGGTCGAGGAACTCGACGGTGTCGACGCCGACTTCGAGCGCGCCGGCCCGCTCCTCGGCCTCGCGCAGCGGCTTCGCCCGGTCGGGGTGCAGCGCGTCGATTCCTGCCTCGCCGCGCGTCGCGAGGAGGTAGGTGACCTGCTTGCCCTGGGCCGTCCAGCGGGCGACCGCGCACGCCGCGCCGTACTCCAGGTCGTCGGGGTGCGCCGCGACCGCGAGACATCGCTGCCAGTCCTCGGCCAGTGCGGGGAGCGAGGGGGCGTCCGCGACGCCGTCTTTGTCGTGAGTGGGGTCCATGACCGAATGATGACGCCGTGCGCCTGTTGTGCGACAGAGGCGCGAGGTGCGGATCCCCGGCGTGCGCGGCTCCGCGGCGGACGGGCTTCCCGGCCCTGGTCAGGACGCGGCATCTCGTGATGGAGTTCCGTCACCCGCGCCCCACGACAGAACGGACTCCCCGTGAACGGCACTCCGCCCGCCTGATCCTTCCCGCCGGTGGGGGTCGGGCTCGTCGGCGCGGGCCCCTGGGCGCGGGCCGTGCACGCGCGCGTGCTCGCCGCCGGGCCCGAGACGCTGCTGACCGGCGTGTGGGCGCGCCGCGCCGAGGCGGCCCGGGAGACCGCCGCACCGTACGGGGCCGCCGTCGCGGCGAGCTTCGAGGAACTGCTCGACGGCTGTGAGGCGGTCGCCTTCGCCGTGCCCCCGGCCGTCCAGGCGGACCTCGCCCTCCGTGCCGCCCGGGCGGGCAGGGCGCTGCTGCTGGAGAAGCCCCTCGGCGTCGACCTGCCCTCGGCCCGGCGGCTCGCCGACGCGGTCGAGGAGGCCAGGGTCGTCTCCCAGCTCGTGCTGTCCAACCGCTATCACCCCGCCGTCCGGGAGTTCATCGGCGCCGCACGCGGCCTGGACGTGGCGGGGCCCGCTCCTGCCTGGTGCACGGCGCCTTCCTCGGCGGTGACTTCGCGACCTCCTGGCGGCTGGAACACGGTGCGCTGCTTGACCTCGGCCCGCATCTGCTGGACCTGCTCGACGCGGCGGTCGGGCCGATCACCGGCATCCGGGGCACCGGTGACCCGCGCCACTGGATCGAGCTCACCTGCGAGCACGAGAACGGCGCGGTCAGCCAGGCCTCGCTCTCCGGGGCGGTGAACGTCTCGCAAGGCATCACCCGCGTCGAACTGTTCGGGGCGCAGCCGCCGCTCGTGTACGACAGCACAGGTCTCGACAGCGAGGAGGGCCGGCCGGTGCTGCGCCGGGAGTTCGCCACCGCCGTACGCACCGGGGTGCCGGGCGAGCTGGACGTCCGGCGCGGCCTTCGGCCGCAGACGCTGATGGCACGGGCCGTCAAGGGCTGACGGCGGCCCCGTTCAGGGGAAAGACCGGCGTGAAGGGCGTGGAACCGCGCTCGGGCGGTCGACAACTGAAGGGTGAGACTCCCGCGCATCGCCCCCATGCTCGCCACTCCAGGTGTGCTGCCCCCCACCGCACAGGACCCGCGCTGGGCCTACGAGACGAAGCAGGACGGGCAGCGCGTGGTGGTCTACCTGCCCGGGGACGGGAGCGTGCTGCTGCGCGCCCGGTCCGGGGACGACATCACCGCCGCTTACCCGGAACTGGGGGCGCTGGGCGGGGCTCTCGGGAGTACGCCGGCGGTCCTGGACGGGGAGATCCTGGTGCTGGACGAGCGGGGGCGTGGTGACTTCCAGCGGCTCCAGTCGCGGATGGGTCTCGCGCACGCCCCGGCCATGGCGGCACGCCGGGCCGCGGAGGCGCCCGCCCACCTGATGCTGTTCGACGTGATGCACCTGCGCGGCGACGACCTGACGCACCTCACCTACGCCCGCCGGCGCGGGGAGCTGGAGTCGCTCAACCTCGACGGGCCCGCCTGGTCCACGCCGTCCGCGATCGTGGGCCACGGGGAGGCGGCACTGCAGCTCACCCGCGACAACGGCCTGGAGGGGCTGGTCTGCAAGCGGCTGGACTCGGTCTACGAGCCCGGGGTCCGCTCCCGGGCCTGGATCAAGATCCGGAACCTGCTGACCGCGGACGTGATCATCGGCGGCTGGTCGCCGGGCCGCGGCAGGCTGACCGGACTGCCCGGTGCCGTTCTGGTGGGACAGCGCGAGGGCGGGCGGCTGCGCTACGTCGGCAGCGTGGGCACCGGCTGGAGCGAGGACGAGCGGGCGGCGCTCGCCCGGCTCCTGCACGCGGCGGCGAGCGACACCTGCCCCTTCGACCCGGTGCCGCACGCGCCGGGAGCGCGCTGGGTGCTGCCGCTGCTGGTCGGCGAGGTGCGCTACAGCACCCGTACGCGCGCCGGGCTGCTGCGGCAGCCGTCGTGGCACCGGCTCCGTCCGGACCTCGCTCCCGAGGACTCGGCCGCCGACCTCCCGTGAGGCGGCCGGGGCGCCCCGCTCCGCCGGGCTCAGATCTCGTAGCGGCGCAGCGCCGGTGTCACGAAGGCCAGGAGCAGCGTGGTGGCCACGACCAGCAGTCCGCCGGCGACGACGGCCGTGCGTGCCCCGAGCAGTGAACCGGCCGTCCCGTGCAGGACGTCGGCGAGGCGGGGTCCGCCCGCGACCACGACGGTGAAGACGCCCTGCATCCGCCCGCGCATCTCGTCCGTCGCCGCCGACAGGAGGATGGCGCCGCGGAAGACCATGGAGACCATGTCGGCGACGCCGGCCGCGGCGAGGAACGCGACGGCCACCCAGAGGCTGGTGCTCAGTCCGAAGCCGGTGATCGCCACGCCCCAGGCCACCACGGCGGCGATGACCATGAAGCCGTGCCGGCGGGCCCGCGAGAACGTGCCGGACAGGAGTCCGCCGGCCATGGCGCCGACGGGGATCGCCGCGAACAGCAGGCCGAGGGCGAGTCCTTCGCCGTAGGGCGCGTACGTCTCGGAGGCGAGCTGCGGGAAGAGGGCCCGGGGCATGCCGAAGACCATGGCGACGATGTCGGCGAGGAAGGACAGCAGCAGCACCTTGTGCAGCGAGATGTAGCGGAAGCCCGCGACGACCTCGCGGAGTCCGGCGCGGCGGGCCGCCGAGGCGGCGAGTGGCGGCAGCGCGGGGAGCCGGTGCACGGCCCACACGGTGACGCACAGGGCGAGGGCGTCGATGAGGTACAGCTCGGCCAGGCCGATCACGGGGATCAGGGCGCCGGCGAGCAGCGGGCCCGCCACCAGGCCGACCTGCATGACGGTCGAGCCGAGCGCGTTCGCCGCGGGCAGTTCCTCCGGCGGGACCAGGCGGGCGATGGAGGCGGTACGGGCGGGGGCGTTGAGGCCGAAGAACGCCTGCTGGAGGGCGAGCAGCACCATCAGGACGAGCACCGAGCCGAGTCCGGTGGCCGCCTGTATCCAGAACAGCAGGGAGGTGACGGCGACGCCGGTGTTGGTGACGAGGAGCAGTTTGCGGCGGTCCATGCTGTCGGCGACCGCGCCGCCCCACAGCGCGAAGACGACCAGCGGCAGGAGGCCGGCGAGGCTCGCGTAGCCGACCCAGGCGGAGGAGCCGGTGATGTCGTAGATCTGCTTGGGGACGGCGACGGCGGTGAGCTGGCTGCCCACGGCGGTGACGACGGTCGACGACCAGAGCCGCCGGTAGGCCGGGCGGCGCAGCGGCCGGGTGTCCATGGCCCAGCGGCGCCATCCGGTCTGCCGGGCGGCGGGCTCGGCCGGTCGCGGCTTCGCGTCGTGGGGTTCCGCGTCGTTGTCGGTGGTGTTGCTGCTGGTGTCCACGGCCGTCCTGGATGCTCGATACATCTTTCGGTGTCAGCCCTCACTATCGTCGACCGCGGCAACCACTCGCACCGGGGGCCCGCATGGAGGACGGGGCGTCAGCCCTCCCGTCCTTGGGCGGCGGCCCGTGCCACCACCCGGCAGGCCTCGGTGCGGGCGTGGTCGACCGCTCCGGGGAAGACGTTCATGCCGTGGGCGACGAGGGCGCCTTCGTGCAGCAGCATCAGGGTGCGCCCGGCGGACTCGGCCGCCTCCGGGGCGAGCGGTCGTACGAGGTCGGTGAAGAGGGTGAGCATCCACTGCTTCTGGCCGTCGATGATCGCGGACGCCGGGTGGGCCGGGTCGTCGATCTCCGCGTGCGCGTTGACCATGCCGCACCCCCGGGGGCTGTGCACCCGTGTCCAGTCCCGTGAGGCGTCGAAGACGGCGGCGACCTTCTCCGCGGGGGTGCGTGCGGCTTCGAGCCGGGGGGCGAGGAAGGCCCGCCAACGCTCGTCCCGGCCGGCCAGGTACTCGACGACGATCTGCTCCTTGGAGCCGAAGCGGTCATACAGGGTCTTCTTGGTGACCCCCGCCTCGGCCGCGATCAGGTCGACGCCGACCGCGTGGATGCCGCGCTCGTAGAAAAGCCTGCCCGCCGCCTCCAGGACGCGGCGGGCCGCCGGGGTGAGGGTCACCCGGCGGGGGGCGGCCCCGGCCTCGCGGGGGGATCCGGTCGCACTCGTCATGCCACCACAGTAAACCGATCCGTATACTCGACAGCGAAGTAAACAGATCGGTCTACTCGACACGCGGCCGGTCCGGACCTCGGCCCGGGAGGTGTCTCCGCAGTGAACCCGCTGCTCTCCATCGCATTCGTCGTCGCCTGGAGCTCCGGCTTCATCGGCGCCGGGCTCGGGGCGGGAAGCGCGCCCGCGGTCACGCTGCTGCTGTGGCGGTTCCTGCCCCTGGCCGCCGTCCTGGGCATGGCCTCCCTGACGGTCACGCGGCGCGCGTGGCGCGGGGCGACACGCAGGGAGCTCGCCCGGCAGGTCCTCGTGGGGGCCCTGTCGCAGAGCGGCTACCTCCTGACCGTGTACTACGCCATCCAGCTCGGCGTCTCCACCGGCACGACGGCCCTCATCGACGGCACGCAGCCCCTGGTGACCGGGGCGCTCGCGGGCCCTCTCCTCGGCACCCGCGTCACCCGGACGCAGTGGGCCGGGCTGGCCCTGGGCGTCACCGGCGTCGCCGTGGTCACGTCGGCCGACGCGGGAGCCGCCGAGGGGGTCCCCGGGTGGGCGTACCTCGTGCCGTTCCTCGGCATGCTCTGCCTGGTGGCGGCCACGATCCTGGACCGGCGCTCCCCCTCCCAGGTCCCTCCGTCCGTGGCCATGACGGTCCACGTCGGGACCAGCGCCGTCGTCTTCGGCGCGCTCGCCGCCGCGACCGGGACGGCGGCCCCGCCCTCCGCCACGCCCTTCTGGGTCGCCGTCGCCTGGCTCGTCGTACTGCCCACGTTCGGCGGCTACGGCCTGTACTGGCTCCTCCTGCGGCGCTGCGGAGTGACCCGGGTCAACACCCT
This sequence comes from Streptomyces sp. NPDC028308, assembly GCF_055565855.1. NCBI lineage: Bacteria > Bacillati > Actinomycetota > Actinomycetes > Kitasatosporales > Streptomycetaceae > Streptomyces > Streptomyces sp. NPDC028308. Next base: position 102,283 of record NZ_JBVHTO010000004.1, read on the forward strand.
CATGTTCCTGATGGCGCCGGTGACCGCCGTGTGGGGAGCGCTGATGTTCGGCGAACCGTTCGGAGTGCAGACGGGTGCGGGGCTGGCGCTGGGCCTGACGGCCGTCGCCGTGGTGCACCGGGGCGAGCGCAGGCGGCCACAGCCTCACGGACAGGGCGGATCAGGCTCCGGCGATGAGCGAGGCGCCCAGGCCGATCATCGTCGCGGCGACGAGACCGTCCAGCACGCGCCACGACGAGGGCCGGGCCAGGAAGCGGCTCAGCAGACGGGCGCCGAAGCCCAGCGCGGTGAACCAGCACAGGCTCGCGAGGACGGCACCGAGCCCGAAGGTCCACCGCAGCGGGCCCCGGTCGGCGGCCACGGACCCGAGGAGGAAGACCGTGTCCAGGTAGACGTGCGGGTTGAGCCAGGTCATCGCCAGACAGGTCAGCACCGCCCGCCGCCGCGACCCGGCCGCCTCCCCCTCCACCCGCAGGGCGGCCGGCCGGAACACCCGACGGGCGGCCAGCACGCCGTAGACGACCAGGAAGGCCCCGCCGACCACGCCCACCGCGGTCAGCACCTCGGGCCAGGCCACGACCACCGCGCCCACCCCGCCGACCCCGAGCGCGATCAGCACGGCGTCGGACACCGCACAGATGCCCACCACCGCGAGGACCGCGTCGCGGCGGACGCCCTGGCGCAGCACGAAGGCGTTCTGGGCGCCGATCGCGACGATGAGTGAGAGCCCGGTGCCGAATCCGGCCGCCGCGGCGCTGAAGGCGTTGGTCATGCGACCGACGCTAGGAAGAGCTCGCACGAAAGTACAGCTAAAGATTCTCACCTATCATTAGCTCCCGTGATGACAGAGTTGCCGCTCGACCAGGTCCGCACCCTGCTCGCGGTCGTCGACGAGGGCACCTTCGACGCCGCCGCCCGCGCCCTGCACGTGACCCCCTCCGCGGTCAGCCAGCGCGTCAAGGCACTCGAACAGCGCACCGGGCGCGTCCTGCTGACCCGGACGAAACCGGTGCGGCCGACCGAGTCCGGCGAGGTCGTGGTGCGCTTCGCCCGTCAGCTGGCCCGGCTGGAGCGCGACGCGCACGCGGAGCTGGGCATGACGGACTCCGGCGAGCCCACACGGCTGTCGATCGCCGTGAACTCCGACTCCCTCGCCACCTGGTTCCTGCCGGCGCTCACCCGCGTACCGCGAGACCTGCGCCTCTCCTTCGAGCTGCGCCGCGAGGACCAGGACCACACCGCCGCCCTGCTCCGGGAGGGCCGGGTGATGGCGGCCGTGACCTCCTCGCCCGATCCCGTGACCGGCTGTTCCGTGCGCCCGCTCGGACGCATGCCCTACCTCCCGGTGGCGAGCCCCGCCTGGGCCGGGAGGTGGCTCGGCGGACAGCCGGACACCCCGCTGCACGAAGTGCTCGCGCAGGCGCCCGTCGTCGCCTTCGACCGGCGCGACGACCTCCAGGACGCCTTCGTCCGCGCGCTCCGCGGCCCGGGGCACCGCGCCGCCGCCCTGCGCCACTTCGTGCCCACCTCGGAGGGCTTCGTCGACGCCGTCGTGGCCGGGATGGGCTGGGGCATGGTGCCGGTCGTACAGGCGGCAGCGCTGCTGGACGACGGACGGCTCGTCCCGCTCGACCCGGAGCGCGGTGTCGACGTGCCGCTGTACTGGCAGCAGTGGAAACTCGACTCGCCGGCGCTCACCGCGGTGGCCGACGCGGTGGCGGCCACCGCGAGAGAGGCACTCACGGCCTGACGAGGGCCGACTCCCGTACAGCTCCGAACCCACCCCTGCGGGGGACGCCACTCACACGGGTGCCGCATCCGGGTGGCGGGGCGGTGGAGGGCCCCATAGGAATGGTCAGCATCAGCTTGCCGTCGCACATCGGGGAGTGGCGGCAGCCGCACCCTCTTCATGGAGCCGACCATGACCACCCGCTCTTTCTCTTTCTCGCCCAGCCCGGACCAGCCGGAGATACCCGCGCACGACGCGGCCGGTCCCCCGGCGCCGCCCATGCCGCCCCTGCCGCCCGTCGGCGCGGAACCCACGGCAGAAGCCCCGCCCGCGCGCCCGGCACAAGAGGGACCCGTGCGGGCCGGACCAGCACCTCAGGAGCAGTACGCCGACCCCGTGCACGGACTCGTGCACGCCGCCGTCGCCGACCGTCCGCTGGAAGAAGTGGTGCAGCTCATCACGCTTCTGGAGCAGTCGCCCGAGTACGCGCGAGCCACCGTCGACGCCCTGCGGGCGGTCGGCGTGGACCGTTCCGTCGAGGACGTCACCCGGCTCGTGGCGCTGCTCACCCGGCCGCCGCGCCACCCCGACTCCGCCGACGAGGCGATCCGCGCCGCGGCGGAGTCCCGCCCGGTGGAGGACGTCACCCGCCTGATGGCACTGCTGCACCGGCCGCCCGTGGAGCAGCACTGCGCCGAGGAGGCGGTACGGGCCGCCGCGAGCCGCCCGGTCGAGGAGCTCGTGCAGCTCATCGGCAAGCTGGCCCAGGAGCAGAACGTGCCCACGCACGGCACCGGTCTGCTGGCGGGGCACTCCGTGCTCCCGTCGTCCCAGCCGGGCTCCGCGGCCCAGCCGGGCTCCGCGGACCTGCCGGCGCTCGCCCACGAGGCACCGGAGGACCACGGACGCGCTCGGCGTCCGCGCCGACCCCGCCCGCCGCGCCAGGACGGCGCGCCTCCCGCCTGGCCGGCCCGGGTCGCCGCCGCGGCCCTCCTGATGTGCGCGCTGGCCTACTTCCCGTTGCACCGGGACGGCGCTTCGGCGAACGCGTACGGCTTCGCCCTCGGCGCCTCGGCACTGTGTCTGCTGCTCGCCCTGGCGCTGGTCCTCAAGAACGCCCTGCCCCTGCTCGCGACCGCCGTGGTCGTGCCGACGGCGCTTGCCGTCATGCAGTTGCTGGAGGGCCGGCTCAGGTCGCCGGGCCTTTCGCAGGGCCTGGAGATCACCGCGGCTCCGCCGTGGCTGGCCGGCCTCGTGTCGGTGCTCGCCGCGCTCGCGGCCGTCACGGCCCTGCTGGCGCTCCTCGCCTCCGAGCGGATGGGCAGGCGTCCCGAGTACCGGCCGCTGACCGGGGCGCACCAGACACCGGAATGACCGGGTGTCCGTCGCGAGACGGCCCCCACCGTGTCAGCCGACGCGGGCCTGCGCTTCGCAGGCACCGCGTCGGCTTTGTCGGTCGTCGGTCGTCGGTCGCACGGGGTCTGAGGGCTGAGGGCTGGTGTCCCGGGGGGGCTGGCGTCCGGCGCCTGCCCGTCTGCGTCGGCGCCGCCCTGGTCCTCGGACCGGCCGGGCGGGCCCGCTCGAAGGCGTGCGGACGCGGCCCCGCCCTCCGCTACGGGAGCCGTCCCCCGCTTCCGTGGTCCGCCAGGGCGGTGAGTACGCGGTCCGGCGTCAGGGGCAGTTCGCGCAGGCGGATCCCCGTGGCGTGGTGGACGGCGTTGCCGATGGCGGCCGCCGTGCCGACGATGCCGATCTCGCCGATCCCCTTGCTGCCCATGGGGTTGAGGTGCGGGTCGTCCTCGTCGACCCAGTACGCCTCGACGGCCGGCGGGATGTCGGCGTGCACGGGCACGTGGTACGACGCGAGGTCGGACTCCGTGAAGTCGCCGAACGGGGCGTCCATCGTGCTCCCCTCGGTCAGCGCCATGCCGAGGCCCATCGTCATGCCGCCGATGAACTGGGAGCGCGCGGTGCGGGGGTTGAGGATGCGTCCGGCGGCGTAGACACCCAGGAGGCGGCGGACCCGTACCTCTCCGGTGACGGTGTCGACGGCGACCTCGGCGAAGTGGGCGCCGAACGCGTGCCGCGCGTAGTCGCTCTCGGCGTCGGCGGTGCCCGCCGTGTCCGCACGCTCCTCGATGCCGCCGTCCGGCAGCCGTCCCTCGTGGCCGCCCAAGCGCGCCCGGAGCCGGGAGCAGGCCTCGTGCACGGCCCAGCCCCAGGAGGCGGTGCCGGACGAGCCGCCGGCGAGCGGGGCCGGGGGCAGATCGCTGCTCCCCACCTCGGTGCGGACGCGGTCGAGCGGGACGCCGAGGGCGTCGGCGGCGACCTGCGCGAGGACGGTGCGCGCTCCGGTGCCGATGTCCGTGGCGTTGAGGCGGACCACGAAGTCGCCGTCGGGCAGGGCGCGTGCCGCCGCCGTGGAGGGCGAGACCAGCACCGGGTACGTGGCCGCCGCGACGCCCGACCCGATCAGCAGGGGTCCCTCCTGCCGCGAGCGAGGGCGGGGGTCCCGGCGGGACCAGTCGAAGCGCCGCGCCCCCTCGCGCAGGCATTCGACCAGATGGCGGCTGCTGAAGGGCTTTCCGCTGTCGGGCTCGGTGTCGGGCTCGTTGGCGATCCGCAGCTCGATCGGGTCCATGCCCAGCTCGACGGCCAGTTCGTCCATGGCCGACTCCAGGGCGTACATGCCCGGGGCCTCGCCCGGGGCGCGCATCCAGGACGGGCTGGGGACGTCCAGCGGCACCACCCGGTGCGTGGTGAGGCTGTGCGGTGAGCCGTACATGACCCGCGTGGGCATGGCGGCCTGCTCCACGAACTCCTTGATGCGCGAGGTGTACGTGGTCACCTCGTGGAGCACGGAGGTCAGGGTGCCGTCCGCGGTGGCGCCCAGCCGGACGCGCTGCAGCGTGGGGGCGCGGTGGCCGACGACGGCGGGCAGCCGGCGGCGGGGCAGGTTGAGCGTGACGGGGCGGCCGGTCACCCGGGCGGCCATCGCCGCGAGCACGACGTGCGGGCGCGGGGTGCCCTTGGACCCGAAGCCGCCGCCGACGTGCTCGGAGAGCACCGTGACGCTCTCCTCGGGGATGCCGAAGAGCTGCGCCAGCACGGTGCGCACGGTCGTGGCGCCCTGGCTGGAGTCGTGCACGACCAGCCGGTCGCCCTCCCAGCGGGCGGTGGCGGCGTGCGGCTCCATCGGGTGGTTGTGCAGCGGAGGGATGCGGTAGTCGCCGTCGACGCGGACCGGCGCGGAGCAGAAGGCGCCCTCGGGGTCGCCCTGTTCGCGGTGGGCCGGGTAGCCGCCGTTGGCCTCCTCGGGGACGTACGCCGCCGGGTGGCCCTCGGTGAGGGTCACGTCGTGGTCCCGGACGGCGTAGTCGACACGTACGGCGGCGGCTCCCGCCCGGGCCGCCTCCATGGTGTCGGCGACGACCAGGGCCACGAACCAGCCGCGGTGCGGCACCCGGTCGTTCTGCAGCACGGCGAGCGTGGCGTCGTCGGGCTCCGCCAGCCGGGGCGCGTTCTCGTGCGTGAGCACCGACAGCACCCCGGGCACGTCGAGTGCGGCGGCGGTGTCGATCGCCCGGACGGAACCGGCGGCGACGGTGGCGGGCACGGGCCAGGCGTGGGCGCGGCGCGGCAGGGGGTGCTCGGCGGCGTAACGGGCGGCGCCGGTGACCTTGTCGCGGCCCTCCCGGCGTTCGGCGGGTGCGCCCAGCGCGGTACCGGTGTCGGCCATGGGTCCTCCTGGTGCGTGCCGGGATCCGGCCTGGTCGGGTGCCGGTCCGGGGCGGGGTTCGGGTGACGGCGGTGCGGGCCGTCCGGGACGTCCGGGACGCCGGGTTCAGGTGACGGCGGGGGGCGCGAGACGGCCCAGTACGTCGATGGCGAGGCCGCGGGCGAGGGGCACCTTGTAGGCGTTGTCGCGCAGCGGTCGGGCGGCCTCAAGTTCCAGGTCCACGGCGTGTTCGAACGCGGCCCTGGTGGGCGCCGCCCCCAGCAGCGCCTCCTCCGCGCGGCGGGCCCGCCAGGGCCGGTGGGCCAGTCCGCCGAAGGCGATCCCGGCGTGCCGCACGACGCCGTCGGCCACGTCCAGCACGGCGGCGACCGACGCGAGCGCGAAGGCGTACGAGGCACGGTCACGGGCCTTGCGGTAGGCGGAGGGCAGTCCGGACGTGGAAGCGGGGAGCAGCACCCTGGTGACGAGCTCGCCGGGACCGATCTCGGTGTCCTGCTCCGGACGGTCGCCGGGGAGCCGGTGGAACTCGGCCACCGGGACACTGCGCCGGCCGTCGCGTCCGTACAGCTCCACGCGCGCGTCGAGTGCGGCGAGCGCGACGGCCATGTCGGAGGGGTGGGTGGCGATGCACTGCTCGGAGTGGCCGAGCACCGCGTGGTCGCGGTGGACGCCGTCCCGCGCGCCGCAACCGGAGCCGGGGCTGCGCTTGTTGCAGGGTTTGTCGACGTCCTGGAAGTAGGGGCAGCGGGTGCGCTGGAGCAGGTTGCCGCCGGTGGTGGCGACGTTGCGCAGCTGTCCCGAGGCGCCGGCGAGGAGGGCCTGGGAGAGCACCGGGTAGCGGTCCCGGACGGCCGGGTGGGCCGCGAGGTCGCTGTTGCGCACCGTCGCTCCGACGCGTACCGAGCCGTCGGGCAGCTCCTCGACGGTGTCCAGGGGCAGGCGGCTTACATCGACGAGGGTGGCGGGCTCCTCCACGCCGAGCTTCATCAGGTCCACCAGGTTGGTGCCGCCGCCGAGGTAGCGGGCACCGGGGTGGGCGGCGTAGGCGTCGGCGGCCTCCTCGACGCTCTCCGCGCGTACGTAGGCGAAGGGTTTCACCGGATCACGTCCTCGACGGCCTCGACGATGTGCGGATAGGCGCCGCAGCGGCACAGGTTGCCGCTGAGCCGCTCGCGGATCTCGTCCGCGTCCAGCGGTACCGGCCGTCCCGAGGGCGTGGCAGGGTCGGTCACGTGCGAGGGATGGCCCGCCTCCGCCTCGGCCACGGCGCCGACGGCGCTGCACAGCTGCCCCGGTGTGCAGTAGCCGCACTGGAAGGCGTCGCGGTCGAGGAAGGCCTGCTGGAGTGGGTGCAGCGCCTCGCCGTCCCCGCCGGCGAGGCCCTCGACGGTCGTGATGTCGGCGCCGTCGTGGGCGACCGCCGGCAGGAGACAGCTGTTGACGCGGCGGCCGCCCACCAGGACCGTGCAGGCGCCGCACTGGCCGTGGTCGCACCCCTTCTTGGCGCCGGTGAGGCCGAGGTCCTCGCGCAGCACGTCCAGGAGGACGGAGCGGTGGTCGACGGTGAGGGGGTACGGCTTGCCGTTCACCCGGAGGGTCACCTCGGAGTGGTGGCGGTCGGGTGAGGTGACGGGGCGCGCGGAGTCGCGGTCCACGGGTGTCCTCCAGGTGAGGGGCGGGCGGGGGTGTCCGGCCGTTACAGGGGGCCGGTCTCGTCGTCCGGGATGCGATGGACGGCGGCCTCCTCGGCGGAGGCCGCGCCGCCGTCGATGCCCACGTCCTCGGCGAGCATGTCCTTCTCGGCGTCCTCGTGGGCGCCCTCGTCGGGGGCGACCAGGCGGCCGGCTCGCTCCTGCCCGACCTCGTCGTCCACGGGTTCCCCCTCGCCGTCGGGGAGGTCGCCGACGCCGTCACCGGTGTCGGGCTCCTCCAGCGCCGGGTCCGGCCGCTCCTCCGCGAGCCGCTGGTCCAGGCTCTCGCCCTCCCGCTGCTCCCGTGCCGTGGTTCCTTCGTGGTCCACGGCGAGCGGCCGCTCGGGCGGGGACCAGCCCTCCTCGTACGGGTCGGACTCGCGGTCGGAGAGGGTGTCCTCCGGGTCGAGGATGCCGTCGTCCTCCCGGCCCTCGGTCCCGTCGGGCTGGTAGACCTCGTCGCCCATCACTTCTTCGCCGTTCTGACTGCCCATGTGTCTGTGTCCTCCGGACGGACGGTTGTCGTTGCCTTGCAGCCCGCGTATCCAGGCTGAGGCAGACCACACGTTCCGGCACGCCAGGGACTCCAGGTGAACACGGTGCGTGACGGTCTCCGGGGGCGACGGGGGCTCCGTGTCGCCGGGCGCGGTGCGGGCGCCGGTGTGAGACTGCTGGGCGGGACACCCGAGCGACGGGCCGCGACGCACGACGAGGGGAGAACAGGTGGCGACGGCGGAGAGCGAGGAGGCGCTCCTGACGGAGTTCCTCGCCGATCCCGGCAACGCGGCGCTGGACCTGACCACGGCGGTGGCGCGGTGCTCCAAGGCCCTCGGGCTCCAGCACTCCGTGGTGTACCTCGCCGATCTGCAGCAGCGCCGGCTCGTGCCGCTGACGGACGTGGCCTCGACGCTCGACATCGACGACTCCCTCGCGGGCTGGACGTACCGCACGCAGTCGCTGCGCGTCGAGGAGTCCGAGCTGGGCGGGATGACGGCGTGGTTGCCGCTGCTGGACGGGGCCGAACGCCTCGGCGTCCTCGCGGTGCACTGCCCGTCCCTGGACCCTCTGTCGCTGCGGCGCGGCCGGACCCTCGCGACGCTGCTCGCCATGATGATCACGTCGAAGCGGGCGTACAAGGATTCCTTCGTACGGCGCACCCGCACCGAACCGATGCAGCTGCCCGCCGAGATGCTCCGCGCCTTCCTCCCGCCCCGCACGATCGGCAACACGCACGCCGTGTCGACGGCCGTCCTGGAGCCCGCCTACGAGATCGGCGGGGACGGCTTCGACCACTCGCTGACGGAGACAGCGCTGCACGTGTCGGTGCTCGACGCCATGGGGCACAACCTGGCCTCGGGGCTGACCACCGCGGTGTCGCTGGCGGCCTGCCGCAACGCCCGCCGTACGGGGGCGGATCTGCCGGAGCTCGCGGAGTCCGTGGACGCCGCGCTGGGCGAGTGGCTGCCGGACCAGTTCTGCACCGCGGTCCTGTGCCAGCTCGACCTGGCCACCGGACTGCTGCGGTGGATCAACTGCGGGCACCCGCCGCCCCTGCTCATCCGGGACGAACGGGTGGTGGAGGGTGCCATGGACCGCGAGGCGGAGCCGCCCATGGGGCTGCCCTCCCTGCTCGCCGCGCGCTCGCGCCACGTGCACGAGATCACCCTGGAGCCGGGCGACCGCGTCCTGATGTACACCGACGGTGTCACCGAGGCGCGGACCTGGGACGGCGGCCTGTTCGGCCTCGAACGGTTCACCGACTCCGTCATCCGCGCCACGGCGGGCGGCGAGCTGCCCCCGGAGGTGTTGCGGCGGCTGATCCACTCCATCGTGGAGTCCCAGAGCGACCATCTCCAGGACGACGCCACGATCATCCTCTTCGAGTGGCGCCCGCCGACCCGGTGACGCCGTGCGTCATCCGGCGCTGAACGGGCCCTCCAGCGCGGCCCACTGCAGCAGCATGATGGTCTTCGCGTCGGCGATCTCGCCGGTGCGGATCATCTCCAGGGCCCTGCGGAAGGGGAGTTCGACGATCTCGATGTCCTCACCCTCCTCCGCCAGGCCCCCGCCCTCGTGCGTGCGGGTGGACGGGCCGTAGGAGGCGGCGTAGAAACTCACGCGCTCGGTGACCGAACCCGGGCTCATGTAGACGTCGAAGACGTGCCGGACCTCGCCGATGGTGTGCCCGGTCTCCTCGACCACCTCGCGCCGTACGGCGACCTCGGGGTGCTCGTCCTCCTCGTCGAGGAGTCCGCCGGGCGTCTCGACCAGCATCCCGTCGGGGTGTCCGTTGACGTACACGGGATAGCGGAACTGCCGGGTGAGCAGCACGGTTTCGCGCTCGGCGTCGTACAGCAGCATGGTGGCGCCGTTGCCGCGGTCGTGCGTCTCGCGTTCCTGGGTGCTCCAGGTGCCGTCGGCGTGCCGGAAGTCGAAAGTCGTGGTGCGTTCCACGTACCAGTGGCTGGAGAGCAGTGTCACGTCGCGGATCTTGACCCGCGGGTTGCCGGTCAGGTCCCGGCCGGTGCGGTCGAGTCCGGTGCGGCCCCGGCGGTCCGGGGTGTCGATGCCCCCGGTCATCGGACGCGGGTGGGGCGCGTGGAGCTGAAGTTGGTCATGCACGCTTCTACCATTTCGTCCCGCTGGCTGTCAGACGCGGGACCCCCGGGGGGCGTGACCGGGCAGGTTCCGGTGTCCGCGGCCACGGAGGTTGCGAGGGTCATGACCATCGAGGCGGTCGCACGTCTAGGCTCACGGCATGGAACAGACGGAGATCATCCTGCGAGCCATCGGCGTCCTCACCGAGACCAACGCGATGGTCCGCAGGATCGCTCAGGACGAGGACGCCGAGGTCGACTCGACCCAGACGCAGCTCGGCTCGCTCGTGACGGAGGTGTTCCCCAGTGTCGAGGTGCCCGCGGACGCCGGTCCCGCCGAGGCGGGGCAGGCCGTCGCGGACGCCTATCTGCCCGCGACCATCTCGCTGGTGGGGGCCTTCGCGTTCCTCTTCTCCGAGCTCGCCGAGGTGCACGACTCGGGCCGCACCGACGTCAAGTCGGCGGATCTGCTCCAGCAGCTCGCCCTGCGCATGTCGAGGGCGGGCGAGGGGAGTTGACGGGCGGGCGCCCGGTCCGCGCGGCCGGGCGGGACGCGTTCACCCGCTTCCGCCCGTGGTCAGACGGACCACGTTCGAGGCCGGGCCGTAGGTGAAGGCGCGGACGCGGTAGGCAGCGTGCTTCTCCTCCGGCAGGGTGATCAGCCCCGTCGCGTTGGTGTCGGGGTCCATGACGACGACCGGTTCGTACTCCTCCCCGGGCCGGCGGCGGATCTCCAGCAGGAGTCCCACCTCGTCGGAGGCGTTGTCGGTCCAGGTGAACCGGATGCCGTTGGCGTGGCGGATCTCGGCACGCAGGCCCGAGGGCGCACCCGCGCCGGAGACGCGCAGGGGCCGGCCAGGGACCTTGCGGGCCCGGTCCGTGCGGGCGGGCAGCCAGTCGTGTCCGCTGTCCTCGTCCGCGGCCGTCATCCCGCCCGGCGGCAGGTCGACGCGGACCGGTTTCGAGGCGGGTCCCGAGAACGGCCGCAGCCGGTAGCGGAACGTCGTGCGGGGCATCAGGTCGGGGTGGCGGTAGGAGGTCACGCCCGGCGGGAGGTACCGCAGGACGGTGTACGGGCCCTTCTCCTCGGTCGCGAACTCCAGGACGTGCCCGGAGGTGCCGGGCCCGGCCTTCTTCCAGGTCAGGTCGATGTCGGTGGGGGTGGCACGGACGGCGTGCAGCGTCCGGCCGGCCTGCGGAGGACGGGTCCCGGGGTCGGATGAGCAGGCCGGCAGTGCCAGGAGCAGCACTGCCGGCACCACCACCCGTGTGCGCGTACGCATGGGGCGACGGCTACTTGCGCCAGAAGCGGACGTCGCTCCACACCACGGTGGCGGGTCCGTTGCCGCTGCTGGTGCGGTAGGCGCCGAACTTGTCGTAGAAGCTGCCGCCGGGGCTCGCGTAGGTGTGCTTCAGCGAGCCGTTGATGTAGGTGCGGTGCTGGTTGCCCACCTGATGCACGGTGTTGACGCGTACCGTCGCGCCGACGGTGCCGGCGCCCGAGAGCGTGTCGCCGCCGTGCACGGCGTACAGCCGGCCGCCGCGCTCGACCGCGAGCATGAAGTACGGGCCCGCGGCCGATTCGTTGAAGGTCTGCTTGAGGCTGATCCGCGTCCCGCTGAGGGCGGCGACGCGGAAGTAGCCCTCGAACTGCCGGGTCCCTCCTGTGTAGGTGGCGTAGCGGCGTTCAGCCCGCTGGTCTCCGTCGGCGGTGGAGCAGGTCAGCCGGAACGTGAGTCCGTCGATCTGCCCGCACCCCCGCTCCTGTTCGGTGTAGCTCGGGGAGACCGGCGTCCATCCGCCGGGTTCCACCTCGGCGAAGGCCGAGGGGACGGTGAGGATCGTGGAGGCGCACACCGCGCTGGTGACGGTGAGCGCTCGCAGGCGTGCGAGCATCCCGACTCCCTTGGTCCGTGGGGGGTTTCGCAGTTCATGCACATGAACGGCGACCCCGTCAATGAACGGGTGACTGGAAGGTAGGACTGGACCAATCATCCGTCAAGGGGCCCGGCAGCCCCGGGTCACCGCTTCTGTTCCACGCGCACCCAGTCGACCTCGGCGCGCACTCCCCCGGCGGCGACGCGGTCGACGCTGGACTGGGGCAGCCCCCAGTAGGGCGTGGTGACCTTGTTCCAGCCCGCCGGATACGCGCCGCCCAGGGCGAGGTTGAGGATGACGTACTGGTTGTGGCCGAAGACCCACTGGCCCCGCGTGGACTCCAGCTTGTTGCGCGTCGTCTCCTGGACCAGCCGGTCGTCGACGTAGAAACGCATGCCCGTGGGCGTCCACTCGACCGCGTACGTGTGCCACTGGTCGGCCCGCCCGCCGTCGGGGTAGGTCTGGCGGGCACCGATGTTGCCGTCGGCGGAGTAACCCGGGCCGTGCAGTGCCGTGCTGGTCCAGTCGGCGTACCCGATGTTCTCCATGATGTCGGTCTCGCCGGACGCGGGCCAGGACACCGACGGATCGTCCACGTTGCTGCCCAGCAGCCAGAAGGCGGGCCAGAAGCCGTCGCCGACGGGCAGCTTCATGCGCGCGCTGACCCGCCCGTAGGTGAAGTCGAACTTGGTGTTGGTGTCGATGCGCCCGGAGGTGAAGTCGTAGGTGCCGCCGCCCGCCTGGGTGCAGCCCTTGCAGTACTTCGCCTTCAGCAGCAGGCTGCCGTTCTGCGTGCTGATGTTGTCGGCGGAGTCGACGTAGGCCTGCGACTCGCCGTTCACCGAACCCATCTCCTGGCCGGTTCTGACCACGCGCCACTTGGAGCGGTCGAGGCTCGCCGACGTGAAGTCGTCGAAGAACGTGGTCTGGTAGGTGCCGGACTGCTCGCCGGGCAGGGCGGGATAGGCCGCGGCGGCGCTGCCGCCCGTGCCCCAGACCTGGAACTCGTAGAGGGAGTAGCCGAACTGGGCGGTGGCGGGCGCCGGGTTGTAGAAGGAGCGCCGCTCCTTGCCGAGCATCCGCACGTAGCGCCCGGTGGCCGGCTGGGACAGCCGGACGCTGTCGTGCCGGCCCACGGCCTCGCCGGGCGACTTCACGTCGGCGCGGCGGGCGGCGACCTCGGCGGCGGACGGCCGGTGGACGGTGCGCCAGGTCCTGTTGTCGTCGGACACCTGCAGTTCGTAGTCGACCGCGTAGGCCGCCTCCCAGTACAGGTCGACGGTGTCGATGGTGGACGTCGCGCCCAGGTCGACGGAGATCCACCGGTCGGCGTTCCAGTCGCTGGACCAGCGGCTGGAGTCGCTCTTGAGGTCCGCGGGCCAGCCGCCGTCGGTCGCGAAGGCCGGCGAGTTGCCCGCGTGCTGGTAGAGGTTCGAGTAGGCCGGGTGGTGCAGGGCGAGGTTGGAGCGGGTCGTCGAGGCGGGGGCCGGTTCGCCGCCGTAGACCTTGAAGGAGTACAGCGAGTAGCCGTAGGGCGTGGCCCGTTCGACGCCGCGCAGGCGCACGTAGCGGCCGGTCACCTCCTGCGGGTAGGTGTGCGCGGTGACGGACCCTCCGGTGCCGGCGGTCTCGGTGTAGAAGGGGGTCCAGTCGGTGCCGTTCCTGGACACCTCCAGGACGTAGCGCTTGCCGTAGGCGGCCTCCCACTCCAGGGCGACGCGGTCGATGCGCAGCGTGGCGCCGAGGTCGACGCGTATCCACGCGTCGTCGGCGAACTGGCTCGACCAGCGCGTCGAGGCGTTGCCGTCGAAGGCGAGGCCGGGGGCGGTGCCGGCGTTCTCGCTGCCGGAGGCGGTGACGGCGGCCGGGTTCAGGGCGTAGGCCTCCGCGGCCCGGTCGGTGTCCCAGGCCGCCGCGGCGACCGCGCCGCTCTGCGGGTCCTGGGCGGCGAGGGCGGTCCCGGCCGTCAGCAGGGACAGGGCGGACAGGGTGGCGAGGGCGGTCATGAGCGTGCGGGAGGTACGGGCTGGCATGCGGCTCTCCTGGAGGAGGTTGGGGGTGCCGGTCATGTGCGGTGCGGGTGTGCCGAGGTGCTGGATGGTGCGGGGGTGCCGGTGCACGGCGTGGAGGCCGGACCGGGTACGGGTGCCGGGCGTCCTGGGTCTGCCGGGGCGCTCGGCGGAGGGGAGCGTGGGGGTGGCGGCTAGCGGGCCGGAGCGGAGCCCCGGACGGTGACCCGGGTGGGCAGGACGACGGGAGAGGACGGGGACGGGTGCCCCGCCAGCCGGGCGAGGAGCAGGCGCGCCGCCGTCTCCCCCATCTCGCGCATCGGCTGCCGGACCGTGGTGAGGGAGGGTTCGGTGTGCCGGGCCACCGGGATGTCGTCGAAGCCGATCACCGCGACGTCCTCCGGCACCCGGAGTCCGGCGTCGCGCAGGGCGCCCAGGACGCCGATCGCCGCCAGGTCGTTGTGCGCGAAGACCGCGTCGAAGCGGCGCCCCGCGGCGAGCAGCGCGCCCACCCGGGCCCGGCCGTCGGCCTCGGTGAAGTCGCCCTCGGTCACCTGGCCGACGTCGATGCCGTGGTCGGCGTAGGCGGCCCGGAATCCCGCCAGCCGGTCGCGGACGCAGCCGAAGCGCAGCGGGCCGGTGAGCACCAGCGGCCGGCGCCGGCCGTCGGCCAGCAGGTGCCGTGCCGCCGCGGCCCCGCCCTCGGCGTTGGCGGCCGTCACGGAGGGGAACTCCGGGTGGCGGCCGCGGTCGTCGACGAGGACGACGGGGAGTCCGTCCCGGTGCAGGGCCGTCAGCATGCCGAGGGTGTTCTCGGGCTCCACGACGAGCAGCCCGTCGAAGGCGCGGGCCGACACCTGGTGGGTGAAGCGGGCGACGGACTCGGCGCCCCGGTTGCAGGTGAACAGCAGCAGGCCGAAGTCGGCCGCCTCGACGGTGTCGACCACGCCCTGGAGGACCTCGCCCATCCAGGGCCAGGTCAGCGAGGGAACCAGCATGCCGACGGTCCTGCTGTTGCCGCGGGCGAGGCCGACGGCGCCCGAACTCGGCACGTAACCCATGCGGTCGATGACGTGGCGGACCTTCGCCGCGGTCGACGCGTCGACCTCGCCGCGGGTGTTGAGCACCCGCGACACGGTCGTCTTGCTCACTCCGGCCGCCTGGGCCACATCGGCGATGGTGACGCGCACGGCTGCCTCCTGACGCACCGGCGGACGACTGCGCCCACGGAACCGGTACCGGTACCGGTTCCAGCGCTGGGCCGCGAGTCAACCGGAGTGTCATGTAGCCGTCAATACTTCACACCGGAATCGTTCCCGCCCGGCCGTGAGGAGCCGTCCGGCTTCAGATCTTGAACGCTTCCGGGGGCCGTCCGTGGAGGCGGGCACGAGGTCCGCGCCCCGGCGGACGCGGTCAGTCGCGGGGCTCCGGCGGACCGGACGCGGCGCGTCGGCGCCGGGCGAGGGCGTGGCCGATGTCGCGGGTCGCCGGGTACAGGTCCAGGTAGAGCTCGTACAGCTCGTCGTAGGCCGTCCGCAGACCCGGGTCCGGTTCCACGCGCGCGCGGACGGGGTTCCAGGCGTCGATGTCCGGGTCCCCCACGGCTCCCGCCGCCAGGAACGCGGCTCCGTAACTCGCCCCCACGGTGACCGCGCGGATCTCCTGCGCCAGACCGGTGACGTCGGAGACGATCCGGGTCCACAATCCGCCGCGCGTGCCTCCGCCGACGGCGACGACCCGGCGGATGTCCGCGCCGGCCGCGCGCATCGCACCGACGTTGTGCCGCACCCCCAGCGCGGTCGCCTCCAGCGCGGCCCGGTACAGGTCGCCGCGTGTGTGCTCCACGGTCAGCCCGGCGATCACCCCGCGCGCGTCCGGATCGGCGACCGGCGTCCGCTCCCCCGCGAAGTACGGCAGCATCAGCAGACCCCGCGCGCCGGGACCGGAACTCTCGGCCCGGGCGAGCAGTTCGGCGTGCGCGGGGTCGCCGAACAGCTGCCGCAGCCAGTCGGTGATCATGCCCGAGGTGGCCATGCCGCCCGCGAGACTCCGCGTGCCCGGCAGCGCGCCGACCGTGCTCCACAGCTCGGGCACCAGGAGCCGTTCGGCGACCGTGTTGATCAGGAACATGGTGCTGCCGTACATGAGCATCAGGTCCCCGGTGCGCTGGGCGCCCACGCTCAGCGCCTCGGACCAGGCGTCGACGGTCCCGGTGACGACGGGGATGCCGGCGGGCAGTCCGGTGGCGGCGGCCGCCTCCCCGGTGAGGTGTCCGGCGGTCTCGCCGGGCCAGCGCAGCGGCGGCAGTTCGAGGTCCGGGGCGATCCGCCGGGCCCAGGGCCGGTACCAGTCCTGGGCCACCGAGTCGTAGAGCGGCACGGACTGGCTCGCGGAGTGGTGGTCCAGCACGTACGCGCCGGTGAGCCGGCGGACGAGGTAGGAGCTCGGCATGTACAGCCGCCGGGCCCGCTCCGCCACCCGCGGCTCGTGGTCGGCTACCCAGGCGATCTTGGGTCCGACGGCCTGCGTGGAGAGCAGCGAGCCGCAGCGCCGCAGGACGGCGTCACGGCCCAACTCGGCTTCCAGGCGGGCGATCTGGTCCGTGGCGCGGGTGTCGATCCCGTAGAGGATCGCCGGGCGCAGCGGCTCGTCCGCCTCGTCGGCCAGGGCGACGCACGGGCCCATGCCGCTGACGCCCACGGCGGTGACCGGCGCGCCCTGCCCGGCCAGCTCGCCGGCGAGGGAGACGAACTCCTCCCACCAGACGCGGGCGTCCATCTCGACGTGCCCGGGACGGGGTCGGTCGACCCTGTGCGGGCGTACGGCGGTGGCGCGCACGGTCCCGTCCTCGTCGACCAGCACGCCCTTGCTGCTGGAGGTCCCGATGTCGACTCCGAGCACGGTCATGCGTCCGGAGCGTAGGCGATCGCGCCGGTGTCCGCTCGCGCGGACACCGGCGGCCGGACGCTCAGCCCGCGGCGCGGTCGCACTCCAGGCTCGCGAGGTCGACGGCGTCGGCCATGGCCTGCATACCCTTGTCGTTGGGGTGCAGGTGGTCGCCGCCGTCGAAGAACGGCAGGAGCAGCTCGGGGTCGTAGGGACTGCGGGTGATCCGGTCGAAGTCCGTCACGGCGTCGAGCTCGCCGCTGTTCCTGATCCAGTCGTTGACGCCCTGGCGGACGGCCTCGGCGGCGGCGTCGTACTCGTACCAGCCCTTGAACGGCATGACCGTCGCGCCGACGACGCACTTGCCGGCCGCGTGCGCCCGGTCGGCGATCTCCCGGTAGCCGGCGATCATGTCGTCCACCGTGACCCCGGAGTGGGCCTTGATGTCGTTGATGCCCTCGAACAGGAACACCGTCCTCACACCGGGCTGGGAGAGCACGTCACGCCCCAGTCGCTTCAGCGCGGACTCCCCGGCGCCGTCCGCAAGGACCTTGTTGCCGGAGATGCCCTCGTTGGCCACCCCCTTCACGGTCGAGAAGGACGCCGCCTGGAGCCGCCGGGCGAGGTAGTCCGGCCAGCGCCGGTTCTCGTCGGTGCTGGAGGCCCAGCCGTCGGTGATGGAGTCGCCGAGGGCCACCACCGAGCCGGTCGCCGTCGAGGTCTCCACGGCGACGGCGTCGAGCCAGTACCAGGAGCCCATCGGGTCGGTCCAGTTGGCGGCGCCCTCCTCCGCGGCGTGGTCGCCCGCGGTGGCGTAGTTGGTCTGCATCGCCATGCCGTGACCGGTCGTCGGGCCTTCCGCGCCCGTGACGTACAGGCTGACGACCAGACCGCTGCGGGCCGCCAGCCGCCCCGGCAGCGGGTCGCTGAGCACGGTCTGCCCGGCCGGGACGGTGACCGACGCGGCCCCGCCGAAGCTCAGTGCGCGGTTGGAGCCGCGGACCAGCTCCGCGCCCTGCTTCTGGAGCCCGGCGTACGCGCTCGCGAAGGTCACCGGGTGCTCGCCGAAGGCGTTGGACAGCCGGATGCGCAGGTTCGTGCCGCCGACGCTGGTGCGCACGATCAGCCGGTAGCTGCGGTCGGCGGGGCCGGCGCCCTGCCGGTCGGCGGAGGCGCCCCACGTGACCACGGAGTGCGTGCCCTTCGCGGGGGCCGGCGGGGTCCGTGCCTGTGCGGACGACGGGGTGGCGAGGGCGACGAGGACCGCCAGCAGCAGTGCGCAGACGGCGCCCGCCGAGCGGCGAGGGCCGCGAGTGGCGCTCATCCGAGGTTCCGCAGGGTGACGGACTCACCGGGTGCGAGGCGGACCCGCCGCGAGACACCGCCCGCTACGACGGTCGTCTCCCGGCCGCCGACGCTCCTCAGCGTGGCCCGGGTGACCTTGCCGTCCCGCCAGGCGAGGTCTGCGACGAAACCGCCGCGAACGCCGACGCCGGACACCGAACCTGACGCCGCCCAGGCGGCGGGCAGCGCGGGCAGCAGCTCGACGTGACCGGGCCGCGAGTAGACCAGCATCTCGACGACGGCGGCGGGCGTACCGAAGTTCGCGTCGATCTGGAAGATGCCGCGTCCCTTCTCGACCTCGTAGATGTCGAAGAGGTTGAACGCGGTGCCGTTGCCGCCGTCCGTCGACGGTTTCAGGTTGTTGACGACGAGCCGGTAGGCCTTCTCGGCGTTCTTCAGCCGCGCCCAGCACAGTCCGCGCCAGGCGTTGGCCCAGCCGAAGCTGTTCATCCCGCGCGCGGTGAGGAGGGCGGTCGCGCCGTCGACGACGTCCTTCGGTGTGGAGCCGTCGGGGCGGATCCGGTCGCCGGGGAAGAGTCCGACGAGGGGGGAGAGGTGCCGGTGCGTGGTCTCGCCCAGGTTGTCCGGCGACATCCACTCCTCCAGCCAGCCGGTCTCGGGACTGACGACGGGCAGGTACAGGCGCTCGCGGAGCCGGCCGACGGTCGTGCGGTAGGCGGTGTCCTTGCCGAGGGTCCCGGCGGCGGTGCGGTAGTTGCCGAAGAGGTTCCAGACGAGTTCCTGGGCGTAGGTGATGCCCTTGGCGTCGAGCGGGCCGTGCTCGGGCGACCAGTCGCTGTCGGCGATCAGCACCTCGCGCTCGGCCCCCGACGCGTCGTTGACGGTAGTGGTGACGAGGCGGGCCTCCCAGAACTCGACGGCGCCCTTGAGCAGCGGGTAGATCTTCTCCAGGTGGGCCCGGTCCTGGGTGAACTCGTAGTGCTCGAACAGGCTCTGGCACAGCCACGCGTTGCCGGCCGGGTGCCACCACCAGCCGCCCCCGCCATAGGGGTTGGTGGAGATGGCCACGGTCCAGCCGGCGATCTTCCCGGTGGAGTTGCGGTAGCGGTTGGCGGGGTCGTTGAACAGCCGCCGCGTGACGTCCGTCCAGTCGGGCAGCTGCGCGAGGCAGTAGTCCGTGTAGGCGTCGAAGCAGTCCGGCAGGCCCGCGCGGTCGGCCATCCAGTAGTTCATCTGGATGTTGATGTCGGTGTGGTAGTCGGCCATCCAGTCCGGGTCGTTGCCGTCCAGCCACGGGCCCTGGAGTCCCATGGGCAGGCTGCCCCGCGATCCGGAGATCATCAGGTAGCGTCCGAACTGCAGGTAGGCGGCCTCCAGTTCGGGGTCGGGCACGTCGTCCCGGTGGCGTGCCCGCACCCGCTCCCAGGTGTCGAGTTCGCGCTGTGCGGCGGAGGACGGGCCGAGGTCGATGTCCAGGCGCGCGAACACCGGGCGGAAGTCCGCGACATGGGTGTCGAGCAGGGTGCTCGCCGTGTGCCGTGCCGCGGCCAGGACCTTCGTCCTCGCCAGGCCTGGCGGGTCCACGGACGGGTCGCGGTACTTCGCGGCGGCGTCCGGCGCGTAGTTCGTGCCGCCGCTGACGACGACGGTCAGCTCCTTGCAGCCGCTGAAGGCGATCGAGGTCCCGTCGACGCGGACCCGGCCGGTGCCGCTGCGCGCGGTGACGGCGGCGCCGTAGGCCAGTCCGTTGGCGAAGGCGGCGCCGAACGAGGCGTACCGTCCCGCGCCGTCGGCGGTGGTGGACTCGCCGTGGGTGCCGGCCAGGGAGACGGTGCCGGTGTGGCTGCCGCCGCCCTGCTGGGACAGGTGCAGGACGATGACGTCGTCGGGGCGGCTGGCGAAGATCTGCCGCCGGTAGGTCACGCCGTCGATGTCGTAGGTGGTGGTGACCAGGCCCTGGGCCATGTCGAGGGTGCGGCGGTAGTTGTCGACGCGGCCGAGGTCGTGGCCGGTGAGCGTGAGCGTGAGCTCGGCGAGCAGCGTCAGGGAACCGAAGTCGTCGCGGCCGTAGGGGAACTGGCCGTCGCTCTGCAGTTCGTCGTTGAGGCCGCCGGTCCACAGGGTGGCGTCGGTGATCATCATGAGTTCGCGGGCCGGGTCGTTGCTCACGAGCGCCCCGAGGCGTCCGTTGCCGACCGGCAGGCCCTGTTCGATCATCGACGTGGCGGAGCCGGGGGCCTGCCACCACAGCGTGTTCCGGGCGGCGTCGGCCGCGGACAGCAGGGGTGACCGGGTGGGGCGGGCGGGCGCCGCCGACGCGGTGAAGGCGGGCAGGCCGCCGATGGCGGCGGCCGTGCCCGCCGCGGCCGCGAGCGCGAGGAAGCCTCGTCTGCTGGGTCTGTCGTCGTGCGGGGCGGTGGGCTGGATGTCCACGGTGTGCACTCCAAATCCGGGGAGCGGCTCGTGCGGGGACGACGGCGGGGGCCGTCGGGTGGGGCGTACGGGGTACCGCGGGGCCCGGCGGGTCAGGTCGCCGGGCCCCTTGGGAAGCGGGTCAGACGGACTGCGGGACGACGATCCGGTCGATGTCCGGCGCGTATCCGTCGCCGCTGTCGAAGGTGATCGTGTTGGTCCCGGCCTTCAGCGCCAGCTGCACGCTGACGGTCTCGGCGGTGCTCCAGTCGCCCGTGGAGGGGAACTTCTGGCTGCTGCCGTTGCCGCTGTTGGACAGGACGGTCACCGAGCGGGGGTCTCCGCTGACGTAGGAGACGCGGACGGTGTAGATGCCGTCCTTCTTCACCGTGACGTCGTTGAAGCGCAGCTTGCCGCCGCCGTAGAGGTTGCCGACCTTCCTGCCGCCGGAGCAGGCGTCGCAGCCGGCCGGGGAGGCGTTGCCCGAGAGGGTGTTGGCGGCGGACTCCGCCTCGTAGCTCGTGGTGGCCAGGGTGCTCCCGGCGGGCCTGACGGTGAAGAGCCGTGAGCCGTGCGCGGGCAGGGCCGCGGTGATCCTGTTCTTGTGGGTGCCGAGATCCGCCTTGTTCCACAGGTCGCGCACGGCGGCGTTGCCGGTGAATCCGAAGGAGGCCCACTGCGCGGTGACGGAGGCGGGCGAGTCCCCGAGGTTGAACAGGGCGACGGTGTGGCTGCCGTCGGGGTTCTCGGTGCCCCAGACCTGCTGGTCGCCGACCGTGGTGACCGGGCGTGCCACGGGCGAGTCGTTCTGGTCGACCGCGATGACCTCCTGGTTGGTGAGCAGGGAGACGCCGTAGCCGTCGAGCCTGGTGAGGTCGTCACCGGTGAACAGGGGCGACTTGCTGATGGCCCACAGCGTCATGTAGCTCTGCCGCTCGGCCTTGGTGAGGCCGTCCATCTCGCCGTTGCCGACGTCGACGGCGTCGAGGTCGTTCCAGCCGCCGGGGCCCGCCTTGCGGCTCCAGGCGGGCGCGTCGTCCCAGCGGTCGTCGACCGAGTTCTCCCAGGTGACCAGGGTGTTGCAGTAGCACTCGACGTCGGTGTCGATGCGCCAGCCGTTGGAGTACTTCTTCCAGTCGGCGGCGTGGCCGATGTCGAGGGACCAGGAGAGTTCGAGGTGGATCGGGCGGCCGGCGGTCGCGATGGCCTGCTGCCAGGCGGCGACGTCGGCGACGTTGTCGTAGTTGTCACCCGACTTGAAGGAGCCGGGGCCGACGCCGTCCAGCTTGAGGAAGTCGTAGCCCCAGTCGGCGAACTGCTGTGCCTGCGAGTCGATGTACTTCTGCGCACAGGCGTCGCCGAAGTCGATCTTGTAGGCGTTGTCCCAGCCGTTGGTGGTGCGCAGGTCCGGGTAGACGATGTCGCCGGTGGTGCAGCCGGGGGCGTTCCAGATCGGCACCTCGCCGCCGCCGTAGGCACCCTTCTCCAGGCCGACGGGGAGGTAGATGCCGGCCTTGAGTCCCTTGGCGTGGATGTGGTCGGCGACCGCCTTCATACCGCGGGGGAAGCGGACGGGGTCGGGTGTCTGACGGCCGTACCGGTCGAAGCCGGTCTTCCAGTTCTTGTCCATCCACCAGCCGGCGTCGATGTTGACGTGGTCGTAGCCGTACTTCTTCAGCTTGGCGGCGAGGGCGTCCGTCTGCTTGAGGACGTTCGCCTCGGTGAGGTAGCTGTAGTCGCCGTCCGGGTTGAGGCCCGGGTACTTGGACGACTGCATGCTCCAGCTCGACCAGCCCATGAAGGGCTTGGCGGCGACGGCGGTGGTGCCGGCGGGGTCGCTCGGGGTGTCCGCGTGGGCGGCGGGGAAGGCGGTGGCGAAGCCCGCGGTGAGGGCCAGGACGACCAGCCCTCTCAGGGAGCGGCGGGCGGTTCCGGGCAGGACGGGGTACGAGGATGACCGCATGGGTCGGACCTCCTGGGACGGGGGCGGCGGGGGCGGTGGGGGCGGTGGGGCGGCTCAGGCCCCTGCGGTCGGGCGGCTCATCCCTTGCCCGAGCCGATGGTGAGTCCGCTGATGAACTGGCGCTGGAGCGCGAAGTACACCAGCAGCGTGGGGATCGCGGTCATCAGTGCGCCGGCCGCGATGAGGTTGGGATTGGTGAAGTACGCGCCCTGGAGGTTGGCCAGGGCGGAGGTGACGGGGCGTTTGTCGCCGGTCTCGATGAGGGCGAGGGGCCAGAAGAAGTCGTTGTAGATCCAGATCGACTCGAGCGTCGCGAGGGCCGCGAACGCCGGCCGGCACAGCGGCAGGACGATCTGGAAGAACTGCCGCCAGACGGGGGCGCCGTCCACGAGCGCGGCCTCGGAGATCTCCTTCGGGATCGTCTTCATGTAGTTGCTGAGCACGAAGGTGCAGAAGCCGCACTGGTAGGCGATGTGGATGGCGATGATGCCCCAGGCCGAGTTGTAGAGCAGGAGCGAGTCACTCATCCACTGCGGCAGCGGGACGAGCAGGTACATCCGGTACAGGGGGGTGATGAGGACCTGCGCCGGCAGCAGGTTTCCCGCGGTGAACAGCATCAGCAGGGCGATGTTCCAGCGGAAGTCGAAACGGGAGACGAAGAAGGCGACGGCGGCCGCGAACAGCAGGGTGCCGAGGACGGAAGGGACGGTGATGAGAACGGAGTTGAGGAAGAAGTGCGGCATCCCGGACTGGTTCCAGGCGTCCGCGAAGTTGCCGAGTCCCAGGCTGTGCGGCCAGGACAGGTAGCCGTGCCGGGCGGTGTCCGAGTACGGCCGCAGCGAGGTGAGCACGGCCCACAGCAGCGGGACGAGCCACAGGACGGCGACGGCGGTCAGCATCAGGTGGCGGCCGGTCTGCCGCCGCGGCCCGGACGGGGCGCCGGCCGCCTGCGGCCGGGTGCGCGGCGGGGAGGCCGGGCGCGGCACGGTGGTGGTCACTGGTCCTCCTTGCGGATGGTCTGGACGAGGAACGTCCCGATGGCGGCAAGGGAGACCAGGAGCAGCACGACGGCGAGGGCTGAGCCGTACCCGATGTGACTGGACTCGCCGATGATGTTGTCGGTGATGAGCAGGGACAGCAGTTCCAGGCCGGGTTTGCTGCCGACGCCGCCGCCGAGGACGTAGACGATGTCGAAGGCCCGCAGGGACTCCATGACCGTGACGACCAGGATGATGATGTTGACCGGCTTCAGGGCCGGGAACACCACGCGCAGGAAGGTCTGGCGTCCGTTGGCGCCGTCGAGCGCGGCGGCCTCCTTGAGCGCCGGGTCGAAGCCCTTCAGTCCGGCGAGGTAGAGGATCATGATGTAGCCGGTGTGCCGCCAGCCGGAGGCGACGAGGACGGCCCAGAGGTTCAGGTCGGGGTCGCCGAGCCAGTCGACGTGGTGGCCGGCTCCCATGGCGCTCAGGAGGCCGTCGAGCAGTCCGGTGTCGGGGTTGTAGATGATCTCCCAGATGAAGCCGACGACGGCCAGCGAGAGCACCATGGGCAGGAAGATCGCGGTCTGGTAGACGCGGGTGAAGCGGATCTTCCGGTCGAGTTGGTAGGCGAGGAAGATGCCGAACGGGGTCGGCAGCAGGGCCGTGAAGAGCAGCCAGACCACGTTGTGGCGCACGGCAGGCCAGAACGGCGGGTAGTTGGTGAAGATCTCGCGGTAGTTGCCGAGGCCGGTCCAGTGGATGTCGGCCAGGTCGATGCCGTCCCAGGTGGTGAAGGACAGCGCCAGGGAGGCCAGCGCGGGCAGCCACACGAAGAAGAGGAGGGCCGCGAGGGGGATGCCGATGACGACGGTCAGGAAGACGCGGTCTCCGGGACCGAGGCGGCGCGCGCGGGCCTTGCGGGGAGCGGGCGTTGTGCTGGGGGTGGAGGACACGGTGGGTGCGGCCTTTCCGGTCCCGGTCAGGCGGTGAAGAAGCGTGAGCGCTGGGACTCGATCTTCTTGAGCATGCCCGAGCCGTCGTCGGGGTGGCCGAGCCACTGGGTGAGTCCGGGCAGGACGACGGTGGAGATGAAGCCGGGGTCGCTGTCGCGGTCCGCGAACTGGGTGATGTGCTTGGCGGAGGCGATGAGTTCGGCGGACTTCTTCTGCAGCGCGTTGTACGAGCCGGTGCCGGCCTGCTCGTTGACGGCGAGGTTGCTCGGGTCGACGTCCATGTAGAGCTCCTCGGCGCGGGCTTGGCCGAGGAACTTCAGGAACTTCTTGGCGCCGTCCTCGTTCTTGGGCCTGCGGCTGAGCATGAAGCCGTCGGTGGGGGCCTCGACGGCGTCCTGTCCGTGGGCGGCGTCGATCTCCGGGAAGGGGAAGAAGTCGATGTCGCCGCGGATCTTCTCGTCGGTGATCTGCTGGCCGAGGAAGAGACCGATGACGGCCATGCCGGATTTCTTGTCGAGCAGCGACTGGGCGGCGTCCTGCCAGGAGCGGCCGCCGGCGCCCTGCTGGTGATAGGGGGCGAGTTCGCGCCAGTGGTCGAGTGTGGCGAGGGTGCGCTTGTCGGTCCAGGCGCCCTCGCCCCGCATGAGGGACATGTGGAAGTCGTAGCCGTTGGTGCGCAGGTTGAGGTAGTCGAAGGCGCCGAGGACGCTCCAGCTGTCGCCGCCGCCGTACCCGGAGGCGATCGGCGAGAGGCCGTCCTTCTTCATGCGCTTGGCCAGGGCCACGAACTCGCCCCACTTGCGCGGGATTTCGTAGCCGCGCTCCTCGAAGAGGCTCTTCCGGTAGAAGACGGCCCACGGGTAGTTGTAGAGCGGGACGAAGTAGTACTTGCCGTCCTCGCCGCGGCAGAGCTGCTTGGTGGCGTCGCTGAAGCCGGCGCCGATGGTGTCCCACACGTCGTCGAGCGGGCTGCAGAGCCTCTTCTTGGCGAAGTACTGCATGCGGTACCCGGCGAACCAGGTGAAGACGTCGTCCGGGGTGCCCTGCAGATAGGTGGAGATGCCCTTCTGGAACGTGTCGTGGTCGACGGTGTTGGTCTTCACCTTGAGGCCGCTGTCCTTGGCGAAGGCCTTGGTCAGTGCGGCGTAGGCCGACTTGGGGGTGGCGTCGGCGCCGTTGGATCCGAAGGTGACCGACTTCGGGTCGGCCGCCGCTCCCCCGCCGCACGCGGTCAGGACGGGTGCCGCCAGGGCGGCGGCACCGATCCCGAACAGCCCGCCGACGACGTTGCGCCGGCCGGGTCCACGCGCAGCCAGGGGTATGCGGCTCTGCTGCGTCATCGCTACTCCTCGTGCATGTCAGGACGTGTCTGTCCGCGGTACGTGTCCGCACCGCCGGGCGCGGCCCGACTACGGCCGGCCATGGGTCTGTTCAGTTCGTGTGCGAGGTGGTGAAGGACTGGATCGCGGTGGCGGCGGCGCCGCGCGCCCACTCCTCGAAGGGCAGGGGCCGCGTCTGTACGTCGCACCGCGCGGCCGAGCCGAAGGCGGCGCCGGCGAAGGCGTCGCGGATCTGCTCGGCGAAGAGGTCGTAGGCGGCCAGGCCCTCGCCGGAGATGATCACGCGTTCGGGGCCCAGCAGGTTGGCGACCGTGGCGATGCCCCGGCCGATGGCCTCGCCGGCCCGGGCGTACACCTCCCGGGCTCCCGGGTCGCCGGCGTGGGCGAGGTCCAGGGCCTCGGCGGCGTCGGCCACGTGCACGCCGGTCGCCTCCCTGACCCCGACGACGATCGCGGAGTCCGAGGCGATGGCCTCGACACAGCCGCGGTTGCCGCAGTGGCAGAGCGGGCCGGCCGGGTCGATGGCGACGTGCCCGATCTCCCCGGCGACCCCGTGGGCTCCCGAGACGACCCGGCCGTGCACCACGAGACCGCAGCCGATGCCCGCGCCGACGGTCACCAGGGCGAAGTCCGACAGGCCCACCCCGGCGCCGAACCACTGCTCGGCGACGGTCAGGGCCCGGACGTCGTTGTCGACGGTGACCGGCAACCCGGTCGCCATGCCCGCCAGTTCGGCGAGCGGGACGTCGCGCCACTCCAGGAACGGCGAGTAGCGCACCACCCCGTCGGCGCGGTCCACGTCTCCGGACACCGCGATGCCGAGCCCCTGCACCCGGACCCCGAAGCCGTCCGCCTCGGTCAGCAGCTCCTGTACCAGCGCCGCGGTCGAGGCGAGTACGGCCTGCGGGTCGTGCGAGGTGAGCGGCACGTGCCGGGCGACCCTGATCCGGCAGCACAGGTCCGTGAGCACGGCGATGAGTTCGTCGCCGGTCATCTTGACGCCGATGAACAGCGCCCTCCCCCCGTCGACCCGTACCGGGTTGGCGGGGCGGCCGAGCGACACCTGCCGTGCGTCCTCGCCGACGTCCTCGCGGAGGTACCCGGCCTCGATCAGGGGCCGGACCGCCTTGGTGACCGCGGCGGCCGACAGGCGGGTCCGGGCGGCGATGTCGGAACGGGTGAGCGGACCGTGGGACAGCACGGTGGTGAAGATCTGTGAGGCGGCCGGCGTGTGGGCCGGGAACGCCTCGGTCCGAGTGGTCGAGCGCATGGCCGGAACCTAGGGCCCTTATTTTCTGCTGTCAATGAAAGAAACAGGATTATCGTGAGTGCCGCCTCTGCGGCGCCTGTGACCTACAAATGGAAACTCGCGGCAGGGTGTTGACACATGATCGAAGGTCGCGGTTGGCTTTCGCGTGTCTCGTCGCGCCACGGAACGTGAGGAACCCTGTCGATGATCTCCTTCGCCCCGGACACCGGGGTCTGGCTGCTGTCCACGCCGCGGACGTCGTACGCGCTGAGAGTCGACGAGGCCGGGGCGCCCTGCCATCTCGCCTGGGGCCCGCGCCTGACCCTCGCGGAGGCGGGGGACCTCGTGGCGCCCCGCGACCCGGCGGGCAACAGCTTCGAGGGGACACCCGGCGTCGGCGAGGAACTCCCCGTCGACGGCGGCACCCGGTACGGGCCGCCCTCGCTCCAGGTCCGCTTCGCCGACGGATCCCGCGCCTTCGAGTGGCTGCCGACCGGCCACCGCCACGACGACGCCGAACTGGTGCTGTCGTTCCGCGACCGCAGCCACCCACTGCACGTCGACCTGCACTACCGCGTGCACCAGGACACGGACGTCATCGAACGCTGGACCGTCGTGCGCAACGACGGCACGGAACCCGTCACGCTGCTGCGCGCCGACTCCGCCGCGTGGACCCTGCCCGCGCTCGCGGACTACCGCCTCAGTCACGTCACCGGCCAGTGGTCCGCCGAGAGCCAGGTGCGCCGCGACCCGCTCCCCTACGGCGAGACGGTGCTGACCAGCCGCCGCGGCATCACCAGCCACCACGCGAACCCGTGGGTGATGCTCGACGCGGGCGAGGCGACCGAGGAGCACGGGCGGGTGTGGAGCGCGGCCCTCGCCTGGAGCGGGAGCTGGCGCATCACCGCCCAGCGCACCCCGGACGGGCGGGCCGCGTTCACCGGCGGTGTCGCCCACGACGGCGTCAGCGTGCCGCTGGCCCCCGGCGAGGAGTTCACCGCTCCCGTGTTCGCGGCGGTCTGCACCGACGGCGGCTTCGGCGCGGCCGGCCGGGCCTGGCACGCGTACATCCTCGCCCATGTCCTGCCGCACCCCGACGAGCTCGCTCCGGTCCTCTACAACTCGTGGGAGGCGACGGGCTTCGACGTCGACGAAGCCGGCCAACTGGCCCTCGCCGAAAGGGCGGCGGCGCTCGGCGTCGAGCTGTACGTCGTCGACGACGGCTGGTTCGGGGCCCGCCGCAGCGACCGTGCCGGACTCGGCGACTGGACGCCCTCACCCGACCGCTTCCCCGACGGGCTCACCCCGCTGGTCCGAGCGGTGCACGGGCTCGGCATGAAGTTCGGCCTCTGGGTGGAACCCGAGATGGTCAACCCGGACAGCGACCTGTACCGCCGCCACCCGGACTGGGTCCTGCACTTCCCCGAGCGCGCGCGCTCCGAGCTGCGCAACCAGCTCGTGCTCAACTTCGCGCGCCGCGACGTCGCGGACTGGGCCCACGACTGGCTGACCCGCCTGGTCGGCGACCACGGCATCGACTTCCTCAAGTGGGACATGAACCGGGCCTTCAGCGAGGCCGGCTGGCCCGGGCGGCAGGACGGCTCCGACCGCCTGTGGCACGAGTACGTGCGCAACCTCTACGACGTCATCGACCGCCTGCGGGCCGACCACCCGGGCCTGCGGATCGAGTCGTGCAGCGGCGGCGGCGGCCGCGTCGACCTGGGCATCCTCGCGCGTACGGACCAGGCGTGGGCGTCCGACAACACCGACGCCGCCGACCGGATGTGGATCCAGCACGGCTACGGGCAGGTCTACCCGGCGCGCACCATGGGCGCCTGGGTGACCGACGTGCCGAACCAGCTCACGGGCCGCACGGTGCCCCTGCGTTTCCGCTTCCACGTGGCGATGGCCGGGGCGCTGGGGATCGGCGGCGACCTCACCCGCTGGTCCGAGGAGGAACTGCGCGAGGCGGCCGACCTGGTGGCCGAGTACAAGAGGGTGCGGCATCTCGTGCAGCACGGCAGGCTGGACCGCCTCTCGGCGCCCTCACCGGACCTCCCCTCGGTGGTGCAGTACACCGCCGGGGACGGCTCGGAGGTGCTGCTGCTCGGCTGGCGGCGCACGGCCCGGCACGGCACCCCGGAACTGCCGGTCCGGCTGCGCGGCCTGACACCGTCGGCCCGCTACCGCGACACCCGTACGGGCACCGTCCACCACGCCGCCGTGCTCACCGGGTACGGCCTGCGTCCTGACCTGCCGCCGGGTGACTGGTCCAGCACGGCGGTGCATCTGGTGCGGGAGCCGGAAGAGGCCCCCGGGACGTGAGCGCCGTCCGGCGGGGCGGCGGCCGTCGGGGTCAGTAGCGCTGGGCCTTGGCCAGGTACGGGGTGAGTTTCGGCTCGGCGGGCTGCCGGCTGAAGGCGATCGGCTGGGCCCGCTTGCCCGGGGCGAGGTCCTCCGCTCCGACGAACCGGGTCTCCACGACCTTGTCGTCGGAATTCCTGAACTCGACCTGCACGGCGTACGACGCCTTCTGGTCGGTCTTGTTGGTGATGGTGACCAGCACGGCGAGCAGCCCGCCGGTCTGGGCCCTCGGCATGCCCGTCATCGCGACCTCGGACAGGGCGTTGCCGCGGCCGTCGACCTTCTTGAGCTCGGCCTCCGCCGCGGCGGAGCCACGGGCCGTGTCGGCGGCGACCGACGCCCCGAACGAGGAGGCGGCAGCGGAGGCGGAGGAGGCCGCCGCCGACGCGGACGCCCGGGCGGAGTCGATGGCGGAGGCCGCCGAGGAGGCCAGCGCGGACGGCGGGGTCCCCGTGAACGAGGACTTGTCCGGCCGGGTGGGCCGCGCGCTGAAGGAGGCCCCGCCGCCCTCGTCCCCGCTGTCCGTGCTGCACGAGACGAGTGCGGCGCCGCCGACGAGCACCGTCGCCAGCGCGAGGACCTGACGGGTACGGCCCGGACGTCCGCCCCCGCGTCCGGAGCGGTCGGGGGCCGCCGTCCCGTGGGTCCGGCTCGCTCGGTCTCCACCATCGGGGATGCGTGTGCTCATGGCCGTTCGTCCTCTTCCCGCCGGTCCGGCGCCCGTCCTACGCGTACGCCTCATGCTCGGCGCGGACCGCGCGGGCCGCGAACGGCGCCGGGCCATTGGGGTGGACGCCGGCTCAGGTGCCCGGGTGCCGGGTTTCCGCCCCGCCCTCTCGTGCGACCTGGCCGCCGGTGACGGCCAGCGCGGCCGCCATGATGCTCAGCTGCGGGTTGACCTCCGGGCATCCGGGGAGCACGGAGGCGTCCGCCACCAGGACTCCGCGCACCCCGCGCAGCCGGCCCTCGGGGTCGGCCGGGGCGCGCCGCGGGTCGGCGCCCGCCGCGACGGTGCCGGTCGGGTGGAAGGCGGACAGGTGCAGGTTCCGCGGTCCCGCACCGGCGAGCAGCTCGTCGAGTTCGCCGAGCGAGCGGGCGCGGGGCGCGAGCGGCAGACCGGTGAGCACCTCCTCGGCACCGGCGGCGAAGAGCAGTCGCCCCATGGCGCGCACGGCCGTCATCAGCCGTTCGCCGTCCCGGCGGTCCAGGTCGTAGCGGACGAGGGTGCGCCCGCGCCCCTGGACGCGGCCGGAGGGCCGGTCGGCGATCATGGCGCCGAGCGTGGCGAGCCGGGCCGTGTCCTCCAGTTCGCGCCGCAGTTCGCGGCCGAGGCCCGGCAGGACGAAGCTGCCCATGCCCGGCGGGCTCGCGGTCGCCTCGATGAGGATGCCCTGGTCGTGCAGTTCCTCGACTCCGGCGCTCTGCAGCACGCCGCGCCAGGCGGTGACCGGTTCGGCGAAGCGTCCGGCCACGCTGGTGGCCGGATGGACGCTGAGGTTGCGGCCGAGCCGGGGATGCCCGCCGAGCCCGGAGCGGCGCAGCAGGCCGGGGGTGTGCAGCGCTCCGGCCGCCGTCACGACGAGGGGGGCGAGGATCTCCAGCTCGCTGCCGTCGCGGCGCCCGGCCCGCACCCCGGCCGCTCGTGGCGTGCCGGGACCGTCGCGGTGCACCAGGACGCGGTGCGCCCGGGCGCCGGTGACGATGCGGGCTCCGGCCGCGCAGGCGTCGGGCAGCACGGACAGTTGCACGCTCTGCTTGGCGCCGGTGGGGCAGCCGACGACGCACTGGCAGGAGCCCTTGCACCCGGGGGCGTTGCGGCGCAGGGGTCCTGCCCGCCAGCCGAGCTTCGCGGCACCGGCGAGCGCGAGCAGACCGTTGTTGCCGAGCACGTCGACGGGCTGGGCGGCGACGCGCAGGGTGCGCTCCACCTCGTCGAGCAGCGGTCCGAAGCGTTCGGCCGCCTCGAATCCGTAACGGCTGCTCCAGCGCTCCAGGACGTGGTCCGGAGTCCGGTAGCAGGTGCCGGAGTTGACCACCGTGGTGCCGCCCACGGCGCGGCCGACCGGCAGCAGCAGCGGCGGGTCGCCGAGCGCGAGGGTGGCTCCGCCGTCCCGGTAGAGGTCGGCGAACCGGTCGAGCGGCGCCCGGCGTCCGAACGACGCCGTCGAGTGGTGGGCGCCCTCCTCCAGGACGACGACGCGCAGTCCGGCGCGGGCGAGGGTGCGGGCGGCCATGGCACCGCCGGCGCCGGACCCGACGACGACCGCGTCCGCGGTGGTGCGCGCGGGCCATTCCTCGGCGGGCGTGCAGTCGAGGGGCGGGTCCGCCGGCGCGCCCGCTCGGAGGTGCGGGGCCGCCTCCCGTGTCGCCGCCGTCCGTTCGGTGCCGGCGGCGAGCAGCACGGGCATCTTGAGGACGTCGAGGAGCGGGACGAGCGCGGGCCGGGCGGCCAGCGAGGCCAGCACGGCTTCCCGCTCGTCGGCGCCGAGCGAGGCGAGGCGCCTGCCGGTGCGGAGCACCGCGTAGGTCTCCACCGCGGCGACGGCGGTGCGGACGCCGGTCCGGGCGGGGCGGGGCAGCGAGGCGAGCACGGTGCCGAGCCGGTGCGGCACCCGTCCCGCCCAGTCGTCCCGGCCGGTGTCGGCGAGCAGGGCGGCGACGAGTCCTTCGGCGGTCATCGCTCCCCCACCTCGGCGTGCGCGGTGCCGTCCAGGGACCACCGCGCCTCGGTGCGCCAGCGGCCCCACCACCGTTCCAGCACCACGTGGGCGTCGGCCGACTCGCTGTTGCGGCAGCGGGCGCGAGCGCCGTCCGGATCGCGGTACTCCAGGTCCAGGGTGCGGGCGGCCGGCTGGACGACGTCGACGCGGACGCGGCGCAGTGCCGTACGTCCCGTGACGCTCCACTCGGGCAGGCCGATCCGGGCCCGGAAGCGTCCGGCGCCGAGCCAGCCCACCGCCGTGCGCTCCGCCCGCCTCGGCCACGTCCGGCCCCGGTGCCTGAGCCGGAGGAAGACGAGCGGCGGCAGCCCGCGCAGCCCGGGACGGGTGGACACGGCGGCGACGATCTCCAGGACGTCGCCGCCGCCGAGGTCCGCGTGGAGCCAGGCCCACCGCCGGGCGTTGCCGTGCCCGTAGATCCGCGCGGAGGCGCCGGGTGCCGAGTCCAGGGTCAGGGTCGTGCCGCCATGGGTGAACTCCCCCCGGTAGGTGGCCCGCGCGGCCGGGAGCATCTGGGCGGCGGGCAGCAGCGGGCGGCGCCAGGACCAGCGCGGGAAGGTGAACAGGGGTGGACCGTCGGGGTGTTCGGTGAGCCGCCAGGAGAACGCGCCGGCCTGTCCGTCGAGTCGTCCCTGGCGGGCCGTGACGCCGGCGCCCGTGAAGCCGTCGGTCGGCGCGGTCCACGGGACGGGCCCGAAACGGGCGTGCTCGACCGGCCCGTTCCGGGGGTAGGCGGCGACCCAGCCGTGGGCCACCGGCTCCGATCCGTCGGCGGGCGCGGTGAGTTCGTGGTGCAGCCAGAGGCCGGTGCCGCTCGCCGGGTCGGTGAGCGTGGTGTACCAGACCTCGGTACGGCCGGGAGTTCCGTCCCAGCGGGCCGCCATGTGCCCGGCGCCCGCCTCCCCGGCCGCCCGGTCCTGAGCGGTGTCCTGGCCGGGGACGCGCGGGAAGCGGAAACTGAGGAGGAAGGGCAGCAGTCCGGTGGTGAGCGGGAAGCGCAGGACGCCCTCGCCCACGCGCGCCCCGTCCTCGTACAGCGTGAACGGCAGGACGGTCATCGACCGCACCGGGCGGCGCGGGGTCACCGACTTCCAGCCGTCGAGGTCGAGCCGCCGTCCGCCCGCCGTGAACGACAGCCGGTAGCGGATGCGCCGCCGTGCGAGAGGCGACACCTCCAGCTCGCCTTCGGCTCGGCCGTCGTCCGCGAGGCCGACGACGCGGACCCGCCCGGTCAGGCGGGCCGTGGTCGTCCGGTGCGGAGCCGTCACCGTGTCGGCGCGGGCCCGCAGGTCGAGGCGGACGCGGCGCTCGCGGCTCCCGTCGTCGAGGCGGACGGTGCCGAGCAGCGTCTCCGTGAACTCGGTGCCCCTCACGCGAGTCCCTCCAGCATGATCCGCTCGGTGGCCTCCAGGTAGGCGTCGGCGGCCGCGTGCGCCCGCGGGCCGTCGCCCGCGAGCACGGCCGCCACCACGGGCGCCAGCCGGTCGTGGGCCGCCTCGGGGTCGGCGAAGGGTTCCGCGAGGGCGGCGCGGACGGGCAGGTAGGCGTTGAACAGCGTGTTGGTGAGCAGGGCGTAGACCCGGTTGCCGGTGGCGCGCGCGAGCGCTCGGTGCACCTCGACGTCCGCCAGCTGCACGGCGTCGCCGCCCGCCGCCTCCCGTACGGCGGCCAAGTGGGCGCGCAGTTCCTCGCGTTGGGATCGGGTCGCCTTCCTCGCGGCCCGTTCGGCGATCAACGCGCCGATGCTGCGCCGCACTTCGAACACCTCGTGCACCCAGCGGGCGTCATGGCGCACGAGCATGGGCAGCAGATCGGCGCCGCCCAGGCGTACGTAGTCGCGCACCTTGGTCCCGACCCCGTGCCTGGTCTCCAGCAGGCCCGCCTGGACGAGCCGGCCGAACGCGTGCTTGAGGGTGGTGCGGGTGACGCCGTAGCCGTCGGCCAGCTGCCGCTCCGGGGGCAGGTAACCGCCGGTCGGATGGCGGCCGTCGAGGATGTCCTCGCGCAGCCGGTGTTCCAAAACGTCCACGATCGTCTCGCGGGGCAGTGCCTCCACGGAGGTCTCCTTCTCGGGCGGCGCGGGCCGCTCGGACCGAGCGGTGCGGGGAGTGCGGTCGGGCCGAAGGCCACGTGAGGTGGCTGAGTGGCTGAGCCACTTGGTCAGTGGATGAGCCACTCAACCAGTGCCTCGCGACCGGGTCAATACCCCTTGCGGCAAAGGCGGTTGCGCACCGACCCCTGCGCAAGTAGTTGACATGTACGCCACCCTGCGCGACTTTGAGAGCGCTCTCAAACAATCCGGACGTCTCCCGTCCGCTTGGAGTCCACCTCGCGAGGAGGCCGCGCGTGCCCAGAAAACTCAAGTGGCGATCACTGACGGCGGCCGTTGCCACCCTGGCCGCGGCACTGCTGACGTTCGGAGCCCCGACCCGCGCCGAGGCGGCGGTCCCGGCGACCATCCCGCTCAAGTTCACCAACAACTCCGGTCGCAGCGGCCCCGTCTACATCTACGACCTCGGGACGCTCCTCTCGACGGGTCAGCAGGGCTGGGCCGACGAGAACGGCACGTTCCACGCCTGGCCGACCGGCGGCAACCCGCCGACGCCCGCGCCCGACGCGTCGATCGTGGGACCGGCCAACGGGCAGTCCAAGACGATCCGCATCCCGAAGTTCTCCGGCCGGATCTACTTCTCCTACGGCAAGAAGCTCGACTTCCGGCTGACGACCGGCGGTCTCGTGCAGCCGGCCGTGCAGAACCCGAGCGACCCCAACCGCAACACCCTCTTCAACTGGTCCGAGTACACGCTCAACGACAGCGGACTGTGGCTCAACAGCACGCAGGTCGACATGTTCTCCGCCCCTTACGCCGTCGGCGTCCAGCTCGCCGACGGCACCACGAAGAACACCGGCCACCTCAAGCCGGGCGGCTACACCGGGTTCTTCAACGCCCTGCGGGGACAGCCCGGCGGCTGGGCCAACCTGATCCAGACCGCGCCCGACGGCACCGTCCTGCGGGCCCTCGCCCCCGGACACGGCATCGAGAGCGGGGCGCTGCCGGGCAATGTGATGGACGACTACGTCAACCGCGTCTGGCAGAAGTACAGTTCGTCGACTCTGACGGTGACCCCGTTCGCGGACCAGCCGAACACCAAGTACTACGGCCGCGTCTCCGGGAACGTCATGAACTTCACCAACGCGGCGGGCGCGATCGTCACCAGCTTCCAGAAGCCCGACTCCGACAGCATCTTCGGCTGCTACAAACTCCTGGACGCCCCGAACGACCTGGTGCGCGGTCCCATCTCCCGCACCCTGTGCGCGGGCTTCAACCGCTCCACGCTGCTGGTCAACCCCAACCAGCCCGACACCGGCTCGGCGAGCTTCTACCAGGACACGGTGACCAACCACTACGCCCGGAAGATCCACGCGCAGATGGCCGACGGCAAGGCGTACGCGTTCGCGTTCGACGACGTCGGCAACCACGAGTCGCTGGTGCACGACGGCAACCCGCAGCAGGCGTACCTCACCCTCGACCCCTTCAGCTGAGCCGGCCACCGGCCGCGGCCCCCGTCCGGGACCGCGGCCGGTGCTCCGACCGGGTGATCCCCACCGGACCCACGACACGCCCGGCCCGATATGCTCGCCCTCGAAACGCTCAAACGAACACGAGCGATCGGGCCGCGAGGGGATCACGGGCATGCGGGAACCGGGCGAGGTCAGGCGGCAGCGGATTCTCGCGGTCGTGGAGTCCCGAGGCGCCGTCAAGGTGACCGACCTCGCCTCCGAACTGGAGGTCTCCGTCGTCACCGCCCGGCGCGACGTCGAGGAGCTGGCCCGCGCGGGCCGGCTGCGCCGCGGTCACGGCGTCGCCCGTCCGGTCACCGACGCGCTGGAGCCGAGCACTCCCCCGCCCGCCCCGCCGGACCGGCCGGGCGGGCCGGTGGCGCTCGTGGTGCCGGAGCGGCACACCTACCTGTACGAGGCCATGGACGGCGCGCGTGCGGTCCTGGCGGAGGCCGGGATACGCGTCGCCCTGCACATCGCCCCCCAGGCGCCCGGCGCGGAACGCCCCATCGTGGAACGGGCCCTCGCGGACGGCGCCCGGGGACTGCTGATCGCCCCCCGCTGGCGCACCGCCGCGTCGGAGGCCGCCGACGCCGACTGGCTCTCCCGCATCCGGGTGCCGACGGTGCTGATGGAGCGCCGGCCCCGCCCCGGCGGACCGCTGCACGCCGTCGACTCGGTCTGCTCCGACCACTGGTTCGGGATGTGGCTGGCGGTCGAGCACCTGACCGGTCTCGGACACCGGCGCATCGTGCTGGCCGCCCGCGACGACAGCCCCACGGCACGCGCGCTGCGGGCCGCCTTCGCCGGCATCGTCGCCGACCGGCCCGGTGTCGAGGACTCCGTGGTCGTGCTGAGCGCGAAGGACGCGGGAGCGGACTCCGGCGAGACGGCCCCCGAGTCGCTGGCCGCGCTGATGCGGGAGCGGGGCGCCACGGCCGCCGTGCTGCACGGGGACGTGGACGCGCTGATGCTGGTGCAGCAGCTCGCCGACAGCGGGGTGCGCGTCCCCGAGGACTGCTCGGTGGTGGCCTACGACGACGTGGTCGCGGCGCTGGGCAGCACCCCGCTGACCGCGGTCTCGCCGCCGAAGTCCGAGGTGGGCCGGGTGGCGGCCGCTCTGCTGCTGGAGCGGCTCGACGGCACGCGGGCGTCGGCGCCCGGCCGGCCGCGCCGGGTGGAGCTGCTGCCCGAGCTGAAGGTCCGGGGATCCACCCGCACTGCGCCGATCGTTTGACTGCTTCGTTTCTTCTGATCGGTCTCTTGACCCCCACTCACTCAGTCGATCAGGATGCCCGTGTCTCGCATCTGAGCCGCAGGAGGCGTCCATGCCTGGCCGACCGAGCCGCCGGTCCCTGCTCACCTCGATCGCCGCCGTCCCCCTCACCGGCGCGGCGGCCGGCTGTTCCTCCGGGGAGAGCCGGGGGTCGCGGAGCCGGGGCGGGGCGACGCGCATCACCTTCTGGTCCGCGCTGCGGGGCAGTCAGGAGGTGGTCGACGCCTTCAACCGCACGCACGACCGCGTCCAGGTCGACTTCCAGCAGATCCCCTCGGGCGGACAGGGCGGATACGCCAAGCTCAGCAACGCGGCACGGGCGGGCAACGCCCCGGACGTGGCGACCATCGAGTACCCGCAGGTGCCCGGGTTCGCCATCGACGGCGTCGCCCGCGATCTCACCCCGCTGCTGAGCGACCGCCTGCGCGCAGGGCTCCTCCCGCAGGCGTGGGGCCTGACCACCTTCGAGAACCGGGTCTTCACGGTCCCGCTCGACGTGGAGCCGATGGTGATGCACTACCGCCGGGACCTGTTCGAGCACTACGGCCTCGAAGTCCCGCGCACCTGGGACGAGTTCGAGGCACTCGCCCGCACTGTGCGGCGCAGGTCCCGCACCAGGCGACTGGCGCTGTTCCCCACCGACGGGGCCTCCCAGTTCGCCGCCTACGCGTGGCAGGCGGGCGCGCAGTGGTTCGACACCCGCGACGGCGCTTGGAACGTCTCGCTGACGGACGCCCGCACCCGGGAGGTCGCCGCCTACTGGCAGCGTCTCGTCGACGACGACCTCCTCCACGTCAACGAGGTGGAGAGCCGGCGCGGCGACGCCCAGATCGGCGGCGGGCTGGTCCTGGTACGGCTCAGCGGCGCCTGGGACGCGGGGGCACAGATGAACGCCCGCCCCGGCCAGAAGGGACAGTGGTCCATCGCGCCGATGCCCCGGTGGGACACCGCCCGGCCCGCGGTCGGCACGCACGGCGGCTCGACCTTCGCGGTCACCAGGGACAGCGCGCACCCCGAGGCCGCGATGGAGTTCATCGAGTGGCAGGTCTCGCACCCCGACGCGCTGCGCGCCCGTCTGTCCAGCGGCACCAGCAGCCAGTACCCGGCCGCGCCCGCCCTGGTGAAGGTCGGCCGCGAGGCGTTCGACCGCTCCTACTACGGCGGCCAGGACATCTACCGCCTCTTCGAGCGGGAGGCCGCGGTCATACGCGACGGCTGGACCTGGGGCCCGCGGATGACCGCGACCAACCGCGTCATGCAGGACGGCTTCGCCCGCGCGGGCGCCGGCCGGATGTCCCTGGTGGACGCGGTCAGGGCCGCGCAGGAGGGGACGATGCCGGACCTGAAGGCGCTGGGACTGGCGACCACCGAGCACAGCGACTGACCGACGCGGACCCCACCTCACCGATCAAGGCAGGTGACCACCTTGACCACCACCGCACCCCCGGTCCGCGCGACGGCCCGCCCGGCCGGCGCCACGGCCGGCTCCGCCGGGCGGGCCTCGGCACGCCGTCGTGAACGCTTCGCCTGCGGCGTCCTGATGGCGCCCTTCTTCCTCCTCCTCACCACGGTGTTCCTGGTTCCGGTGGCGACCGCCGTGTGGCTGAGCTTCTTCAGCGACGACCAGCCAGGGCTCGGATTCGGCCCCGAGCGCCGGGTCTTCGTCGGTCTGCGCAGCTACGCCGCCGTGCTCTCCGACCCCACGTTCCTCGGCGGCCTCGGGATCGTGGTGCTGTACTGCCTCGTCTACATCCCGCTCATGGTGGCCGGCGCCCTCGCCCTCGCGCTGCTGCTCGACTCCGGGGTCGTGCGCCTGCGGTCCTGGGCACAGCTCGGCCTGTTCCTGCCGCACGCGGTGCCCGGCATCATCGCCGCCCTGATCTGGCTGTACCTGTACACGCCGGGGATCAGCCCGGTCGTCGAACTGCTGGGCCGGGCCGACATCACCGTCGACTTCCTCGGGGTGCACACCGTGCTGCCGGCCATCGTGAACATCGCCCTGTGGAGCAATCTCGGCTACAACATGGTGATCTTCTACGCGGCGTTGCAGGCCGTCCCCCGCGAGGTGCTGGAGGCCGCGGTCGTCGACGGCGCGGGACCGGTCCGTACGGCGCTGGGCGTCAAGGCGCCGCTGGTGCGCTCCTCCGTCGTCATGGTCGCCATGTTCACCCTCATCTGGGCGCTGCAGCTGTTCACCGAGCCGATGCTGCTCAGCCAGTCCACACCGATGATCAACTCCCGCTTCTCGCCCAGCATGTACATCTACGACGCGGCGTTCACCCGCAACAACTACGGCCTCGCCGCGGCCGCTTCGGTGATTCTGCTCATCCTCACCATCGCCCTCTCGTACGGCGTGACCCGCTGGACGAACCGCGCGGGTGCCCGACAGGAGGCCGCCCGATGAGCACCGGCTCCCCCACCGCGCTGCGCCCCCGGCTGCTGGGCCGCGCCGCCGTCAACACCGTCGTCGGCATGGGGGTGTTGTACACCCTGCTGCCGGTGCTGTGGCTGGTGCTGGCCGCGTCGAAGAACCGGGACGCGCTGTTCGGCAGCGACGTGCTGTCACCGGGCGGCTTCTCCTTCGCGCGGAACCTGCGCGACCTCTTCGCCATGGACGGCGGCCTGTACGGCCGCTGGTACGCCAACAGCCTGCTGTACGCGGTGCTGGGCGCCGCGGTCAGCGCGCTGGTGAGCGTCGCCTGCGGCTACGCGTTCGACAAGTACCGCTTCCGGCACAAGGAGAAGCTGTTCGGCCTGGTCCTCGCCGCCGTGATGGTGCCGCAGACCGTGCTCGCTCTGCCGCTGTACCTGATGGCGTCCGGTGCCGGACTGGTCAACAGCTTCTGGGCCGTGTTCGTCCCCGCGCTGTTCAACCCCTTCGGAGTGTATCTGGGGCGGATCTTCAGCCAGGGCTACGTCCCGGACGAGGTCCTGGAGGCGGCCCGCGTGGACGGCGCGGGCGAACTCACCGCCTACGTACGGGTGTCGCTGCGTATGCTCGGCCCCGGCCTGGTCACCGTCTTCCTCTTCCAGCTCACGGCGATATGGAACAACTTCTTCCTGCCGATGGTGATGCTGTCCGACCAGGACCTCTATCCGGTGAGCCTCGGCCTCTACACCTGGAACAGCTCGGCGTCCGTCTCGCCCGAGTACTACCCCGTCGTGATCATGGGCTCCCTGCTGGCCGTCCTGCCGCTGATCGCCGCCTTCGTGCTGCTCCAGCGGTTCTGGCGCTCGGGGCTCACGGCCGGCGCGGTGAAATAGCCCGACGGGCCGGTGCGGCACGCGCGTTCGCGCACCGAACCGGCGTTGGCCCACGCACCCCGGCAGGACCCGCACGTACACCAGGAGCACCATGCACACCTCGTCAGGCGGCCGCACCCTCCCGCGCACCGCTCTCGCCATGGGGCCGGACGCCGCGGCGGCCGTGTTCACCCCGGACGCCGTGGAGGCGCTGGGCCGGGTCTGCGACCTCGTGCCGCCGCCCGCCCTACACGACCTCGGCACCGAACGGGCCCGCGCCGTCCTGCGCGACGTGGAGGTGCTCGTCACCGGCTGGGGCTGTCCCGTGCTGGACGCGTCCGTGCTGGAGGCCGCCCCCCGGCTGCGGGCCGTGGTCCACTCCGCCGGGTCGGTGCGCCACCACGTCACCACGGCGTGCTGGGACAGGGGCCTCGACGTGTCCTCCGCCGCCGCGGCCAACGCCCTGCCCGTGGCCGAGTACACGGTCGCCATGATCCTGCTCAGTGGCAAGCGCGTCCTCGAACGCGCCCGCGACCACCGCGTGGCGCGTCGCCGCGACGACTGGCTCGGCACCCCGCGCGACGTCGGCAACTTCCGCCGCACGGTGGGAATCCTGTCCGCCTCCCTGGTCGGACGGCGGGTGATCGAGCTGCTGCGTCCCTACGATCTGCGGGTCCTGCTGCACGACCCGTACGTCACAGCCGAGGAGGCCGCCGCGCTGGGTGTGCGGGCCGTGGAACTCGACGAGCTGTTCGCCCGGAGCGACGTCGTCAGCGTCCACACCCCGCTGCTGCCCGCGACCCGCGGACTCGTCGGCCGTCAACT
Source organism: Streptomyces sp. NPDC028308 (assembly GCF_055565855.1). NCBI lineage: Bacteria > Bacillati > Actinomycetota > Actinomycetes > Kitasatosporales > Streptomycetaceae > Streptomyces > Streptomyces sp. NPDC028308. The sequence goes on from NZ_JBVHTO010000004.1 coordinate 143,003, forward strand.
CATCGCGGCGATGCGGCAGGACGCCGTACTCGTCAACACCGCCCGCGGCGCGGTGGTCGACCAGGAGGCGCTCACCGAGGCCGTCACCGCGGGCCGGATCCGGGCGGTCCTGGACGTCACCGACCCCGAAGTGCTGCCGCCCGACCACCCCTTGTGGGACTGCGACGGCGCCCTGATCACCCCTCACCTCGCGGGCTCCCAGGGCAACGAGTGGGCGCGCCTGGCCGAGCTCGCCGTCGGCGAGGTCGCGCGCTGGGCCGCGGGCGACGGCTTCGCCCATCCCGTACGACACGAAAGGCTGGCCTACCTCGCATGACCATGCCCGGACTTCCCGCCGACGACCGCGAATCGAGCCCCTTCACCGGCTACACCCGCGCCCACTGGGAGACGGCCGCCGACCTCCTGCTGCGCGCCGCCTGGCGCTGGGCGACGCCGCACGGAGCCCTGCTCGACCTGCCGGGACCCCCGTCGGTCTCAGGCGTCCGCTCCGACGGGCTGGAGGGGTACGCCCGTACGTTCCTCGCCGCCGCCTTCCGGACCGCGGGCGCCGACGGCAAGGACCCGCACGGCTGGCTCGACCGCTACGCCGACGGGCTGGCCGCCGGCACCCGCACGCCCGGCCGCGACGACGCCGAGTCCTGGCCGCTGATCCTGGACCACCATGTGCAGGGCCAGCCGATGGTGGAGTCCGCGTCGGTGGCGCTCGGCCTGCGCCTGACCCGCCCGTGGCTGTGGGACCGCCTCGACGGCGACGTGCGGGACCGGGCGGCGCGATGGCTGAGCGGCGCCCTGGAGCACGTACCGGCACCGAACAACTGGTACCTCTTCCCGTACACCGTCGCCGGGTTCCTGGAGTCGGTCGGCCGCGGCGACGCGCGGACGGCCCGCGCGAGGGAGCGGGCGCTCGGGCTGCTGGAGGGCTGGTACCGGGGCCAGGGCTGGTACGCGGACGGCGACGGGCGCGCCTTCGACCACTACAACGGGTGGGCCCTGCACCTGTATCCGGTGCTCGACGCGCATCTCGCCGGCACGGAGGGGACGGCCCCGTACGGTGCCCGGCTGCGTGAGCATCTGGAGAGCTACTCCCTGATGTTCGGGGCCGACGGGGCGCCGGTGCATTTCGGCCGGTCGCTCACCTACCGGTTCGCCGCCGCCTCGGCGGTGGCGCTCGGCGCCGTCACCGGCGACACGCCGCTGTCCCCGGGCACCTCGCGCAGGCTGATGAGCGGCGCGCTGCGCCACTTCCTGGACCGGGGCGCCGTCGACGGGAACGGCCTGCTCGGCCTCGGCTGGCACGGCCCGCACGCGGCGACCCTGCAGCGCTACTCGGGTCCGGCCTCGCCGTACTGGGCGTCGAAGGCCTTCGTCGGTCTGCTCGCGCCCGACGGGCACCCGCTGTGGACGGCCCGTGAGGAGCCGGCGCCCAGCGAGGGACCCGACCGGGTCCTGGCACTGCCGGCGCCGGGGTTCCTGGTGCAGAGCACGGGCTCCGACGGCATCGTCCGGCTGCACAACCACGGCAGCGACCACGTCCGCCCGCACGAGGGTGAGTCGGCGGCCGAGGACGACCCGCTCTACGGCCGTCAGGCCTACAGCACCCGTACCGGCCCCACGGCCGCCGGGAACGTCGCGGACAACCACCTGGGGCTGGTCGTCGGCGGGGCGCGCAGCGTGCGGCGCCGGATACATCCGCTCGGGGCGGGCGGCGGGGACGGCTGGGGGTGGGCGGCGTCCTGGCACCGGCCGGTGTTCGCGGGCGGTCCGCCGACCGTGCCGGGGCTGCGGGTGGAGAGCGTCACCGTGGTACGCGGCCGGCTCGAACTGCGGGTGCACCGGGTCGTGGGCGCCCCGCCCGGGGCGCTCGTCGAGCAGACGGGCTGGGCGACCGGCCCCGACGGGAGCCCGCACTCCGCGCTGCATCCGCTGCACGGCTGGAGCGAGGCGGACGAGGCGCGGGCGCCCCAGGGCACGGCGTTCACCTCCTGGGCCCGGGTCCCGCGGCTCACGGGTGAGGCCGAGGGCACCGCGGTGTACGCGAGCCTGGCCACGCTCACCGAGGAGCCGGAACCGGTGCCTCTCGCCGGGGCGGTCACCGGGGTGTCGGCGGACGGGCACGGAGTCGAGGTGCGCTGGGCGGACGACGGCTCGACGACACGCGTCGCCTTCGAGCCCCTCGCCGTCGGGCACACGGGCGGTGACGGCGGCTGAGCGGGCCGGGACCGGAGCCCGCCCCCGCCGACGGGAAGACGCCGGTTGTCTCTCCTCGCGCCCTCAGGCGCAGGAGGGGCACAGCCCGCGGTAGGTGACCTCCGCCTCGGACACCGTGAAGCCGAACCGCTCCTCCGCAGGCAGGTCCGCCAACGGGCTGCCGGTCGGGTGGACGTCGCGGATGGTGCCGCAGCCCGAGCAGACCAGATGCTGGTGCGGGTGGTGGGCGTTGGGGTCGTAGCGCTTGGCGCGGCCGTCGGTGGAGACCTCGATGACCTCGCCGAGGGACACCAGCTCCCCCAGGGCGTTGTAGACGGTGGCCCGGGATATCTCGGGCAGCCGCTCGGCCGCGCGGGCGTGCACCTCGTCGGCCGTGAGATGGACGTGGTCGCCGTCGAGGACCTCCGCGACGACGCGCCGCTGGGACGTCATCCGCCAGCCACGCCCGCGCAGTCGCTCCAGCAGGTCACTCATGTCGGTTCACCTATTCAGGCTCGGTGGGATGTTCACGTTCGGCGTGGACGTCCGGATTCGATCCCCTGTGGATTTGGCATGCTTATTGACTTGGACTCTGTCCATCGTAGGATCGGTTCCGGCAATAGCCAAGGGACAGGACGACCCAGTACGGCAGGAGACTGAGACGTGACGGGATCACCGCCGGGAAGCCCCGCGGCACCGCACGGCGGCCGGCGGCCGTCCGCGTCCCACCGCTCCGGACCGTCGGGGACGGTGACCGCCTCGGTGCCGAGGTGAGCCGCGCGGCGTTCGTGGCCCCCGCCCGGCCGCGACCGCCGACGACCGCCTTCCGGCCATCGGGGCCGGGATCTCCTCCCGGGGCCCGCGCCTCAACTGTTCCACCGCCCGCAGTCTTTGAGCACCGTGATCCGCCTGGTCCGGAAGGATTCCCATGTCTGAGAACCATGATGCAATCGTCACAGACGCGAAAACAGAGGACGGCGGTGGCTGCCCGGTCGCGCACGGGCGCGCGCCGCACCCGACGCAGGGCGGCGGAAACCGTCAGTGGTGGCCGGAGCGGCTCAACCTGAAGATCCTCGCCAAGAACCCCGCGGTGGCGAACCCCCTCGGCGAGGACTTCGACTACGCCGAGGCGTTCAAGTCCCTTGACCTGCAGGCGGTCAAGCAGGACATCGCCGAGGTCCTGACGACCTCCCAGGACTGGTGGCCCGCGGACTTCGGCCACTACGGCCCCTTCATGGTCCGGATGGCGTGGCACAGCGCCGGCACCTACCGCATCAGTGACGGCCGCGGCGGCGCCGGAGCCGGCCAGCAGCGCTTCGCGCCCCTCAACAGCTGGCCGGACAACGGCAACCTGGACAAGGCCCGCCGCCTGCTGTGGCCGGTCAAGAAGAAGTACGGCCAGAGCCTCTCGTGGGCCGACCTGATGATCCTCACCGGCAACGTCGCCCTGGAGTCGATGGGCTTCGAGACCTTCGGCTTCGCCGGCGGCCGCGCGGACGTCTGGGAGCCCGACGAGGACGTTTACTGGGGCCCCGAGACCACCTGGCTCGGCGACGAGCGCTACACCGGCGACCGCGAGCTGGAGAACCCCCTCGGCGCGGTCCAGATGGGCCTCATCTACGTCAACCCCGAGGGCCCCAACGGCAATCCGGACCCGCTCGCCGCGGCCCGCGACATCCGCGAGACCTTCCGCCGGATGGCGATGAACGACGAGGAGACCGTCGCCCTGATCGCGGGCGGCCACACCTTCGGCAAGACGCACGGCGCGGGTCCCGCGGACCACGTCGGCGCCGACCCGGAGGCCGCCTCCATGGAGGAGCAGGGCCTCGGCTGGAGGAACACCTTCGGCACCGGCAAGGGCGCCGACACCATCACCAGCGGCCTCGAGGTCACCTGGACCAGCACGCCCACGCAGTGGGGCAACGGCTTCTTCGAGAACCTCTTCGGGTACGAGTGGGAGCTGACGAAGAGCCCGGCCGGCGCGCACCAGTGGGTGGCCAAGGACGGAGCGGGCGCGGGCACCATCCCGCACGCCCACGACGCGTCGAAGCGGCTCGCCCCGACGATGCTGACGACCGACCTCGCGCTCCGCTTCGACCCGGCCTACGAGCAGATCTCGCGCCGCTTCCTGGAGAACCCCGACCAGTTCGCGGACGCCTTCGCCCGTGCCTGGTTCAAGCTGACGCACCGTGACATGGGCCCGGTCGTCCGCTACCTCGGCCCCGAGGTCCCGGACGAGGTGCTGCCGTGGCAGGACCCGCTGCCCGCCCTCACGCACGAACTCGTCGACGCCGAGGACGTCGCCTCCCTCAAGGAGCAGGTCCTCGCCTCGGGCCTGACGGTGTCCCAGCTCGTGTCCACCGCCTGGGCCTCGGCCTCCTCCTTCCGCGGCAGCGACAAGCGCGGCGGTGCCAACGGCGCACGCGTCCGCCTCCAGCCGCAGAGCGGCTGGGAGGTCAACGACCCCGACCAGCTGGCGGCCGTGCTGCGCACCCTGGAGGGCATCAAGGAGTCCTTCGACGCCGCGCAGTCGGGCGGCAAGCGGATCTCCCTCGCCGACCTGATCGTGCTCGCCGGTGCCGCCGCCGTGGAGCGCGCCGCCAAGGAGGCCGGCTTCGAGGTCCAGGTCCCGTTCACCCCGGGCCGCGTGGACGCGTCGCAGGAGCAGACCGACGTGGAGTCGTTCGCCGCGCTCGAGCCGACCGCCGACGGTTTCCGCAACTACCTGGGCAAGGGCAACCGCCTGCCGGCCGAGTACCTGCTCCTCGACCGCGCCAACCTGCTGACCCTGAGCGCCCCCGAGCTGACGGTCCTGGTCGGCGGCCTCCGCGTCCTCGGTGCCAACCACGGGCAGTCGCAGCTCGGCGTCCTCACCACCACCCCGGGCTCGCTGACGAACGACTTCTTCGTCAACCTGCTCGACCTGGGGACGACGTGGAAGGCGACCTCCGAGGACCAGAGCACCTTCGAGGGCCGCGACGCCGCCACGGGTGAGCTGAAGTGGGCCGGCAGCCGTGCCGACCTGGTGTTCGGTTCGAACTCCGAACTGCGCGCCTTGGCCGAGGTCTACGCGAGTGACGACGCCAAGGAGAAGTTCGTGAAGGACTTCGTCGCGGCGTGGGACAAGGTGATGAACCTGGACCGGTTCGACCTGGTCTGAGCCCTGTCCGAGGTCCGGGCCGGCGAGCACCACCGCCGGCCCGGACCTTTTTGCCGTGCGTGCCCCTCGGCGGTGGCCGGCGGTGATCCGCCGGGAACGCGCCCGCCCTTCCGCCGGGAGCGGTTCGTCCACGGGGCCCGCCGCTCACCGCGGACGTGGAGACGTGCTCACCGCGGACGCGGAGCAGCGCTCACCGCACCGGCGCAGCGGCGACTCAACCGCGTGACGGCGTCCGCCAGTTCGGGCGGGCCGACGACCTCGAAGTCGGCGTCGAACCTGCCGACGGAGGCGGCCAGGGCCGCCCACGACCACGAGCCCAGGACGAGCCGGCAGCGGTCGGGGCCGAGTTCCTCGACGATCCCGTCCCGGAGGTGGCGGGACACGGCGGCGGCGGGCAGGCCCAGGATCACCTCACCGCGGCACGGCCACCCTCCCGAACTCTCGGAGCCCCGGAACCTCCCGGCCACGAAGGCGGCGACCCCGCCGGGCGGTTCACGCGGGACGAAGCGGGGTCCGGTGGGGGTGCGCGGGGTGATCCGGTCGGCCCGGAAGACGCGCCAGTCCTCACGGTCGAGGTCCCAGCCGACCAGGTACCAGCGGCCGTCCCAGGTGACGAGGTGGTGGGGCTGCACGCGGCGCCGCGTAGCCCCGGCGGCGTCCCCTCCCGGCCGGTTCGGCGCGCCGGGGACGTGGTCGAAGCGCAGCTCCTCGTGGGCGTGGACGGCGGCCCCGAGCGCTACGAGGACGCCGGTGTCGACCTGCGGGTCCGGCCGGTCGGCGGGGCGCGCCACGGCGGTGACGGGGAGGGCGTCGACGCGGTGGCGCAGCCGGGCCGGCATGACCTGCCGGACGGTGTGCAGGGCCCGCACCGCGGCCTCCTCGATGCCGGCGCCGGTGGTGGCGGCGGCGATCCGGAGGGCCACCGCCAGGGCGACGGCCTGCTCGTCGTCGAACAGCAGCGGGGGCAGGTCCTTGCCCGCGTCGAGCCGGTAGCCGCCGTCGGGCCCCTTCGTGGCCACCACGGGGTAGCCCAGCTCCCGCAGCCGGTCCACGTCACGGCGCACGGTGCGCGGGCTGATCTCCAGCCGCTCGGCCAGCAGGGCTCCGGGCCAGTCCCGGCGGGCCTGGAGCAGCGAGAGGAGGGAGAGCAGTCGCGCGGAGGTCTTCGGCATGCGCCCATCGTGGCGCGGGAAGCGGTCAGGTCCTGACCGCTTCTCCCACGGGAAGCGCGGCCAGGTCCGCACGGCGGCGCGGCACCCTGTCGGCGCCGGGGCGCCCTTCTCAGCCGGGCGGGTTCGGCCTGGGCGGCATGGCCAGATGCGCGAGGTCCGGGGGCGGCGGTGTGGTCTGCGGCCACAGGGGGGCGGCGTCCCCGTCCGCGATCGCGGCGGGCGCATCGGTGAGGTTCATCCGCTCGCGCAGCCGGCCGTAGAAGTCGGTCGGGCCCAGCCGGACGGCGCGCAGCCGCCGCGGGGCCGCGTAGACGCCGATCCAGTCGCCCGGTTCCAGCACGCCCCGCACTTGGCCGTCGATGCTGACCGCCGCCTGGCCGGAGCGTTCGAGCAGGCGCAGGGCGATCGGCTCGTCGGGGGCGGCCACGACCGACCGGTTGAACGTCATGTGCGGGGCCACCGGGGTGAAGATCAGCGCGTCCGTGCGGGGGGACACGACCGGGCCGCCGGCGGCGAAGCTGTACGCGGTCGAGCCGGTCGGGGTGGCCACCAGCAGGGCGTCCGCCGAGTAGGACGCCAGGAGCCGCCCGGCCAGGTAGACGCCGGCGGACACCTGCCGGTCCCGCGACAGCTTCTCCAGGACGATGTCGTTGAGCGCGGTGACGTTCAGGGCCACGCCCCATTCGTCACCGGTGTCGCAGTCCGTCCGCACCCCGGGAGGCGGCAGGAGGGGGCCGCGTCCGTAGCGCATGAGCGCCTCCATGTCCGGCGGGACCTCGAAGGCACGGGAGGCGCGCAGGGTGAGCAGCATGCGCTGTTCGACGGTGAGGCGGTCCTCGCGTACGGCGTCCAGTGCCGAGCGCACCGCGGCGGCCGACACCTCCGTCAGGAAGCCCACCCGGCCCAGGTCGATCCCGAGGACGAGGGCGTCGTTCTCGGCGGCGAGACGGGCTCCGCGCAGGAAGGTGCCGTCACCGCCCAGGGTGACGACGAGGTCGGGGTCGCCCGCGGCCTCGTTCTCCTCGTGGGCGCTGTGCCGGCCGCCGTCGTGCCACACGTCGATGTCCGTGCACTGCACACCGTGTTCCTCGCACCAGGCGCGGACGCTGCGGGCCGCGTCCACGGCCTCCCGGCGTCCTCCGTGCGTGACGAGACCGATCCGGCGGACTGTCATGAGTGCCTCCCCGGCCAGCCTACGGAAGCACCCGCGCCGGCGCCTCGGGAAGTACACCCGGGCGGTCGTCCCGCCGCCGTCGCTGGTACACCGGTGCCATGTTGCAGTTCGGTCCTGGATCGCCGCCCGACGGGAAACGATCTTGTCGGAACGGACCGCTCCGGGACAAGATGCGCCCATGAAGGGTGACCTCTTTTCCAGTGACCACATGGTGCAGCCGGCCGTAGCGCCCGGCATGACCGTGCAGAACGCCAAGTCCATCAAGTACGCCGTGAACGGCGAGATGTTCGCGCGGCAGGGGGCGATGATCGCCTGGCGTGGGGCGTTGCAGTTCGAGCGCAAGGGCCAGGGTGTGGGGGGCATGCTGAAGCGGGCGGTCACCGGTGAGGGACTGGCGCTGATGGCGGTGCGCGGACAGGGCGAGGCGTGGTTCGCGCACGAGGCGCAGAACTGCTTCATCGTGGACGTCGAGCCCGGTGACGTCTTCACCGTCAACGGACGCAACGTGCTGTGCTTCGACGCCTCGCTGTCGTACGAGATAAAGACGGTGAAAGGCGCGGGCATCTCCGGCGGCGGCCTGTTCAACAGTGTCTTCACCGGGCAGGGCAGGCTCGGGCTGATCTGCGAGGGCAATCCGCTGGTCATCCCGGTCTCGCCGCAGCAGCCGGTGTACGTGGACACGGACGCGGTGGTCGGCTGGAGCGCGCACCTGAACACCTCGCTGCACCGCTCGCAGTCGTTCGGGTCCATGATCCGGGGCGGTTCGGGCGAGGCGGTGCAACTCAAGCTGGAGGGTGAGGGGTTCGTCGTCGTCCGGCCCAGCGAGGCGACGCCGCAGAAGGCCCAGCAGCACTGACCGGCGGAAGGACGCGGGACCGTCGGCCGCGCCGGTGACGGTCCCAAGTCCGTTGCGGGGACGAGTTGTTCGTCGCCGCTGCCGGTATGCGTGTGCGGTCGCCCGTCGCCTGCCCCCGGCCCGTCCTCGGGACCGGGGGCCGAAGGGTGTCAGACGGTGCGGTGCGTGAGGCCCGCGAGGAGGCTTCGCAGCTCGGAGAGCGGACGCGGAGCCAGCGCGGCCGCCGCCAAGAGGGCCTCGGCGTCGGCGAGATGACGCCGGGTCGCGCTCAGCGCCGCCGCGCGGCCACCGCACCGCTCGACCAGGAGCGCCGCCCGCCGCACGGCGGAGTCGTCCCGGGCGGCGCGGGCCAACAGTCCGGTCAGTTCGGCACGGCCCGGCGTGTCCAGGGCGGCGAGGACCGGCAGGGTCTTCTTGCCCTGGCGCAGGTCGCCGTGGACCGGCTTTCCGGTGACGGCCGGGTCGCCCCAGATGCCCAGCAGGTCGTCCGTGATCTGGAAGGCCACGCCCAGATGACGGCCGGCGCGGTCCAGAGCGGTGACCGTCTCCCCTCCCGCTCCCGCGAGTTGGGCCCCGAGCGCCAGCGCGCACCCGAGCAGGGCACCCGTCTTGCGCTCGGCCATCGTCTCGTACTCCCCCACGCTCACCGCTTCGGGGCCGGACCACGGACGCCGGGCGAACTGCAGGTCGTCCGCCTGACCGTGCACGAGGTCGCGAAGCGCGGCGGTCAGACGGCGTACGGCCGCCGGCATGTGGACGGGAGTCGGCCCGGCGTTCCGCGAGAGGGACTCGGCAGGACCGGCCTCGACCCGGCGCGGCGGTACGGCGCCGGCGCGCGAGGGTCCTGCCGCCAGCGTCTCGACGGCGAGGGCGAAGAGGGCGTCCCCCGCCAGGACGGCGGGGCCGGTGCCGTACGCCTTCCACACGGCCGGCCTGCCCCGACGCAGCGGGTCACCGTCCATGATGTCGTCGTGCAACAGCGAGAAGGTGTGCACGAGTTCGACGCAGACCGCGGCCGGCACGCCTGCCTCGGCGGGGGCTCCGACGGCCTCGGCGCCGAGCACCGCCAGCGCCTGCCGTACGCCCTTGCCGGGACTGCGCACGGTGGGCGTCCCGCCGGCCTCGACGCGGCCCAGCGCGTAACCGGCCATCTCCCCGACCCAGGGGTGCAGGGTGCCGACGGCCTCGCCGAGCGCGGGTGCGACCAGTTCGCGGCAGCGGCGCAGCAGGCGGGACACGTCGGCGGGTGCCGTCCGCTCGTCCGCGTACGGAGTGGTGAGGGCGGTCACCGGCCCGCCTCCGCGCCCGCGTCGGCGGCAGGACCGGTCCCGTCGGCCGTGGTTCCGGGTGTGCCGTGGTCCGGCCGCCCCTGGGCCAGGGCTGTTTCCGCCCCCGTCCCGACCGGTGCCGTTCCCGCCGACGCGAACTCGTCGAGACCGAGTTCGGCGCGGGCCCGGTCGATCAGGGCGCGCCCGTGCCGCAGCCCGATGTCCTCCAGCAGGCCGGCCAGCTCGGTCAGGTCCGCCGAAGTCTCGGCGCGGTCGCGGCCGAGCCGGGCCCGGGACTTGACCAGCCCGAGCCGGGCCAGTGCCCGGCCACGCGGTTCGCTCATGCCCTCGAACTCGGCGAGGGCCAGCGCGTACATGTCCCGGGCCTCCTCCATGCGCCCGGCCCGGTACAGGACGTTGCCCCGCATCTTGTGGTTGTAGGCGAGCGCGCTCACCAGGTTCATCTCCCGGCAGGAGACCTCCGCCTCGGCGAGCAGCTCCAGCGCCCGGCGCGTGTCACCGTCGCGCACGGAGACGATGTCGGCCAGCCCCCGCAGCGCCCAGGCGTGGCCGCGCCGGTCCTCCGCGCGCGCGGCTATCCCGGCGGCCTCCTCGAACATCGCGTACGCGGTGTCGTACGACCCGGTGTTGCGGTGCATCTGGGCGATGCCCTCCAGGGCCCACACGGTGTGGCGGGCCTCGCCCCGCTTCCGCGCCTCGGCCAGCAGCTGTTCGTGCAGCGCGGCGACGGCCGCGTAGTCGCCCTGGATCCGCCCGGTCTCCGCGAGTCCGGCGAGCGAGTAGCCGCGGACCACCACGTCCCCGGCGACCTCGCCGAGCTCGGCGGCCAGCCGCAGCAGGCGTCGGGCGAGGGGGAAGGCCCCGCGCTGCCTGGCCAGGGTCCCGCCGCTCCACAGCGCCCAGGCCATGGCACCGGTGTCCCCCGCCTCCCGGGCGGTGCGGTAGCTGGCCTTCCAGGCGCGGTCCGCGTCCGTCACCTGGCCGAGCCGCCGGTGGGCCTCGGCGACCGCGAGTCCGGAGCGGGCCGCCTCGGCGTGCTCCCCGGCACGCTCGGCGGCGCGCAGCCGCTCGGTGCCGGCGGCGAGGACGTCCGTCAGCGACGAGTTCACCGACAGGGTGGTCAGAGCGCCCTGGTACTCCGGGGCGAATGCCTTGCTGTACATACGTGCCTTTCGGTCTGGCGCCGGCGGGGTGCCGGTGCACTGCGGCCGGTCGGGGATGTCACCGGGCGGACGGCGCGGGCGGATTCCGGTCGCCCCTCGTATACACAGCATCTCTACATGCCGTGTATACATCGAACGCATAGTGGACCGGACATCAGCCCGGGAAACCCTCCGAAGTACCGTCGCGCACCGTCCCGCCGCTGTCGATCAAGACGGCACCGACGCGCACGGGGTTGCCTCGCGGAAGCGACACTTCCGATCCACCTCGCCTCATGGAACATATTTTCGATTAGCGAGGTACGCTGAAAGCATGTCCACGCACCTCCAGGGCTCACTGTTCGACCAGACCGACGACGTGGGCCTGACCTCCCTCGACGGTCTTCGGCGGACCGTGCTCGGCGACGGGGCCTGGATCGACCTGCTGCCGGGATGGCTCCGCGGCGCGGACGCGCTGTTCGAACAGCTCGCCGCCGACGTCCCCTGGCGGGCCGAGCGCCGCCAGATGTACGAGCAGGTGGTCGCCGTACCCCGGCTGCTCTCCTACTACCGGGCGGGCCGGACGCTTCCGCACCCCGTCCTCGACGAGGCACGCGACGCGCTCAGCGCGCGGTACACCGCCGAACTCGGGGAGCCGTTCGCCACGGCCGGGCTCTGCTACTACCGGGACGGCCGCGACAGCGTGGCCTGGCACGGCGACCGCATCGGGCGCGGCGCCCGCGAGGACACGATGGTCGCCATCCTGTCCGTGGGCGCGGCGCGGGACCTGGCCCTGCGTCCCCGCGGCGGCGGGGAGACGCTGCGCTACCCCCTCGGGCACGGCGATCTGATCGTGATGGGCGGCTCCTGCCAGCGCACCTGGGAGCACGCCGTGCCGAAATCGACGCGTGTCACGGGCCCCCGCATCAGCATCCAGTTCCGCCCTCAGGGCGTGAACTAGGGCCCGTCGGGCCGGCTAAGTCCGCGCAGGCCGCAGGGATCACGGAAGGCGGCGCGGCACCGTCACCGGAGGCGCGTTACGGCGTGAGCTGGGCCTGCACCGCGGGCGCGTACCTGTCGACGATGTCGTCGACGTCGGCGGCGCGCAGCCGGGTCCCCCGGGCGATGCCGTACATGACCCCGAGGCCGAGCAGGACGCTCACCGCGAGTTCGGCGCGCAGTCCGGCGTCCGGGCCGTCGAGACGCTCCGCCAGGCGGTCGCCCACCTGGGCGCGGAAGTTGGCCCGCAGGATGTCGCCCTGCTCGCCGTGGAGCGGGGCGAAGACGATCCGCAGGAGGGGGTCGGCGCCGTGGTCCCGCTGACTGACCAGGAGATGACGGACCATGTGGCGGCCGAGGGCGTCGAGCGGCGCGTCCAGGAGGGCGGCGGCGTCCGCCTCGAAGGACATCACCTGCGCGAGGAGGGTGTCCTTGTTCCCGAAGTACTTCAGGATCAGCGGCGCGCTGACGCCCGCGCGGTCGGCGATCGCCTTGAGCGTGATGTCCGCGTGCGCGTGCCGGGCCAGCAGGTACCGGGTCGCCCGGAGGATGGCCGCCTTCGTCGTCCGGGCGTCCCGGCGCGGCGGTGCGGCCGGTGCGAGACCGGAGGGCGGGCTGTTCATGGTGCTCATGCTCCTTCGAGTGCCTCGTCTTCGCGGGGCCCACGGCCCGCCGCCCCGCGCCGGGACGCCGTACGGCCGCGGGGCCGCCGAGCCCCACCGGACGCGGGGGCCGCCGGATCGCCGGGGATGGACAGCGCGGCGGCGCAGGCCACCAGGGCGACCGTACCCGCCAGAGCGAACGCCAGCAGATAGCCGTGCAGGGTGGGCACGGCGACCCCGGCGAGCCGGCTCGTGTGGTGGACGAGCACGGCGGCGACGGCCGCGCTGCACACCGCCTGCCCGACCGTGCGCATCAGGACGTTGACGCCGTTCGCGGAGGCGGTCTGGCCGGCCGGGACGGCACGCAGGATGAGGGTGGGGAGGGCCGAGTAGGCGAGGGTCGTGCCCGTGGAGACGACGGTGGCGCCCAGGATGATCACCCAGAGTTCGCGGCTGTCCGCGATGCGTATGCCGTAGCCGAAGGAGATGACCGCCGCGCCGAGAGCCAGCGTCACGCGCGGGCCGCGGGCCGCCGAGAGGCGCGCGGAGACGGGTGAGAGCAGCAGCATGGTCACCCCGCCCGGCAGCAGGCACAGTCCGGTCGCCACGATGGACAGGCCGAGCCCGTAGCCGGTGGCCTCGGGCGCCTGCACGAGCTGCGCCGTGACCAGGGAGTTGGCGTAGAAGGCGAAGCCGGTCAGCAGCGCGGTCAGGTGGGGCAGCGCGACGCGCGGCCGGGCGGCCAGCCTCAGGTCGACCAGGGGCCGTTCGGCGCGGAGCTGCTGCCTCCACCACAGGGCGAGGACGAGCACGCAGGCCGTGAACAGGCCGAGGATCACCGGGCTGCCCCAGCCCCACTGGCCACCCTGGGAGACGCCGAGCAGCAGGCACACCAGGCCCGCGGCGAGGCCGAGCGCCCCGAGCGTGTCGAACCGCCCCGGCTCACGGACCGGCGACTCGCGCACCGCCCACCAGGCGAGCGCGAGACCGACGGCGCCGAGCGCGCTGGTGGCCCAGAACATGACGTGCCAGTTCGCGTACTGGACGATCAGCGCGGCGAGCGGCAGTCCGAGGGCCGCGCCGATCCCCACGGTCGAACTCATCAGGGCCACGGCGGAACCGGTGCGCTCGGGCGGGAGTTCGTCCCGCAGAATGCTGATGGAGAGCGGTACGACGGCCGCCGCCGCGCCCTGCAGTGCGCGCGCGGTGATGAGCAGGGCGATGTCCGAGGTGAGGGCGCACAGCACCGAGCCGAGGGTCATCAGGGCGAGCGCGGCCAGCAGCACCCGGCGCTTGCCGTACATGTCCCCGGCGCGCCCGAGCACGGGCGTCAGGACGGCGCCCGACAGCAGGGTGGCGGTGACCATCCAGGACACGGCGCTCGCGGAGGCCCCGGTCAGGCGCGGCAGGTCGGGCAGCAGGGGCACCACGACCGTCTGCATGACGGCCATGAGGATCCCGCCGAACGCCAGTACCGGGACCGTCAGGCGGTCACGGACGCCGCGCGTTTCGCGTACGGCCGTCATGAGCACTCCAGGAATCGGCGCGGGAGATCGAGGTGAATGGCCATTCACCTTATCTAGTGAATGGCCATTCACCTAGTTCGACGCCGCATCCTTCAGCTTCCCGAGCGGGCCTGCACCGTGCGGGCGATCCGGGGTCCGAGCCACCGCTTGAGCCGCCGCAGCGACTCCAGGCTCCCGGCGGCGCGGTCGATCCGGTAGTAGAGCTGCGGGGGAACGTACGGCAGCAGCGGGGAATGCCGCTGACCGAGGAGGGCGAACATCTGCGCGGGCGGGAGGTGGATGTAGCGCGGCAGGTTCTCGTACCACTGGGCGCTGTGCCGCGCCGCGCTCTGCACCGGCAGCAGCGCGGCCCGGCGCTCGCGCTCGTACGCGGCGAGGGCGGGCCGCAGCTCCCGGTGGGCGCCCAAGGCGTTCGCCAGGGACATCGCGTCCTCCAGGGCGAGCGTGGTTCCGGCGCCGATGGAGTAGTGGGTGGTGTGGGCGGCGTCGCCGAGCAGGACGAGGTTGTCGCGGTGCCAGGTGCGGTTGGTGAGGGTGCGGAAGTTCAGCCACTGGGCGCTTCCGTCGGACTGCGCCCGGCCGATCAGCCGGTGCCCGTCCAGGAGGTGGGCGAAGAGCTTCTCCAGCAGGGCCAGGCCGTCGGCCTCGCTCGCCGTGTCGAGGCCGAGACCCGTCCAGGTCTCCGGTGCGCACTCCACGACGCAGGTGCTGCGGTCCTCGCCGAATCCGTAGGCGTAGCACCAGATCCAGCCGTGATCGGTCTCGACGAACGCGAAGGTGAACGCCTCGAAGACCTTCGTCGTGCCGAGCCAGATGTAGCGGTTGCGCCCGAGGGCTACGGCGCTGCCGAAGTGGTCGGCGTGGCGCTCGCGCAGACCGCTGTGGACGCCGTCCCCGGCGACGACGAGATCGGCCTCCGGAAGCGGATCGCCGGCGGCGATCTCGTGCTCGAACTCGATCCGCACCCCCAGGGACTCCGCCCGCTCGGCGAGGAGGCCGAGCAGCCGGTGGCGGCCGATGCCGAAGCCCTCGTCGCCATGGTGTGCCGTCGTGCGGTCCCCGACGTGGGCGACGCCGTCGCTCCAGCGGACCGAGGCCTCGCGCACGGCCCGCGCCGACTCGGGGTCGCCCTCGTGCAGCCGGTCGAGGAGGCCGCTCCAGTAGGTCACGCCCCAGCCGTACGTCGAGCCGGCCGGGTTCCGCTCGTGGACGGTGATGTCGTGGGACGGTTCCTGACGCTTCATCAGGATCGAGAGGTACAGACTTGCCGGGCCGCCGCCGACGCACGCGATCTTCACGCGCACTCCCCTTGCATCACGCATAGTCGATGAGTTGGTCACGAAGAGTAGCAGCGCGTCGAGGGCGAGCAGTCGGTTCACGGCGGGCTCAGGCGTACGAAGGCACGCCCCCTGGAGTGCCCTGGTACCGCCCGCCGCAGGGGCCGCGGCACGCCCGGCACCGGCTCGTCCGCGCGCCACCCACCGGGCGTACGATCGCGGCCACGCCCGCCCCCGACATCAGGAGGTCCGCCCCCATGCGTTCGCCCGTCGCACCCGTCCTGGCCGCCCTCGACGAACTGGTGCGGGGTGTCGCCGGGCCCCGGGACGAGGTCTGGCGGCTGGAGGCCGCGGGATCGGAGCTGAAGGTGACGGCTGTCCGGGTCACACCTGGCGCCCCGGTCGAGCTGCCCGGCGGCCGCGAGGTTCTCGTGATCGTCCTGGACGGTCGCGGGCATCTGCGGTCGGCCGACGGCGACCAGCAGGTGACGGCACACACGGCGATCTGGCTCCCCCGCGACCGCGAGGAGAGCCTGCACGCGGGCGAGAGCGGCCTGTACTGCCTGACGGTCCTGCCGAGTCCGTCCCGCCCCGGGGTGCGACCCGCCCTGAACGCGGGGCTCAGCACGGCCTCCGGGGGCGGCGAGCCCGCCTGCCTGCTCCAGCAGGTCTGCGCCGAGTGCGGACGCATGGCTACGGAGAGCGACGCCCGCTACTGCAACCGCTGCGGCGCCTCCCTGGCCCACTGACCGGACACCGGGGCGGTCGGCCACATCCCGGCCGCCGGCCCGGCACGGAGTCAACGTCCACGGCCGCGCCCGGCGCCCTGTTTCACGTCAGTCCGCGCACGTGAGCCGCGCCACGCGGGCCGCCTCGCTCCGCAAGATCGTCCACGCCTGGGAGCCGCCGCCGGGAGGAAATCCCCCTCGGGTCAGCCCCGGACGTCCCGCACAGCAAGATCATCCTGGTTCAACTCTGCACGACTTCCTCCGGATTGTCCGGATCGTAGCCAACCGGATTCCGGCGATTTCTCCCGCCTCCGGACAGCCCGCTAAGCATGCCGGGTCAGCAAAGAGAGCCGTTCCAGGAGGACTTCGCATGCCCGAACTCACCCGTCGCCGCGCCCTCGGTGCCGCCGCCGCGCTCGCCGCGGCCGCCGGATCACAGAGCGTCACCGCACCCGCCGCGACGGCCGCGGGACACCCGTCGGGACCGGCGCCGTTCGACGAGGTCTACCGCGGCCGTCGCATAGAGGGCCGTCCGACCGGCGGCGGACACCATCACGGCTCCGGATACGGCGTGTTCGTCGACGGGGTCGAACTGCACGTGATGCAGAACGCGGACGGCCGCTGGATCAGCGTCGTCAGCCACTACGACCCGGTGCCCACGCCGCTCGCCGCCGCCCGCGCCGCCGTCGTGGAACTACAGGGGGCGCCGCTCGTCCCCTTCGCACCCGCCGCCCGCTGAGAACCCGCCCCGAGCAGACCGGAAGAGCCCGCACATGACCGTCCGCAGGAACCAGGCCGCCCTGACCACCGACGAGAAGCGGCGCTTCGTCGACGCCGTGCTCCGGCTGAAGCGCAGCGGCCGCTACGACGAGTTCGTCACCACCCACAACGCCTTCGTCCTCGGCGACACCGACAACGGCGAGCGCACCGGCCACCGTTCACCGTCGTTCCTGCCCTGGCACCGCAGATTCCTGCTCGACTTCGAACGGGCGCTGCAGGCGATCGACCCGGCCGTGGCGCTGCCGTACTGGGACTGGAGCACCGACCGCTCGGTCCGCTCCTCGCTGTGGGCCCCCGACTTCCTTGGCGGCACCGGCCGCAGCCTGGACGGCCGGGTGACGGACGGCCCGTTCGCCGCGTCCGCGGGCGTCTGGCCGATCAACATACGCGTGGACGGCCGGACTTACCTGCGCCGTGCGCTCGGCAGTGGCAACCGGGAACTGCCGACGCGCGCCGAGGTGGACTCCGTGCTCGCCATGCCCACGTATGACGCCGCGCCGTGGAACAGCTCCGCCGACGGCTTCCGCAACCACCTCGAAGGCTGGCGGGGCGTCAACCTCCACAACCGGGTGCACGTCTGGGTCGGCGGACAGATGGCCACCGGGGTCTCCCCCAACGACCCGGTCTTCTGGCTCCACCACGCCTACATCGACAAGCTGTGGGCGGACTGGCAGCGCCGCCACCCCGATTCCGGCTACCTCCCCACCGGGGGGACGCGGGACGTCGTCGACCTGAACGAGACGATGAAGCCGTGGTCCGACGTACGTCCGGCCGACCTGCTGGACCACACGAAGCACTACACGTTCGACACCGCCTGACGCCGGGGACCGGACGGTCCGGAATCCCACCTGTACTGGCGAGTGCTGGACGCCCTCGGCTTCGCGCCTGACGGCGAGAAGGTGGCCGAGCCCTGGCGTGGTCTCGGGCGGGAGGATCTGACACCGGCCGTCCTCACCGGACGCTCCTGTGCCGGGACGGGTGAGGAGTGGGCGGTGGGGCGTCCGGGCGGGGTGTGCGTCTACCGGGGCCGGGGCGGGGCCCGGTGACGCCGTGTCAGGTGAGAAAACGGAATGCGGGGATTCGCATCGTGGGGCCCGGGTACCCGCGTCGACGCGTCCGGATGGTCCGGGCGCACGTCCGACGAGGAGGTAACCCGTGTCTCAGGTCGAGGAATCCATCGAGGTCGGCGTCCCGGTCCACACCGCGTACAACCAGTGGACCCAGTTCGAGACGTTCCCCGAGTTCATGAGCGGCGTCGAACGCATCGAGCAGCGCTCGGACACCCTCACCCACTGGGTCACCAAGGTGGACGGGGTGAGCAAGGAGTTCGACGCGGAGATCACCGAGCAGATCCCGGACGAGCGCGTCGCGTGGACCACGGTCGGCGGCGAGGCCAAGCAGGCGGGTGTGGTCACCTTCCACCACCTGGACGAGAGCCGCACGAAGGTGATGCTCCAGATGGAGTTCCAGCCGGAGGGCCTCGCCGAGACCGTCGGCGACAAGCTCGGCTTCGTCAAGCGTCAGACCAAGGGCGACCTGGAGCGGTTCAAGAAGTACATCGAGTCCCGTGGCCTGGAGACGGGCGGCTGGCGCGGCACCGTCGTGTGAGCCACCCCGGTCCCGTACGGCCGACCCGCCGCACCTTGTCCTGGTGCGTACGACGTGCTCAGGCGTCGGCGTCGGCCGTGCGGCACTCCGGGTGGCCCCAGCCCTGCGCGTTCTTCGCGATGGGCTCGCCCGCGGCGTAGGGGCGTCCGCACAGGCAGCGCCCCGGGAACTTCGCCTTGATCGTCCGCGCCGCACCGCCCGTGCGGGAGGCCCCGCCACCCGTACGGGCGGACTTGCCCGCGGGCCGGCGCCGCTGGGCCCCCGACACGGGCGTGTCCGGTGACGGAGGCGGCTGCGGGGAGCCCAGATCGCTGCCCGCGGGCTCCTGGGCGGTGGCCGCCTGGCTCGCGGCACGGTCCGCGAAGTCGTTCAGGCGGTCGCCGTCCACCTGGTGCGCGGGCACGTAGCGGAACTCCACCGAACGGCCGTCGAGCAGCTCGTCGATACGCGCGACCAGCTCCTGGTTGGCGACCGGCTTCCCGGCGGCCGTCTTCCAGCCCTTGCGCTTCCAGCCGGGCAGCCAGGTCGTCACGGCCTTCATCGCGTACTGGGAGTCCATCCGGATCTCCAGCGGGACCCCGGGGTCGACCGCCGTCAACAGACGCTCCAGCGCGGTGAGTTCCGCGACGTTGTTGGTGGCCGTGCCCAGCGGGCCGGCCTCCCAGCGGGTGGGCGTCTCCGCGTCGTCGGCGACCACCCAGGCCCAGCCGGCGGGTCCGGGATTTCCCTTCGAAGCCCCGTCACAGGCGGCCACAACGCGTTCAGACATGCCCCCGATCATGCCACGCCCCGACGGCCGCTCCGGGCCCGGGGCGGCCGGCCCCGCCGCCGTTCCCGACGATCAGGCGCCGGCCCAGCGGGGTGGCCGTGTGCAGCACGTACTTCCCGTCGCGGTGGCTCGCCACCAGTCCCCCGTCGCGCAGCACCCCGATCTGGTAGCTGACGCTGGGCAGGGAGATGCCCACCGCCTCGGCGACCTCGGAACTGGTCCGGGCACTCGAACCGGCCACCGCGCTCAGCACCGTGGCGCGGGTGCGCCCGAGCAGTTTCTCCAGCCCGTCCTCCGCCGTACGGACGACGTCCAGCGGCGGCTTGGCGACCGGGTAGACGAGCACGGGGTCGAGCCCCGGGTCCGCGAGCGCCGTCGGGCGCCGCCAGCAGAAGTACGAGGGGACGAGCAGCAGGCCGCGTCCTTCCAGGTGGAGGTCGCGGTGGACGGGATAGTCCACTTCGAGCACCGGGGGCCGCCAGCGCGCGAGCGGCCCCAGCCCCTCCAGCAGCGCCTGGGTGCCGCCGTCGAGCAGCGTGCGGGTCCGCAGATCCACGTCGCCGGCGACGGCCGTACGGATGAGCGGCCAGTACGGCTCCAGCAGCGTGCGGAAGGAGCGGCCCATGGCTCCGGCGAGCAGCGTGAGGGAGTCCGAGCCCGGTCTGCCGAGCGTGGCGGCCCAGTCGGGCAGCGGCCGGGACTCGGCCAGCCGGGAGAGGTCGTGCACCAGCCGCGCACGGGGCGTCGCACGCACCCGTTCGAGCCCGGCCGCGAGGCCCTCGCCGGTGACGGGCGGGGTGAGGAAGTCGGGGATGTAGCCGGACGCGGGGATCAGCCGGCGCACCGGGCCCAGCGCGCGGTTCGCCGCCTGGTCGACGGCGAGCCTGGCGCGCGCCGACCGGCGCCATGGACCGAATTCGAGCGGCGCCTCCCCGGTTTCCAGTCGGCAGACGCTGCATATCAGTTCCCAGAGCGGATCGGGCTGCCGGGCGACGCGGACATTCTGGAGATCCTGCGGGGTGAAATGAATGCGGAGCATGCGGTCTTTTCCACTCCCAGTCCCTGTGGGGGGTCAGCCGCCCGGAGCGGGAGCGGCCACTGGAAGAGACGGACGAGTACTGCGCATGGTTGCCCTGGGGTGCGGCGAGCGGCCGGCCTTTTTCTCGGGACGTTCTTATTCCGCGCCCTCACCAGGCATTTTTCCCGCATGCCGGGAGCCTTCGCGGAAACGACCGGAAATCGACGCATCCAACTCACCGGAATTCCGCATTCGGACTTCTCGAATTCGCCGTCCGGGGGTTTTCGCCCGGCCCTGCTCCGGAGAGCCGGGCCGGCCGATCACCGCGCGCCGGACCGGCGTTCAGGAGACGTCGGAGAGCTGGGGCATCTCGCCCTGGGTGGTCTTGACGTCGATCACCGTGAAGGCCGCGCCCTGCGGGTCGCTCAGCGCGGCGAAGCGCCCGAACGGGCTGTCCATGGGCCCGAACCGCAGGACACCGCCCCGGTCGGTCGCCCTCGCCACCGCCGCGTCGCAGTCCTCGACGGTGAAGTACACGTTGATGTAGGGCGGCATCTCCGGCGGGAAGTCCTCCGTCATCCGCATCCGGCCCAGGACCGGCTGGCCCTCGCCCAGGCGGAAGACCCGGAAGTCCACGTGCTCGTCCGCCATCTGCTGGGCGTTGTAGGAGAAGACGGCCGGGAAGAACGCGTCCGACTTCTCCGGCTCACGGGTGAACACCTCGGCCCAGCAGTAGGCGCCCGGCACGGCCGTCGCCTCGAAGCCCTCGTGGACACCGGCCTGCCACACGCCGAAGGTGACACCGCTCGGGTCGCGGGCCAGCAGCATGGTGCCGAAGTCACCGACCTGCATCGGTTCCATCAGCACCTCGCCGCCGTTCTCGCGGATCCTGCGCGCGGTGGCGTCGGCGTCCGCCGAGGCGAAGTACAGGCACCATGCGGACTGCCCGTCCTGCCCCGGCATCGGCGGTACGACGGCGGCCACCGCCTTGCCGTCCGCGTACGCCTGCGTGTAGTTGCCGAACTCCGACGACGACTCGCCGAACGTCCAGCCGAGCACGTCACCGTAGAAGCCCTTGGCTCCTTCGACATCGCCGAACATCGCGTCGGCCCAGCACGGTGTTCCTTCAGGTTGTACCGCCATGACGTCGACCTTCTCCGGTTCGCGGGATTGTTCTCGCTCCTCACGCTAGCCAGCCCGGCCCGGCGCCGCGCGCCGAGCGCGGCGACCTGAACGAGACTGGGGCACGGCACGCAAGAAGAGGGCACGGCGGTCGTCGACGGGACGGGACACGGATGATGCACGCGTGGGAGGTGGCCCGTCCGGGGCCGATCGAGAAGGAGCCGCTGCGCTTCGTCGAGAAGCCGGTACCGGTACCGGCGGCGGGCGAACTGCTGGTGCACGTGCGCGCCTGCGGGGTCTGCCGCACCGACCTGCACATCAGTGAGGGCGACCTCCCGGTGCGCAGGCCCGGGGTGACTCCGGGGCACGAGGTGGTCGGCGTGGTGGCGGCGACCGGGGCGGCCGTGAGCGGGTTCTCGCGGGGTGACCGGGTGGGCGTGGCCTGGCTGCGCGGCACCGACGGCACCTGCGCGCACTGCGTCCGCGGGGCGGAGAACCTCTGCCCCGGTTCGTCGTACACGGGATGGGACGCCGACGGCGGATACGCCGAGTACACGACGGTGCCCGCCGCGTTCGCGTACCGCCTGCCACGGGATCTCGACGACGTCGCCCTCGCGCCCCTGCTGTGCGCGGGCATCATCGGCCACCGGGCGCTGCTGCGGGCGGCGCTCCCGCCGAACGGCCGGCTGGGCCTGTACGGCTTCGGAGGCAGCGCCCACCTGTGCGCGCAGGTGGCGGTGGCCCAGGGTGCCAGGGTGCACGTCCTGACCCGGGACGCGGCGGCGCGGCGGCTGGCGCTCGAACTCGGCGCGACCTCGGCCCGGGGACCCTACGACGCTCCCCCGGAGCCCCTGGACAGCGCGATCCTCTTCGCACCGGTGGGAGACCTGGTACCGGTCGCCCTGCGAGCCCTCGACCGCGGCGGGGTCCTCGCGGTGGCGGGCATCCACCTGAGCGACACACCGCCGCTGAACTACGAGCGGGAGCTGTTCTACGAGAAGGAGTTGCGCAGCGTCACCTCCAACACCCGTGCGAACGGGCGGGAGTTCCTCACCCTCGCGGCGCGGTACGGCGTCCGCGCGACCACGCACGCGTATCCGCTGTCACGGGCCCAGGAGGCGCTGCAGGACCTCAAGGCCGGCCGCTTCGAGGGGGCCGCCGTCCTCGTGAACGACCTGCCGCCCCGGCACTGAACTCCGGTTCGGCGGCGGCCACTCGGCGCCATCCGTCCGCTGCGCCACCGGTCACGGTTCGAGCCCGGACTCGTCCCCCAGGCGCGCCCGCGCCTCGGGCACGCGTGCCCGCCCGCCGTCCAGGACTCCCCCGGTGTGGTGGCGGACGGGGGCACTTCCAAGGTGCCGGGAGCACGCGTCGCTCGAAGTGGACTTCAGGCACGGGCGCTTGACGGCACGTCAGGGCTTGCGCTCCCGTCCGGGGAGGGACGGTCGGGTGTCACAGGGTGCGCAGGTCGACGGCCGCCGCCATGGCCGCGTAACCGGCGTCGTTGGGGTGCAGGTGGTCACCCGCGTCGTAGGCGGGCAGGAGGCGCAGCGGGTCGGCCGGGTCGCGGACGGCACGGTCGAAGTCGACGACGTGGTCGAAGAGGCCGCTGGTGCGGATGTAGTCGTTGACGGCGAGACGGGTGGCTTCCAGGGTGCTGTCGTGGACGCGCCAGCCCTTGAAGGGGGTCAGCGTGGCGCCGATGACCCTGATGCCGTGCGCGTGCGCCTGCCGCACGATGTCCCGGTACGCCGCGGTGATCGCCGCCGGGTCCGTCTGGTGCGGCTCCTGCTGGATGTCGTTGATGCCCTCCAGCAGGACGAGCGTGCGGACGTCCGTGCGCGAGAAGACGTCCTCGTCCAGCCGCTCCAGGGCCTTCACGCCGAAGGCACCGCCGTCCCGCAGCAGGCGGTTGCCGCTGATGCCGGCGTTGAGGACCCCGGACCGCCGGTGCGCGGGCAGCCGCTGCAGCCGGTCGGAGAGATGGTCCGGCCAGCGCTGGTCGGCGCCCTCCGTCGATCCGTAGCCGTCCGTGATCGAGTCGCCGAAGGCGACCACCGTGCCGCGGGCCGGCGGGGCGAAGACGTCGGCACCGGTGACGTAGAAGCGCTGTGGGGTCGTCTCGGTGTACGCGGCCCCCGACACGTCGTCCGCTCGGTCGCCCGCCCTCGCGACGTACGCGACCTGCCGGGCCAGCGGATGCACCGTCTGCGATCGCGGGACCGCCCGGAGGTGGGCGCTCACCAGCAGGTCGCTGTCCGGGGCGACGTCCAGGCGTACGGGGTCGCTCCGCACGTCCTGGCCCGCTGGGACGACGTCGCTCCCGAAGGTCACGCGGCGCACCGAACCGGGTACGGCGTCGGCGCCGGCCGCCCGGACGGCCACGGTGACCCGGCCGAGGACCAGGGGCTGCGTGCCGAACGCGTTGGAGAGGCGGATGCGGACGCGGGGCCCGCCGACGCTGACGTGCACGACCTGGCGGAGCGAGTCGCCCGAGGCGACCTCGGGTGTCGAGACGCCCACGACCGCCGGTGCCTCCCAGGTGCCGACCCAGCCGCGCGCGGGCGGCTCGGCGTCGTGCCGGGCCTCGGCGGGTGCGGCGGAGCCAAGGAGCAGCGCGAGCGGGACGAGAAGCGCCTTGGCGCCTTTGAACACGGCGTTCACCTCGTGACTGCGAAGGGTTCGACGGCGCCCGGCGGACAGCTGCATTGGACCGGAGGCCGGCCCGGCGCGTCAACGACGAGAACGCGTCATGGCGGGGCCCGGCCGGGGGGGGCGGCCCGGTGGCCGACGTACGTCTTCCCCGTTTCCGGGTGCGTGTGCTTGCCTGGGAGGCCCTTTCGGCGGGCGGGGCGGGAGTGGCCGGATGCGAAAGCCGTGGATCGTGGGGGCGTTGCTGGCCGGGCTGCTGCTCGGCGCCTGCGGGGACCCCGCGTCCGAGGGGCGGGCGCCCGCGCCGGTCGGGCCCGGGGGCGGCTCCGGGACGCCGTCCGCGACCGTCGAGCGGCGCGCCGCGGCCTCCCCCGCCGCGACGCCCCCGAAGGCGAGGGCGAAGGTGAAGGTGAAGCCGCCCACGGTGCTCTACCTCGGGGACTCGCTGGCCATGGAGAGTCAGAAGGTGCTCGGCGCGGAGCTGCGGGCCCGGGTGCGCGCCCGGTACACGAGCGCGCCCTACTCGGGCACCACCCTGTGCGACTACGTGGAGGGCACCGCGGACAGGTCACTGGTGCCGGCGAAGGACAAAGCGGCCGCGCTGGTGCGCTCATTGCGGCCGGACTTCGTGGTGCTCCAGTTCTGGGGCAACTCCTGGGGCTACACCCCGTGCATGGACGGGATCACCTACGACAGGGCGCGGGGCAGGTACCTCTCGCGGTACGCGGCCGACGCGGACCGGCTCACCGACCAGATCGCGGCGGCGGGCGGCGCCCGGCGCCCGAGGATCGTGTGGGTGCTCCAGGGTCCCGACCCGGTCACCCCCGACCGGGTCCGGAGGGTCAACGCCCTGTACGAACGGCAGGCGGACGCCTCGCACGATCTGGTCGCCGACGCGGGCAGGGCGGTGAGCCCGGCGTCCGGTCGCTACACCTGGGCGCAGTACCTGCCGTGCACCGCGTACGAACGGGAGCACCCGGCGTACTGCACCCGGCCGGGCCGTACCGCCCTGCATCGCGACGACGACCCCCTGCACTTCTGCCTCGCACCCACCACGCCCGAGCCGCGGGCGTGCCCGGTGCGTTCGCCGGGGATCGCCCGGATCGCGCGCGAGATCACCCGGGTGGTCGCCGGCCACCTCCGCTGAGGCGCCCCTCAGCCCGGCGGGCCGCCACGGGAGTCCGTGTCCCGCCCCGCCACCGGGGCCGCGTCCTCGGGGACGCCCCCGGCCGGTACTCCGGCGACGGCGCCGCCCTGGAGCCGTTCGAGATCGTCGGGACGCACCTGGATGACGATCAGGGCGACCAGCGCGGCCACGACGGCGAGGATCGCCGCCACGACGAAGGCGCTGGAGATTCCGGACGTCAGCACTTCGTCGCTCCACGGAGGCGGCAGCTGTCCCGTCCTGCGGAACTCGAGCCGCTGGGCGGCGCTCGCGTCGGCCATGAAGTCGCGGATCTGCTGGGTGGCCTCGTTGCGGCTGGCCGTGCCGAAAACGGTGACCAGCACGCTCAGGCCGAGCGATCCGCCCACCTGCTGGGTGGCGTTGAGGATGCCGGACGCCGCGCCCGACTCCCGGGACGACACACCCGAGACGGCCATCAGCGTGAGCGACACGAACTGCATGCCCATGCCGAAGCCGAAGACCAGCACCGGGCCGAGGATGCTGCCGAGGTACGTGCTGTCCACGTCCGTGAGTGTCAGCCACCCGAGTCCGAGGGCGGCCAGGATCGAGCCGGCGGCCATGAACGGCTTGGGACCGAACCGGGGCAGCAGCTGCGAGGCGACTCCCGCGCCGACCGCGATGATCGCGCTCACCGGCAGGAAGGCGAGGCCGGCCTTCAGCGGGCTGAAGTGCAGGATGTTCTGCACGAACAGGGTCAGGAAGAAGAACATGCCGAAGATCGCCGCGGAGAGGGTCAGCATCATGGCGTAGACGCCCGCACGGTTGCGGTCACGGAACATCCACAGCGGCGTGATGGGCTGTCTCGACCGGCGCTCTACGACGATGAACGCGCCGATCAGCACGAACGCGGCGGCGAAGGACCCGAGGGTCACGCTGTCGCTCCAGCCGTCCTCCGAGGCGCGGATGAAGCCGTAGACGAGGAGCACCATGCCCAGGGTGGAGGTGAGTGCGCCGAGGAGGTCGAAGTGCCCGGGGTGGCGTTCGGACTCGCGGATGTGGCGCGGGGTCGCCAGGACGATCAGCAGGCCGATGGGCACGTTGACGAAGAAGACCCAGCGCCAGTCGAGCCACTCCACGAGGATGCCGCCCGCGAGCAGGCCGATCGCGCTGCCACCTGCCGAGACGGCCGCGAACACGCCGAACGCCCGGTTGCGTTCCGGGCCTTCGCGGAAGGTGGTGGTGATCAGCGCCAGGGCCGTGGGAGACGCGATGGCTCCGCCGACGCCCTGGAGGGAACGGGCCGCGAGCAGGTGCCAGGACTCCTGGGAGAGTCCGCCGAGCAGTGACGCGAACACGAAGAGCAGGACGCCGAACATGAAGACTCTGCGGCGGCCCAGGATGTCACCGAGGCGTCCGCCGAGCAGCAGCAGACCGCCGAAGGTGAGTGTGTAGGCGTTGATCACCCAGGACAGGTTCTCGGTCGAGAATCCGAGCGAGTTCTGGATGTGCGGAAGAGCGATGTTCACGATGGTGATGTCGAGGACCACCATCAGCTGACACGAGGCGATGACGAGGAGTGCGATGCCGCTGCCCCGGCCCCGCTCCGGGGATTCGGCAGACTTCGAGGGTGTCGCGTGAGAGGCCGTCATCTAGATGTCCGTGCGTCGTCGCGGGCCGGCGCGGTCGCCGACATTCACTTCACCAACGTAAGCCGGGGTGTCCGGGTGCACCAGTCGATCACCGGCGGCGCTGGTGCGCGTGGCGGATGGCGGTCCGGTGGGCCTGGATGCCCTACGGGCGGCGGGGTACGGGACCCCGCCGCCCGCGGGCGGTACGGCGGCCGACGGCGCGAGGGGCGCGCTACGGCAGCATGTTGATCTTGAAGGTGGACGTCGTGTTCCGCACGTCCTGTGCGTTGTCGCTCATCTTGAGGTTGTGGAAGGTGACTTCACCGACGGCGGGCCCCTGACCGGCCTCCGGCATCTCGTTGGCCCACAGGCCGAACCCGGACTTCGCGTCGAACGCGTCGCCGCTCTTGTGCGCTCCGGTGATCGTCACGTCCGTGAGGACGGTGTCCTTGATCGGGAACTGTGGCTGTCCTCCCACGTAGTTGGTCTGGAACATGATCCCGCTGTACGTCGGGTCGACGATGTCGACGTTGTTGACGCGGATGCCCTGGAAGACCTTCGAGGCGGAGAACATCCAAATGCCGGGGAAGGTCTGGGAGCCCCAGAAATGGCCGCCCGAGCGGACGACCGAGATGTTCTCCAGGGTCGTGGGCGTCGTACCGAAGCCGTTCATCGGGTAGCCGAAGTCCAGCGAGCTGACGGTGATGCCCGAATAGACCAGGGTGTCGGCGATGTGGATGTTGCGGAAGGTGTTGTCGTACCCGCCGTAGACGGCGACGCCCGCCGCACGCCAGGTCAGGATCGACGTGAGGTTCTCGAACAGGTTGTTCTTCTCGTCGGCTCCGCCCGCGTCGATCGCGGAGAACAGCGCGAAGCTGTCGTCACCGGTCGCCCGCGCCTCGTTGTTGACGACGTGGTTGTCCGTGCTGCCGTTGGTCATGTTGATGCCGTCGGCGAACATGTCGCGGATGCGCGAGTTCTTGATGGTGATGCCGTCGGTGTTGGCGCCCCAGTAGAGGCACACCATGTGTTCGTTCCAGATGTTGTCGATGGTGATGTCGGAGACGTTGGCGAAGTCGAAGACCTTGCCGGGGCCGTCGATGCGCGAGGTGTAGTTGCCGAAGTACGCGAAGTTCGCGAACGACGACCCCTTGGCACTGGCCTCGGCCCGGAAGCCGATGTCGGTGTTCTCCTGCGACGACGGGGCGTGGAAGCGCGTGTACCAGGGGCCCGCGCCGACGACCCGGACCGCCTTGCCGTAGACCTGGAACTTGCTCGACGTCTCGTAGTCGCCGGCCGGCAGGTAGACGCCGACGAGCTTGCCGGTGGTGTCCATGCGCACCTTGTCGAGCGCGTTCTGCACGTCCTGGTGGGAGAAGCCGGCCGGCACGGTGTACGTGGCCGGGTCCGGGTTGGGGATCGCCGACGCCTGCTCCAGACTCACGAAGTCGATCGCGTACTTGGAGTCGTTGGCCGCGTCCTTCTGGAGCCGTATCCTGCTGCCCGCCGGGACGGTCTGACCGAGCATCAGGTTCGCCTCGTCGTAGATGTGCCGTGGCGAACCGGAGCCGGGCGAGTTCCCCGGGCCGGTCTCCGCGCCGTACAGCCAGGCGTACTTTGACGTCAGGTCGATGGCCTTGAGGAACTTGCCGTCGACGTAGACGTTCAAGGTCGAGCTGGTGCCGCCGCCGCCCGCGGCGTCCGGGATGGAGAAGCGGGTCACGAGGGTGTTGGCGGCGGCCTTGGTCGTCCATTCCACGTAGTTTCCGGTGCTGTTGAGGGTGACGGCCTTGCGGCCGGACGCCTCGCCGGCGAGGTCGCCGACCGTGCGGTTGGGTCCGACGGTCTGCGCGCCGCCGCCCGTGGTGCCGTCCTCGGCCTCGTACATGTCGTACGGCATGTTGGCGCCGCGGCCGACGAACAGGGGCTGGCTGCTGGTGTTGTTGTCGCGCTTGACCGGCAGTTCGTTGGCGTCGGCCGCGATCACGGTCTTGACGGTGAACTTGCCCTTGCCGGCGGTCCAGGTGCCGAGCTTCACCGCGGAGGCGGTGTCACCCGCCGCGATGGCGCCGTCGTAGGAGCCGGTGAGCGTCTTGACGGTGGCGCCCGACGAGTCCAGCACCGTCAGCGTGATGCCGTGGGCGCCGCTCGCGGAGGCCACCGTGCCCTGGTTCCTCAGCGTGACGGAGAAGGTGACCGTGTTGCCCTCGGCGGGTGCGCTGGGCGACCAGCCGACAGAGGACGCCACGAGGTCGGAGCTGGAGACGGGCTTGACGACGAGGGAGGTGGGGCTGGTGTAGGAGTTGTTCCCCTCGTCCCGCTCGATGACCTTGTCGCCCGGGTCTACGACGGCGCCGACCTGGTAGGTCCCGGCGTCGCGGGCTCCGATGTCGGCGGTGACCGTGGCCGAGGCCCCCACGGCGAGCGCGCCGACGTCGGCCGTGCCCACCTTGGTGCCGCCGAGCCGGAACTCGACGCCGGTCGCCTCGGACGCCTGCGTGCCGGAGTTGCGTACGGTCGCGGTCAGTTTCACGGCGTCGGACTCGACGGGGTTCGCCGGTGCCGAGGTGATCCCGGTGACCTGCAGGTCCGGGTTGGGCGCCGGGGTGCCGAGGACCTGGAACTCGGCGATCTGCCCGGCGGAGGAGCCCGAGTTGGCGGTGATCACCAGCTGGACGTCCGCGACGCGGCCGGTCACGGGGATGCGGACCGTGTTGCCGCTCGCCGGGTCGAAGGTGTAGTCCTTCGCGGCGGCCAGGCTCGTGAAGGAGGTGGCCTTCTGCTCCCGGCCGAGCACCTGGACGCGCTGGGTGCGTGCCGCCCAGGCCGCGTCCGGACTGAGCTTGAGGACGACGGTGTCGACGTCGGCGTTGGCGCCGAGCTTGACGGTGAGGCTGTTCGGGTAGCTGCCGGGCCCGCCTTCCCAGTACGTGCTGGTCCGGTCGTCGTTGGCGTTCTCCGCGACGAAAGTGAAGACGCTGGAGGAGGCGGAGACGGGCTTGCCGACGGCGAGGTTCGCGCCGTCGCCCGTGGAGCCGTTGCGGGTGACGGTGTTGCTGTCGACGGACTGGTTGCCCGCCGCGTCCTTGGCGCGCACGCGGTACGTCACGGTCGCCGAGGCCGGCTGGGTGTCGGTGTACGTCGTGACGTCGCCGTCGACGCTCTTGCGCAGGGTGCCGTTCGCGTAGATGTCGTAGCCGGTCACCTTCACGTTGTCCGTGGAGGCCCGCCAGGTGAGCCGGACCTGGCCGCTGGTGGCCTCGGTGAACGCGAGATCGGCGGGGGCGGTCGGGGCCTGGGTGTCGCCGGAGTCCCCCTTGCGGGTGACGGTGTTGCTGTTGCCGGACTGGTTGCCCGCCGCGTCCTTGGCACGCACGTAGTACGCGACGGTCGCCGAGGCCGGCTGGGTGTCCGTGTAGGTCGTGACGTCACCGGCGACGGAGGTCCGCAGCTCGCCGTTGGCATAGACGTCGTACCCGGTGACCTTGACGTTGTCGGTGGCGGCCTTCCAGGTCAGCTTGATCTGGCCGGACGCGGGTTCGGTGTAGGCCAGGTCGGCGGGCGCGGTCGGCGCCTGAGTGTCGCCGGTGGCGGGCCCGTACACCTCGAGCTCCGACAACTGCCCGGCCAGCTGGCCGGTGTTGGCCGTCACGAGCACCCTGACGTAGCGGGTCGTGGTGGCGTTGAAGGCCACGCTCTGCGACAGGTCGTTCGCCTCGTTGAACTCGTAGCCCTTCGAGGCCGTCAGGTCCTGGAAGTCCGAACCGGTCGTGCTCGCCTGCAGTTTGAGCGTCTGGGTCCGCGCGCCCCAGCCGGAAGGCAGCCTCAGCACCACCCGGTCGACACGCACCGACGAGCCTAGGTCCACCTGGACCCACTGCGGGAGTTCGCCGTTCCGGCTCTCCCAGTAGCTGGCCCGGTTCCCGTCGCCCGCGTTCGCGGCGGCGTACGTCTGCGTGGAGCTGCTGGCCGTGAACGGCCTGCCCGCGGCGAGGTTCCCGGTGGAGTCGCTCGCGCCGTGGACCTCCAGCTCCGAGAGCTGCGCGGCGGACCAACCGGTGTTCGCCGTGACAGCGATCCGCACATAGCGGGCCTGGGTCGCCGGGAACTCGATCGTCACCGTGTTGCCGGCGCTCTGCGTGAAGGCGTACGAGGCCGAGGACTTGATCGTCTCGAAGCTCGTGCCGTCGCCGCTGCCCTGCACCGAGAGCGTCTGGTTCCGGCTCTCCCAGGAGGCGGGGAGCTTCAGGACCACCTCGTCGATCCGGGCGGCGGCGCCGAGGTCGGCCTGCACCCACTGCGGGAAGCCGGAGCCCGAACTCTCCCAGTAGGTGGCCGCGTTGCCGTCGGTGGTGGCGGGTGCGCCGTACTCGGCCTTGGAGTTGCTCGCGGTGGCGCTCCGGCCCGCGGCGAGGTTGGGTCCGCCGGCCGCGGCGGCCGGCGTGGTCAGCGCGGGAAGCCCGATGAGGGCGAGCGCTGTGGTCAGCAGGGCCGCCAACAGGCGGCCTCTCCAACGGTGTCTGGTCATCCTTCTCCTGCCCTGGAGCGGTGTCACGGGGGGACGCGGAAGAGTCACGAGAGAGCAAGGGTCGCGTTTTTGCGCTCAGTTGTTGGAGAGTTGCATGCCGATGTTGTTGAGTCCACACTCCGTGCAGAGATAGTTGCCCGCTCCTGTCGAGCTGGACACAGCGGCCAACTGGGGCACGCGGGGCGGCCGTTGCGGTGTGCACTCCGGCGCGGACGTCGTCTTCACCGTCGAGCACAGCCCGGTGCGGCTGCGACGAGCACTTACGCCACGAGGTCGAGCACCCGTCCTCGCGGGTGACTGAGACGACCCAGCTGATCTCGGTCACCCGTGCCCACGGGCTGGAGGGCAAGGCGCTGCGGCGGTGGACAACACACTGCGCAGGTGCTCAGTTCGGGCCTGCGCTGGACCTGCTCAACGGGCGGTCCGGGTCACCGGCCCGGATGTTCCTCGACGTCGTCGCCCGCGTACCTACCGGCGCCTCGTCTCGGTGGTGCCCCAGGAGTCGATCCTGTTCGTCGGCACGATCCGGGAGCACGTCGCGTACGGCATGGACGACGCCGACGAGACGGTGGTGCGGGAGGCACTGCGGGACGCCAACGCGCTGGAGTTCGTCGACCGGCTGCCCGAGGGACTCGACACGCTGGTGGGCGAGCACGGAGCCCGACTGTCCGGAGGTCAGCGCCGGCGCCTCGCGATCGCCAGGGCGCTGATCAGGGACCCCCGGGTGCTGATCCTCGACGAGGCCACCTCGGCGCTCGACACGCCCTCGGAGGCGCTCGTGCGGCAGGCGCCGGCCCGGCTGCTGCACGGGCGGACGATGTTGATAGCGGTGCACCGGCTCTCCACGATCCGGGACGCGGACCGCATCGTCATGATGCGGGACGGGGAGATGCGGGAGATCGGCTCGCACGAGGAGCTGCTGGGCCGCGACGGTGCGTACCCGGCGCTGCACGGGTAGCGGACGCCGTCCCGGCCGGGCGCCGGGAGCCCAGCGAGCGGGCGTGCCCACCGGGACGCAGCGGGCCTGGACAGGGCGTGCGTGCGCCCTGTCCGGCAATCCGATCCGGGTGCTACTCGCCCGCGTAGACCTTCTCCAGGGCCGCGAGGTCGATCTTGCTCATGGCGTACATGGCCTGGGTCGTGCGCGCCGCCTTCACCGGGTCGGGGTCGGCGATCATGTCGATGAGCCGGGACGGGAAGACCTGCCAGGACAGGCCGAACCTGTCCTTCAGCCAGCCGCAGGGGCCCGGCTCGCCGCCGTCCTCGGTGAGTCGGTTCCAGTAGTGGTCCACCTCTTCCTGGTCGGCGCAGGCGATCTGGAAGGAGACCGCTTCGCTGAAGGTGAACTGCGGCCCTCCGTTCAGCGCGACGAACTTCTGGCCGTTGGCCTCGAACTCGACGACCATCACGGAGCCGGCGGGGCCGGGGCCCGCCTCGGTGTAGCGGCCGACCCTGCCGATCCGGGAGTTCTTGAACACCGAGACGTAGAAGTCGGCGGCCTCCTCGGCCTGGCCGTCGAACCACAGACACGTGGTGAATCCGTCGGTGGACATGCGGTACCTCCTCGGGCGGGAACCTCTTCACCTGTGTCGACCGATCCTCGTCCGGAAACTCATCGGTCGCACGGCGGGCGGGTCCGTACCCGGCGCCCCCGAGGGGTCACGCCGGGGTGGGCCGGGCGGTGATCCGGACCGCGGGATCGAGGCACCAGCCGAGGACGGACGGCCAGGGGCCGTAGCCCGCGTCGGGGTCCAGATGCCCGCCGCCGGGGATCACGTCCGTGTCGAGGCCGAGCGGCCGCCCGTAGATCCGGGCCGCTCCGCCGGGGCAGTAGGGGTCGTCGTCCCCGGCCGCCAGACGGGTCGTCCCGGCGGCGGAGGCCAGGTGTCCCGGGGTGGTTCCGGCGGGCGCGAACGCGGCCACCTCCGCGTGGCGCCGCAGCACCTCGGCGGAGGGCGGCGCGACCAGCAGGACCCGGTCGGCCCGGACCACCCCGCGGGCCGCCGCATGCAGCCACACCGCGGCGGCGAGGCTGTGGCAGACGACGACCCGCTCGGCGTCCCGGCCGTCCGGCCGCGCGGTGAGCAGGGTCCGCACGCGGTCGATCCACACGTCGAGGTCCGGGTCCTCCGGGTCGGGCAGCTGGGGGTAGTGGACGTGGCTGCCGCGGGCGGTCAGTTCGCGTGCCAGCCAGTGCTGCCAGTGGCCGGCCGGACGGCGGTTGCGCCAGCCGTGCAGGATGACGAAGGAGGCGGGGATCGAGGTCATGGCGGAGATCGTCCGCCCTTCCGGATCATCAGGTCCAGTTAATCTTTGTGGATGGAACAGGTAAGCGGCGGCTTCAGTATCGATCTGCGCCGGCTGGGCACGCTGCGGGAGCTGGAGCGTCGTGGCAGCCTCGCCGGGACCGCGCGGGCCCTGCATCTGACCCCGTCCGCCGTGTCGCAACAACTGGCGGCGCTCTCGCGCGAGTTGGGCGTTCCCCTGGTGGAGAGGCAGGGCCGTGGCGTCCGGCTGACCGGGCAGGCGCGCATCCTGCTGGAGCACGCCGACGCCATCGCCGCGCAGCTGGAGCGGGCGCGCGCCGACCTCCAGGCGTGGGGCCGGGGGCAGCGCGGCACCCTCACCGTCGGGGCCTTCTCCAGCGCGATCTCCGGCCTCCTGCCCGTCGCGCTGGGCGAGTTGGCGCGGACGCGTCCCGACCTGCGCGTCGCCGTCGTCGAGGCCGAGCCGCCCGACCTGTTCACCCGGCTCGACGCGGGAGAGGTCGACGTGGCGGTGGCCGTGGACTTCGCCGCCGCTCCCCCCTCCACCGACCGCCGCTACACCCGCACCGAGCTGCTCGCCGACGTCCTCGACGTCGCACTGCCCGCCATGCACCGCCTGGCCGGGGCGGACCGGGTCCCCCTGCGGGAACTCGCCGCCGATCCCTGGGTCGTCGGGGACGCGCGCAGCTGCTGCGGGGCGGTGACCCGCTCGGTGTGCGCGGCCGCCGGTTTCACGCCGGAGATCCGGCACGCG
The DNA here is from genome assembly GCF_055565855.1 of Streptomyces sp. NPDC028308. Lineage (NCBI taxonomy): Bacteria > Bacillati > Actinomycetota > Actinomycetes > Kitasatosporales > Streptomycetaceae > Streptomyces > Streptomyces sp. NPDC028308. The sequence goes on from NZ_JBVHTO010000004.1 coordinate 177,364, forward strand.
GTGAACGACTGGCAGTCGCTGACGGCGCTGGTCGAGGCCGGCGCCGGGGTGGCCCTCGTACCGCGACTGGTGCGGCCCCTGCACCGTCCGGGGCTCGTGCTGCGGGCCCCGGAGGGTCAGCGGCCCACCCGGCACGTCTTCGCGGCGGTCCGGGCCGGCGCGGAGAGCGACCCCGTGCTGACCGCCGTCCTGGACCGGCTCGCCGCGGCGGGCGCGTCGGCGGCGGCCCACGTCACCCCCGGCTGAGCGGGGATAGCATTCGCGGACATGACCACGCCGCAGAACGCCTCCCCTCTCATCCGGCCCTTCACCATCGACATTCCCGAAAGCGATCTGGACGACCTGCGCGAACGGCTCGACCGCACGCGCTGGCCGGACGAACTGCCGGGCGTGGGCTGGGAATACGGAGTTCCACGCGACTACCTCCGCGAGCTCGTACGTTACTGGCGGCACACGTACGACTGGCGGGCGGCGGAGAAACGTCTCAACGCGTGGCCGCAGTTCCGCACGGAGATCGACGGAGCCACGATTCATTTCGCGCACATCCGCTCCCCGGAACCCGATGCGACGCCGCTCGTCGTCACCCATGGCTGGCCCGGCTCGATCGTCGAATTCCAGGACATCGTGGGCCCGTTGACCGACCCCCGGGCACACGGAGCCGATCCCGCCGACGCCTTCCACCTCGTCCTGCCGAGCATTCCCGGATTCGGCTTCTCGGGACCCACACGGGAGACCGGCTGGGAATTCCGGCGGGTGGCCGCCGCGTTCGCGGAACTGATGCGGCGCCTCGGTTATCAGCGCTACGGGACACAGGGCGGCGACTGGGGAGCGGCCGTCTCCCGTGAGCTGGGCCGGATCCGCCCCGAGGAGGTCATCGGTGTCCATCTGAACCTGCTGCCCTCGGGGTCCGCGACCTCGGAGCCGACGCCGGAGGAACTGGCCGCACTGACCCCGGAGGAAAGGGAACGCACTCTCGCTTCATGGCGGCGCGGACAGCGCTGGGCACGGGAGGAACAGGGATACGCCGACATCCAGGCCACCCGCCCACAGACGCTCGCGTACGCGCTGACGGATTCACCCGTAGGCCAACTCGCGTGGATCGTGGAGAAGTTCAAACAGTGGACGGATGCGCGCGAGCGTCCCGAGGAGGCCGTCGACCGGGACCAGCTGCTCACCGACGTCATGCTGTACTGGCTGACCGGAACGGCCGGCTCGTCCGCCCGCATCTATTACGAACGCGCGCACGCCGACTACTGGGGTGAGCCACCCGCCCCTTCCTCCGCGCCCACCGCACTCGCCGTCTTCCCGCACGACAATTTCATTCCGCTGCGCCATGTCGCGGACCGCACGAACTCCATCGTGCGGTGGACGGAATTCGACCGCGGCGGGCATTTCCCAGCGATGGAGGAGCCCGGTCTGCTGGTGTCCGACGTGCGCGCCTTCTTCCGTCAGCTGCGCGAGAGCGGGGAGCACTGAGCGCCTGAAACCCCGGAACGCCTCTGCCCGTGGCGAATCTGCTGCGGGCAAAGAAAGCCGGTCCCACGGGACGTCCGGGCCGACAGTGGAGTGCGCGGCGAGGCAGCCGCCCACCACAAGGAGGACCGATGACATCACTCATGACCGGCTGGGATCCGGCTTCGCGGCCACGGGCCGAGGACGGCGACACCCAGGCGACGCGCTTCGACGACCATCTCGCCGCGCAACTGCTCGGCCAGCGCATCGTGTTCCTCGGCACCCAGGTGGACGAGGTCTCCGCGAACCGGGTCTGCGCCCAGTTGCTCCTGCTCTCGGCGGAGGACGCGCGGACCGACATCAGCCTGTACATCAACAGCCCGGGCGGTTCGGTCACCGCCGGCCTGGCGATCTACGACACGATGCGGCTGATCCCCAACGACGTCTCGACGCTCGCCATGGGATTCGCCGCGAGCATGGGCCAGTTCCTGCTCAGCGTCGGCGCCCGCGGCAAGCGTTTCGCCCTGCCGAACGCGCGGATCATGATGCACCAGCCGTCGGCCGGCATCGGGGGCACCGCCGCGGACATCGAGATCCAGGCGCAGAACCTGGAGTTCACGAAGAAGGCCATCGAGCGGATCACCGCGGAGCACACCGGGCAGAGCGAGGAGACGATCTCCCGGGACGGCGACCGTGACCGCTGGTTCACGGCCGAACAGGCGCTGGAGTACGGCATGGTGGACCGGGTCGTGGAGTCCCTGGAGGACGTCCGGCCCGCCGCGTCCCGCCGACGGATGGGGCTGTGACATGGGTTCCTACACGATTCCGAACGTCGTCGAGCGGACCCCGCAGGGCGAGCGGTCGTACGACGTCTTCAGCCGGCTGCTGTCCGAGCGGATCATCTTCCTGGGCACGGAGATCGATGACGGTGTCGCCAACGTCGTCATCGCGCAACTCCTCCATCTGGAGTCGTCGAGCCCGGAGAGCGAGATCGCGATCTACATCAACTCGCCCGGTGGTTCGTTCACTTCACTGATGGCGATCTACGACACGATGACGTTCGTGCAGGCGCCGATCTCCACGTTCTGCGTGGGGCAGGCGGCGTCGACGGCCGCCGTGCTGCTGGCCGGCGGCGACCCCGGGCGGCGGTTCGTACTGGAGCACGCCCGGGTGCTGCTGGGCCAGCCCGCGAGCGGCGGACGGCAGGGGACGGTCTCGGACCTCAGCCTCCAGGCGAAGGAGATGCTGCGGATCCGCTCCCAGGTGGAGGAGGTCCTCTCCCGGCACACGCACCACGACGTGGCGACCCTGCGCGCGGACATGGACCGCGACAAGGTCTTCACCGCCCAGGAGGCGGTGGCGTACGGCCTGGCCGACGAGGTCCTGAGCCGCCGCCTCGCAACGACCTGAGCCCCGAACAGGCCCGCCCGCCGCCCGGCCGGTCGCGTCCCGGCGCAGGCGTCGCGAACGGCCGGTCGCGGACGAAGCGTCGGCGCACGGCAGTTCACGCGCCAGCCGATGCGTCGGCGCGCGTCTCTCGACGACCGGCCAGCGCGTCGGCGCAGGGCCGGTCGCGGCCGTATGGGTCGCCGCGCGGACGGTCGCGTCTCGACCGGCGCGTCGGAGCGCAGGCCGTTCCCGGCCCGGCGGAGGCGTCGCCGCACCGAGGGTTACGTCCCGTCGGGGCGTCGAGCCCGGCCGGTCACGTCCCGGCGGAGGCGTCCGACTTCGCGCCCCGACCAGCGCCTCGGCGCACGCCATACGCGTCCCGACAGGGGCGGCGCAGGGCCGGTCGCGGCCCCGAGGGAAGCGTGCCCGTCGCGGCCGAACAGAACGTCGGCGCCCTGCCCTCGACGACCGACGCCGCACCCGGCGCCGAGGGGCGGTCCCCGTTCCTCGGCGCCGGGTGCGGCGTCGGTCGGGCGGGGAGAGCCGTCCGGGTCACCGGGCCGCCGGCCGGCCGACTTCTCGGGCGGCCGGTTCGTCGGTTTCGGTCAGGCCGCCAGGCACAGGCCGTTGTACGGCGCGGTCGACGACGTGCGCCGGCCGTGACCGGCGCGGGCGCCGGTCGAGCGGGGCAGGGCGAGGCGCGTGAGTTCGCCCTGGGCGAGGGACAGCAGATCGCCGAGGCCGAGACCCAGGGCGCGGGCGGCAGCGGCGAGGACCTCGGACGAGGCCTCCTTGCGGCCCCGCTCCAGCTCGGAGAGATACGGCATCGAGATCCGGGCGGCATCGGCGACGTCCTGGAGCGTGCGCTCCTGGGCGAGTCGCTCGCGGCGCAGCACGTCACCGACGAGGTCACGGAGCAGGGGCTCCTTGGGCGCCGGCCGGCCACCGGGCGCCCCCTGGGGCGGGCCGACCGGTCGCGGGCCCTGCGGCGCGCGGGCCGCGGGGGCGCTCGACGAGGACCCCGCCGCCGGGCGGAGGGGAATGACGCGGGCTTCGTTCGGCACGTGGTTGCTCACCCTCCCAGCGTAGAAGCGCCGCGCGCCGGGAGATCGGCGTTCCGCTGTCGGTGGAACCGCGACTCGTGACACCGTGCCGGGGGGGGACAGGTCCGGGAGGCGGGGTCATGGAACTGCGGGACACGTTCGACGGGGCGGCCGAGCGGTACGACCGGGCACGACCGTCGTACCCGCCCGCCCTGACGGCCGAGCTCGTCGAGCGGGCGGGGCTCGGTCCGGACAGCCGGGTCCTCGAACTGGGGCCGGGCACGGGCCAGCTCACCGCGGCGCTCGCCGAGTCCGGCTGCGAGATCACCGCCGTGGAGCGGGGCCCCTCGCTGGCGGCGGTCGCCCGGCGCAACCTGAGCGGTTTCCCGCGCGTCCACGTCGAGGTGGGCTCCTTCGAGGACTGGCCCCTGCCCGACGAGCCCTTCGACCTGGTGGTCAGCGCCACCGCCTTCCACTGGATCGACCCGGCCGTGCGCGTGGCCAAGTCGGCGCGGGCGCTGCGGCCGGGCGGCTGCCTCGCCCTGGTCACCACGCACCACGTGGCCGGCGGCAGCGACGCCTTCTTCGCCCGGGCGCAGGGCTGTTACGAGCGCTGGGACCCGGCGACCCCGCCGGGCCTGCGCCTGGTGGACGAGGCGGAGACTGCCACCGACACGCGCGAGCTGGAGCAGCTGGGTCCGGTCACGTCGAGCCGCCACGCACGGGAGATCGGCTACTCCGCGGCCGAGTACCTCGACGTGCTGATGACGTACTCGGGTCATCTGGCGCTGGAGGCCACCGCGCGGGACGGTCTCCTCGCGTGCCTGCGCGAGCTGATCGACACGCGCCACGCGGGCCGCATCACGAAGCGCTACCTGCACGAGCTGATCACCGTCGAGCGGCCCGCCGCCGACGTCCGCTGAGCCGCCGGGCCCCCGACGTCCCACCCGCCGGGGCGCCGCGCCTACGTACGAAGTCGACGGGACCGGTGTGCGCGCGCCTCGTCCTCCCTGGCCGGAAACAGACCGTGCCCGCTCCGGTTCCGGGCCGCTCCGGCGTACAACCCTTGCGCCGCACGCGGTGTCGAACAGGGCGCCGGACAAGGAACGGGCCCTTTCCGGACACCCCCCGGCGCTGCCCGGCCATCCTTTCTCCAAGGAGCCGCTCGTGCGCAAGAACCGTTCGGCCGCCCTCGCCGCGGCCTCATTCCTTCTCGTGACCGGTGCCGCCATCGCGGCCGCCCCCTCCGCCTACGCGGGGACACCGGGCGGCACCCACGCCGACGACCGCAACAGCGACTTCAACGGCGACGGCTACGAGGACGTCCTGGTCGGCGCGCCGGGCGCGACCGTCAGCAGCCAGAAGGGCGCCGGCCTGGTCACCGTGCAGTACGGGTCGTCCAGAGGCATCGGCACCGGCAACGCCGCGCGGTTCAGCCAGTCCACGTCCGGTGTCGCGGGCGCCGCCGAGCCCGCCGACGGCTTCGGATCCTCGGTGGCGACCGGCGACCTGGACGGCGACGGCTACGACGACGCGGTCGTCGGCATCCCCGGTGAGGACCTCGGCACCGTCAAGGACGCGGGCGGTGTCGCGATCCTGTGGGGGTCCGCGTCCGGGCTCACCGGCTCCGCCAGCGACTGGCTGGAGACCCAGGAACCCACCGCGGGCGAGCGGTTCGGCTCGGGACTGGCCGCCGCCCACTTCACCGCCGAGACCCCGGGCGATCTGCTCGCCGTACTCGACCGGGACGACCTGGAGCTGTTCGGCTACGACGCGGGCTCGCCCAGCGCCCTCAAGCGCGAATCGCGGCAGCGGCTCTCCGCACAGGCGGAGGAACGCGACATCCTCCCCAAGTCGCTCACCACCGGCGACTACGACGACAACGGCTACGCCGACCTCGTCGTGTCCGGCGTGACCGTGGGCGGCGAACCGGGGCACGGCTGGTCGGCGCTGCTGTCCGGACAGGCGGACGGGCTGACGTACGAGCGCGACCTGCGCGGCGGCCCGGTCGCCGCGTCCGGTGACATCGACGGCGACGGCTACGACGACCTGGTCACCGGTGAGCCGCACTCCCCCGACGACGGGGGCGAGTCGATGACCGGTGGCCTCCTCGGCGTGCGTCACGGAGGCCCCGACGGGCCCGCGGCCGAACCCCAGTGGTGGACGCAGGACTCCCCCGGCGTCCCCGGGACCGCCGAGGCCGGCGACGGCTGGGGTACCGACCTGTCCGTCGCGGACACCGACGGCGACGGTTACGCGGACGTGGCCGTGGGCGCGTCCGGCGAGGACGTCGGCACGGTCGCGGACGCGGGTGCCGTCTGGGTGCTGCGCGGTACGGCCGCCGGGCTCACCGCGAGCGGCGCCAAGTCCTGGGACCAGAACTCGGCGAACGTCCCCGGCGTCGTCGAGAAGGGCGACAAATGGGGCGGGCAGGTCCGGCTGACCGACCCGAACGCCGACGGCCGCTTCGGGCTGCTGGCGTCCGCGCCCGGCGAGAACACGGGCGACGGCTTCGTGTGGGTGCTCTCCGCCGGAGCCGGCGGCATCTCGGCGACGGGGTCCTGGACGTTCGACGCGGCCTCGCTCGGGGCGCCTTCGCTCGACGCGGCCTTCGGGGCGGCCATCGACGAGTGACGCCCCGGTGGCGCGCGGTCGCGGCCCGGCCGCGCGTCTCCCCCGCCGGCCGGGTGTCGCCCCGGCCGCGCCGAAGGCGACAGGGTCCCGGCCCGCCGCGGTGGCGGGCCGGGACCCTCGCCGCACGTGAGGCCCAAACCGGGCCCGCGTGGTCCGTAACGGCGGGCCCGCTCAGGCGTTGTGCGTGTCGGCGGGACCAACGGCCCACGGGTACGGGGGCGAAGGGCCCGGCGGACTCGGGCCCTTGGGCACGGCGTACGGCATCAGGCGCCGGGTAGGGGGCGTCGAGAACGATCACCATCGACGGTCGATCACCGTCGACGACTATCCACCGGGAGAACACCGTGCTGATGGCCCACCCCGCCGTCCTGGACAACCTCGTCGAGCAGTACGACACGCTGCGGGTGCTGCACGCCGAGAGCGGGGGCGCCGAAGTCCGCCGCCGCATGGACGACCTGGCGTACACGCTCTGCGTCGCGACCGGTACCAACGACGTGGACGCGGCCCTCATCGCCGCCCGCCACCGGCTGCCGGGAGCCCGCACGTCCGACGACTCCGTACTGGCGAGCTGACGGTCCGTCAGAAAACTCGCCCCGAATCAGCAGACATGGGTTCGCACTTACGGGGTAGTCGCGAGACACGACGTTTGGAAGGGCGAACAGTTTCGTGGGAGAGGTAATGGACACCGTCACCGCCGTGAGCCGGTCGAAGGTCACCCAGGAGTCCGCCCGGACCGGAACGTGTCAGGAGGCTCTGCCGGTCGTCGAGGATCCGCGCGCCGTGGCTCCCCGCGACGCGAGGGAGTTGTCCCGACAGTTCTTCCAGCGCCTCGCGGAACTCGAAGAGGGCACGCACGAGTACCAGTACGCGCGCAACACGCTGATCGAGATGAACATGTCGCTGGTCCGCTTCGCGGCGGGCCGCTTCCGGCACCGCGGCGACGACCTGGAGGACATCGCCCAGGTCGGGATGATCGGCCTGATCAAGGCCATCGACCGCTTCGAGATCTCGCGCGAGGTCGAGTTCACGTCCTTCGCGCTGCCGTACATCGTCGGCGAGATCAAGCGCTTCTTCCGTGACACGACGTGGGCGGTGCACGTCCCGCGCCGCCTCCAGGAACTGCGCGTGGAACTGGCCAAGGCGCGCGAGGAACTCTCCAGCCGCCTGGACCGCGACCCGAGCGTCGCCGAACTGGCCACCCTCATGAACCTGTCGGAGCAGGAGGTCGTGGAGGCGCAGATCGCCTCGAACGGGTACAACTCCTCCTCCCTGGACGCCGCCCTCACGGGCGACGGCACCCAGGACGGGGAAGCCGTCCTCGCCGACTTCATCGGCGTCGAGGACGACGGCATGCGCCTCGTCGAGGACTTCCACACGCTGGCCCCGCTGGTGGCGGAGCTCAGTGAGCGCGACCGGCAGATCATCCACCTGCGGTTCGTGGAGGAAGCCACCCAGGCGGAAATAGGAGAACGCCTCGGCTGCTCCCAGATGCACGTCTCGCGACTGATCAAGCGGATCATCGAGCAGCTGCGCAACGGCATGCTCAGTGACGTGGAGCGCGTCGAGCGGGCCTGACGGTCCGCCTCCACCGCGACATCCGAAAGGCCGGTGGCGCCACCCCTTCTTTGTCAGGGGTGGCGCCACCGGCCTTTCGGATGTCGCGGACGGTCCGGCTCAGCGCAGCCACTGGTCCTTGTCGGCGGGCCGGTACAGGGTCACCGCACGCGTCAGCTTGTCCAGGACCAGCCGGGGCGCCGCGGCGCTGGTCACCTCACCGTCGTAGGAGAACCGCGGGTCGCCGTGCCGCACTTCGAGCCGCAGGCTGCGGACCTGGGCCGTGGTCAGGACGCGGCTGTTGTGCAGGGTGCCGGTCAGGACGGCGATCAGCAGGCGGGTGCGCGCGAAGGGCGTGCCGCCGTCGACGGCACGGACGTCCAGCAGCCCGTCGTCCAGCTGCGTCCGGTACGTCGGCGCGAAGCCGGCCGGGTGGTAGAGGCCGTTGCCGGCGAACAGGAGCCACAGCCGCTTCGGGCTCCCGTTGACCGACACGCTCACCGGGCTGCCTGTCGCGAGGACCTTGGCTAGGCCGACCACGAGCGCGGGCCACTTCCCGATCCGCTTCTCCAGCAGTTCCCGCGCGCTGACCAGGTCCGAGTAGACGCCCAGGCTGAAGGTGTTGACGAAGATCTGCTCGGGCCCGCCCGGGGTCTTGGCCCGCCCGAGGTCCGCGACGACCGCGTCGCCGTCCTGCACGGCCCGGGCGACATCCTCGGCGGACTGGTTGCCGAGGTCCACGGCGAAGTGGTTGAACGTGCCGCCCGGGAACACCGCGAGGGGTACGCCGAGCCGGGCCGCCGCCTCGGTCGCGGCGTTCACCGTGCCGTCCCCGCCACAGGCGCCGAGCGCACCTCCCTGTTCCTTCGCCCGTCGCGCGGCCTGCTCCAGCAGTTCGGGCAGGGGCTGACCCTGCTGCGGAAGCAGGATCTCGGCCTTCGGCAGCAGGGTGCGCAGGTGCTCGGCCACGTCGGGTGTCTCGGTGTTCCGGGACAGACCCGAGGAGGGGTTGACGACGATGTGCAGCCCGGCGCCCTCGGGCAGGGCCGGTGCGGGCCTGCGCGGTGGTGCCGCGGCGGCGGCCGCCTCCGGCTTCACCGGCCACCAACGCGCGGTCAGCGCGGCGGCGCCGACCCCGATCGCGACGCCGACGGCCACGTCTCCCGGGTGCCGGACGCGGGACCGTATGCGGGCCATGGTGAGCGCGACGGCGCCGGGGACGACGAGCAGACCGTAGCGGGGTGCTTCGAGGACGACGCCCGCGGCGAACGCGGCGGCGGAGGCCGCGTGTCCGGCCGCCTCCAGCGGCTGCACCTTGCGCGCCGCCGGGCGTGCGAGGGCGCGGGTCGCCGTCGACGCGATCGCGACGGTGCCGATGCCACGCAGTGCCGCGCGGCGTGCAGTCCGGTCTCCCGAGGCGCCGAGGGCCGCGGCCGCCGCGCCCCACAGCAGCCCGCCCGCCACGACCCTCCCCCGGCCGGGCGCACCCGTGCTGCGCAGGCCCGCCCGCATCACCTTCCGGACGGCCGGCAGACCGCGGATCCCGCCGCCCGTTCGCAGTCCGGCCCTGCTTCTCGCCATGGTCGGCCCCACCCTTGCGTCTCGACTGTGGATCTCCTGGCCGGCAAGGACGTGCCGCCCCCCTCACTGTGCCCCGAGTCGCCGACTTCATGGACCTCTCACTCCCCCGTGATGTCGCACACGTCGCAGGGGCGCATCCGTAACCCCCAACTGCCGTTCCGGGAGAGGCGACGGCCTGAAATGCCGTGGGCGGGGCACCCGACCAGGACGTGTCATCGACACTGAGAGGTGAAGGAGCCCGCCCCGCGAGTTCCGCATATGTGGTCAATCCACTGGAAATTCCCCCGAGTCCCCGCGCTCCGGCGGACCGTGCCGAGGCGGACGCCGCCTGGTACGCCGCTCCCTGACCCGTCCTGATCGCCGCGCCGGACGGCACCGTACGCGAGGTGAACCGGGCGGCCGCGGCGGTCCTCCCCGGTGCCGCGCCCGGCGTCCGGATCGACGACGTGACCCCCGGCTGGTTCACCGCCGCCCACCGACGTCTGCGCGGGCTCCGAGCGGAACCGAGCCCGGACGGACCGGACGCCGCGGCCGCGCACGGGCCCGTCGGAGAGCGCAGCTTCGCCGCGCACCCCGTGGTCCGCGGCGACGGAGCCGTCGTGTGGTGGTTCGTCGACGAGACGGCACACCGCCTGGCCGACGCGCAGTTGCGGACGGAGCGGCAGCGCACCGCGTTCCTCGTGGAGGCGTCCACCCGCCTGCTGTCCTCCCTCAACCTGTCCCGGGTCATGGACGTGACGGCCCGGCTGGCCGCCGAACACCTCGCCGACGCGGCGCTCGTCGTCGCCCCGGCCGCGGGCCGACGCCATCCCGTCACCTACTGCGTCCGCGGCGGCACCCCGGTCCGCGCGGGCTCCGCCGGCACGCCGGCCGACGTCCCCGGCCTCGAAGAGGCACTCCAAGGCTTCCCGCCCGTCCCCTCGCGCTGGATCGACCCGGCGGCCTCCCCGGACTGGGTGGTACCGCCCGGCTTCGGCGAGGTCGGGTCCATGGTGGTCACGCCGCTGCCGGGACACGGCGTGCCCGCGGGTGCGCTGATCCTGCTGCGCAGGTCCGGGCAGGCCTCCTTCGACGAGAGCGAGGAACTGTTCGCCCGGCTGCTCGCGGCCCGCGCCGGCGCCGCCCTGTCGGCGGCCCGGATGTACGCCGAACAGGCGTCCATCACCAAGACGCTGATGCGCGAACTCCTGCCGCCCCCGCTGCCGCCGGTCGCGGGCATCGAGTTCGCGGCGGGCTACCGCCCGTCCGGGGAGAGCGAGCGGATCGGCGGGGACTTCTACGACGTGCACCCCGCGTCCGGTTCGGGCGAGGAGTCCCTCGTCGTCCTGGGCGACGTCTGCGGCAAGGGACTCGAGGCCGCGGTGCTGACCGGCAAGATCCACAACTCGCTGCACGCGCTGCTGCCGCTGGCCGACGACCACTCACGCATGCTGACGCTGCTCAACGGCGCCCTGCTCACCTCGCGACACGCCCGCTTCGCCACGCTGGTGCTGTGCTCCGTCCTGCGCCGGGGACGGGACGTGCGGCTGCGCCTATCCAGCGCGGGCCATCTCTCGCCGCTCATCGTGCGCCACGACGGGCAGGTCGAGGAGGCGCGCACCCGTGGCACCCTGCTCGGCGCGCTGCCCGCGGTGACCGTGAGCTCGGCCACGGTGAGCCTCGCGCCGGGCGAGATCTGCCTCCTCTACACCGACGGGATCACCGAGGCCCGGGGCGGCCCGCTCGGGGACGATGTGTTCGGCGACGAGCGGCTGCGCGACGCGCTGGCCGGGTGCGCCGACATGCCGACGGAGGCCGTCGTGGAACGGGTGCAGATGCTGGCGTCCGACTGGGTCGGCGGCGGCGCCCACGACGACATGGCCGTGGTCGCGGTCGGCGCCCCGCGCGTCCGCCGGTTCAGCGCGGTGGACGGTCAGGGGCCCGGCAGGTCCGCCGGATGACGGAACCGTACACAGCCGGGCGGTCCGGCGGGCCCGGACGACCCTGGGCCGACGCGCTGCGGACCGCCGCACTGGCGGGCGACGAACCCGCCGCCCTCGCCGTGGTGGACGCGGCCCTGGGCTCGGGCATGGCAGCCGAGGCGTTCCTCGTCGAGGTCGTCGCCGCCGTCCAGCGGCAGGTCGGCGAGGCATGGGCCGCCGACCGGATCCCGGTGGCCCGGGAGCACGCCGCGACCGCCGTCGCCGACCGGGTCGTCACCGCGGTCACCCGGCATCCGGAAGCGCACCGCGCGGCACCGACGCGCGGCCGGATCACCGTGGCCTGCGTAGACGGCGAGTGGCATGCCCTGCCCGCCCGGCTCCTCGCCGAGGTGCTGCGGCTGCGGGGCTGGCGGGTCGACTGGCTGGGGGCCCGGGTTCCGGCTCCGGAGCTGATCCGACAGCTGCACCGCACGGGTCCTGACGCCGTGGCACTGTCCGGCTCACTGACGACCCGGCTGCCCACGGCCCACGCCACCATCACCGCCTGCCAACGCGCGTCCGTGCCCGTGGTGGCCGGCGGCGCGGCGTTCGGCGCGGACGGCCGGTACGCGCGTCTGCTGGGCGCCGACGCCTGGGCGCCCGACGCCCACAGCGCGGCGGACGCGCTGGCCGGCGGACCGCCCCGCGCTCCGGCGGTACCGCACGAGCCGGTCGCGCGCCTGCCTCATCTCGCCGACCAGGAGTACACCCTCGTCGCCCGGTCGGCGCCGCAGCTGGTGGGGGCGGTCCTGGCCGGTCTGACGGAACGGCTCCCGCCCTGGGGCCAGCCCGCCGCCGAGGACGTCGCCCGGCTCGTCGACTCCCTCGCCGCCGGCCTCTACACGGACGACGCCGAACTCCTCACCGGTTTCACGACGTGGACCGCCGCCGTCCTCGGCGCCCGCGACGTGCCGCGGCGGGCGCCGCTGCTCGCCCTGGACCTGCTGTGCGCGCAGTTGCGTGACTTCCCCCGGGCCACCGGCCTGGTGCGCGAGGCCCGCGACGCCGTGTCCCACAGCCCCACGAACCCTGTCCCCGGATCAGGAAAGCCCGGTATGAACCCGTCGCCACCCTCACCTCAGCTCGAGGTCACCCCGTCCGCGGCCGAACCGCGCAGCCTGCGCATCGGGCTCGGCGGCACCCTCGACCGCGACAGCGCCGACCTGCTCGTGACGGCCGCCTCCCGGCAGCTCGCCGATCATCCGGGGACCACCGAACTGCGCCTGGACTGCGCCGACATCACGTCCTGCGACGCGATGGGGCTGTCCGCGCTGCTCATGGTCCGGCGGCTGGCCGGGGAGGCCGGGGCGCGCATCCGGCTGGCGGGCGGGAGTGTCTGCCTGGACCGGCTGCTGGAGGTGACGGGGACGCGGGAACACCTCGTCGCGGCACCGGTGCCCGGTGCGCCGGGCAAGGGCGGGCCCGAGCGCCCCGGATGACCGCCGGGGCCGTCAGGTCGTCTTGGGCAGCTTGACCACGGTCACGAAGAAGTCGTCGATCTGCCGGACGGCCGCGATGAACTGGTCGAGGTCGACCGGCTTGGTCACGTACGCGTTGGCGTGCAGTCGGTAGCTGCGCAGGATGTCCTCCTCGGCCGAGGACGTGGTCAGCACGACGACCGGGATCAGCGCCAGCTCGTCGTCCGACTTGATGCGCTCCAGTACCTGACGTCCGTCGTACTTCGGCAGGTTCAGGTCGAGCAGGATCAGGTCGGGGCGCGGCGCGTCCGCGTACTGGTTCTGGCGGTAGAGGAAGTCGAGCGCCTCCTCGCCGTCGCGCACCACGTGCAGGGTGTTGCGGATCTTGTTGTCCTCGAAGGCCTCACGGGTCATCAGCTCGTCGCCGGGGTCGTCCTCGACGAGCAGGACCTGGATGGGTTCCGCGGGGGACGTCACGTGCGTGCTCCTTCGTGTGGACGCTCGGCCTCGGCCCGGTCGATGGGCTCCGGCGGCGTCGCGGGCAGGGTGAAGCACACGCGCGTGCCCTCACCGGCGGTGCCGTCCAGACTGATACCGCCTCCGTGATGCTCGACGATCTTCCGGCACAGGGCAAGTCCGATGCCCGTTCCGTCGTACTCGTCACGGCCGTGCAGGCGCTGGAAGATGACGAAGACCTTCTCCCGGAACTCGGGTTCGATGCCGATGCCGTTGTCGCGCACGCACAGCCGCCACTGGTCCTCCCCCTCCGCCTCGCAGCTGACGACGACCTCGGGCGCCCGGTCGGGGTGGCGGAACTTCACCGCGTTCCCGACGAGGTTCTGCCAGAGCATCGTGAGGGTGGTGGGGTCGCCGGTGACCGAGGGCAGCGGTCCCTCGCGCACCACCCGGGCGCCGGTCTCCTCCAGGGAGACGCTGAGGTTGGCGAGCGCCCGGTCCAGTACGGCGTCCAGGGCCACCGTGGCGTGCTCCTCGCCGACCCGGCCGACCCGGGAGAAGGTGAGCAGGTCGTTGATGAGCACCTGCATCCGCTTGGCGCCGTCCACGGCGAAGTCGATGTACTGCTTGGCCCGGTCGTCCAGCTGGTCCCCGTACCGCTTCTCCAGGAGCTGGCAGAAGGACGCGACCTTGCGCAGCGGTTCCTGGAGGTCGTGGGAGGCGACGTAGGCGAACTGCTCCAGCTCGGCGTTGGAGCGCTTCAGTTCGAGTGTCTGGGCGTCGAGTTCCGCCGCCTGTTCCTTGAGCAGGACCTCGCGGCCCTGGGACTCGGACAGCTCGTCGACGATGCGCCGGCGCATGTCCTCGACCGCCTTGGCGACCGCCTCCAGGTCGCGCGGTCCCTCCAGGCGGATCGTGCGCCGGAAGTCCCCGCCGCTGACCTCCGTCGAGGCCGCTTCGAGGGCGCGCAGCGGGCGTCCGACGATCCGGCGCAGCAGCAGCGTCAGCGCGACGCCGCTCGCCAGGAAGGCCGCGAGCATGCCGATGAAGAAGTACGTGCGGAGCCGACGGCTGTCCTCGGCCGAGGCGCGGGTGTCGTCGCGCAGCTCGCTGATGTCCTTCTCCAGCTTGGCCAGGCGGGCCCGGGTCTCGTCGAACTTGGTCTTGCTCGCCTCCAGGCCGGGGGTGTTCTCCTGTCCCCCGGAGGCGCGGGCCGCCGCGATGAGCGGTCGCGCGTAGTCGCGGCGCCAGGACTCGCCGGCCTCCCGGACCTCACGCAGGTCGGTGGAGATCCGGGGGTAAGCGGCCAGTTCGTCGACGAGGAAGTCGTGCAGCTTCTTCTCCTCCCGCTGCCCGGACTCGTACGGCTCCAGGAAGCCGGGGTCCTTGCTCAGCACGAAGCCGCGCACGCCCGTCTCCTGGTCCACCAGCGACGTCTCCAGCTGGAAGGCCCTGGACCGCGCGGGCTGGATGTGGTCGCTGAGCCGGTCGGTGCGGTCGTCCGCACGGGCCTGGAGGACGCCGCCCGACACCGCGAAGAGGACGACCAGCAGCACGTTCACCGCCAGCACGACGAGGATCCAGCCCTGGACGCTCAGCCGTGCGACGACCGTGGGCCTTTCGTCCGTACCGCCGCCCGCGCCACCGTCGGACCCGGGGGTCTGCTCCGCTCGGGTCATGAGGCGCCGTCCGTCGACAGGTGCAGGACGGCCACGTCGTCGGCGAGCCCTCCGTGGGCGGCGGTCAGCTCCGCGACCTCGTCGACCACGGCGTCGACGAAGGGCCGGCCCTGCAGGCCCATGTGTTTCCTCGCCACTTCGAGCAGTCCTTCTTCTCCCAGTCGCCGGTCGGGTGCCACCACGCCCTCGAAGAGGCCGTCGGTGAACAGCGTCACGGCGCTGATGTCGTGTGCGGGCAGTTCCGTCTCGGGCCACCGGGCCCGGTCCGGGATGAGTCCGAGCGCGGGACCGGGGGGCGGCTCGAACAGGTCGAGCCCCGCCGGGGTCCGTACCAGGAGCCCGGGATGACCGGCCCGGATCACCCGCAGCCTGCTGCGGTCCCGGTCGAGCCGGAGGATGGTGAGCGTGGCGAAGATGTAGTCGTCGGCGCGCTCGGCGCTGAGGATCTCCTCCAGGAGGCGGACCTGGTCCGTGCCGACGCAGCCGGAAAGCACGGCGGTCCGCCAGGCCACGCGCAGGCAGACCCCGAGGGCGGCCTCGGCGGCACCGTGGCCGGAGACGTCGCCGATCACCGCGTGGACCGTTCCGTCCGTGCTCTCGACGACGTCGAAGAAGTCCCCGCCGAGCAGGGCGTGGTCGCGGCCGGGGCTGTAGCGGGAGGCCACCGCGCAGCCGCCGCCGCGCAGCAGGGGCGTGGGCAGCAGCCCGCGCTCCAGGCGCGCGTTCTCCCGGGCGATCAGCCGGCTCGCCTGGAGTTCGGCGCTCGACCGCTCGACCTGCTTGCGCTGGAGGGCGTAGCGGACGGCGCGGCTCAGCGACTCCGGTGCCAGGCCGTCCTTGGAGAGGAAGTCCTGTGCGCCCTCGGCGACCGCGGCGAGGCCCGCCTCGTTCTCGGCCACGCCGGTGAGCACCACGACGGCCGCGTCGGGCGACGCGTCGCGTACGAGCCGGACCGCGCTCAGTCCGTGGGTGTCCGGCAGGTGCAGGTCGAGCAGCACGCACACGGCGTGCCGCGTGCGCCTGAGGAAACTCCGTGCCTCCGCCAGGGACTTGCACCAGGTGACGTCCATCGGCAGGCCGCTGTCGGCGAGGACCTCGCGCACCAGCAGGGCGTCTCCGGCGTCGTCCTCGACCAGCAGCAGCGCGGGGGCCGCGTCCAGTTCCCACAGCGGGTCGGAGCTGCCGAGGCGAGGCATGACACCGCGTTCACTGATCCCCAGCGGACGATCTGCCACGCTCATCCCCTCGAATCACCTGCGCCGGCCGTCGACTCCCGCGAGCCTACTGCGGCACACCGGACGGCCTCACGGACGGTCCGTCGCGTGGGGCGTCCGTGGTTCGTCGTCGTGCCTCTTCGAGGCCGTTCTTCCACTGCGGTGATCCGGTTCAAGGGCGCAGGTCGACGACGGCCCTGACGCACTTGCCGACGGGGACACGGCCGACCGTGACCTCGGTGGCGAGAGCGTGGACGATCTCCAGCCCGTGCCGGCCGACCCGCTGGGGGTCACGCGGGAAGCGACGGGGCAGGGTCACGCTGCTGTCGTAGACGGAGACCGCGACGGAGGTGTCGGTGCCTTCGAGTTCCAGGATGTACGGACCCTGGCTGTGCCGGTCCGCGTTCGTGACCAGTTCGCTCACGATCAGCAGGAGGTCGCCGCCGAGCTGCGGGGCGATCTCGGCGCACCACTCCGACCGGAGCTGCTCCAGGAACAGTTCGGCGAAGGCTCGCGCTTCGGCGATGCATCCCGGCTCGCCCGTGTAGTGCGCCGTCCGCCGAAGCGGTTCCACGGGCACGTCGAAGCCAGTCGGTATCACTGCTCCGCCCAGGTGCTCGATCATGCGTATCTCTCTCGGAGGCCGGTGGGTCACTCACTGCTGCTCAGTGCTCGTACCCCGAGATCTCCTTCCCAGTCACCCCGATTTTCCCGGGGTTCACAGGACCGGCGCCACGGGCCGCCGGTGAGCGGGCCTGCGAGTTTCGTCACAGGATTCCCACATGGCGCCGGTGTCATCCCGGTGCGACCGGGCAGGGCCCACAGTCGGAGAGCGTGAACGGTCACCGGGTGCGGTGCGACGACAGAGGTTCGGACAGATGGAAGGCCATACCCCCCGGATACGGGAGGACGTACTGTTTCGCGCCGCCGATCAGCTGTCGGCGGCTGCGGAGATCCTGGTGGCGGTGTCGGCGCGTACGGCGGCGGCGGTCGACAGCCGGCTCTCGCCGTCGCTGCTGCGCGCGCTGACCCTCGTGGGCAGCAGTCCCGGCCTGAGCCTCTCGGCGTTCGCCGACCGCGCGCAGATCAGCCGCTCCCGGGCCAGCCGGGTGTGCGACAGCCTCGAAAGAGCCGGCCTGCTGACCCGCTCCCTCATCTCGGAGGACCGCCGGGGCATCTCCCTGGACCTGACGCACCGCGGCCGCGGCGTCCTCGACACGGTGCACAGGCAGCGCGCCGAGTGGATCAAGGACGCGCTGCTGCGGATGCCCGACGCCGATCTCAGGGCGCTGCTGGCCGGACTGTGGTCGCTCGGCCCGTCCCTCTCCCACGCGCGTCCGGAGCCGGACCGGGGAGCGTCCTGAGAGGCGGGCGGTTCACCCCTGTCCGGGGTCCGCGGCCTCCAGCGCCTCGGCCACCGTGCCGTACACGGGCAGCGCCTGGGAGACGCCGGTGATCGTCAGCAGTCTGTCCATGTACGCGGAGAGCGCCGCCGGCCTCAGACGCGGACCGATCGCGCCGTAGCAGCGCAGGACGACGTTGACCGTCGTCGAGTCCGCGAAGGTGACCTCGGACAGGTCGAGGACCACCGCCCCCGGCCGGGCCAGCGCCGCCGAGGTGATCGCTTCGTCCAGCTGCCCCGCGTTGTCCAGATCCACCTCCCCGCGGACTGCGATCACGGTCGACCGGCCGGCCTCGCGCACCGACAGCGACATGGCCGCCTGACCTGGACTCCGACCTGAATGCACGGCGATCCTTCGAGATGTCTGGGGACAGGGACGCCTGCGGGGCTGGGGGAGCCGCAGGGGACGGCAGCGTACAGGGCCGTCGTGGAGCAGTTGTCCGCCTACCGTATCGGGTCGTTGACCTTGGGCAACAATTGCCTGCCGTAACGATCCGGTACCTCTCGGGCGGCCTCAAGTCCGCTGCCGAGCGGCCAGGTTGCGCTTACCGGAGAGGGGGCTTCCTCCCGTGCCGGCGGGGGCGCATCCTCCCGTCCGCCTGGGGCAGATGGACAGAGCCGGACCGGCCGACGTCGGCCGGGAGGCCTCAATGACCGGAGGTGGACGGTGGCCTGGTGGGTGTGGCTGGTCGTCGTTGTCGGTGCCCTGGCACTGCTGGCGGTGGCGACGGTGTGGGTGCAGTCGAGCAGGCGGTCGGGGACCGTCATCGCGGTGCAGCGGGGACGCGGGTTCGGCAAGAGCGGCAGGGACGGCAGGAGGGGGACGCGGTGAGCGAGCTGATGGCCGCGCGCGGCCTCACCAAGCGCCCGGTGGTCACGCTGGGCGGTGATGTCGTCGCGCAGATCAAGGACACCGTCTTCGACGGTCCCGCCGGCCGGGTCACCGGGTTCACGCTCAGCGGGCGGGGGCTGCTGGCGGGTCCGCTGAAGCAGAGTCTGCCCTGGAACGCGGTGCACTCGCTCGGCCGGCACGCGGTCATGATCCGCGGCACCGAGGTGCTGGCGGAGCCGGCCGCGGTGGTCGCCAAGGGGGAGGCGACGCACGGCCGGGTGCTGGGGGCCAGGGTGCTCACCGACACCGGCTCGGAGGTCGGCACGGTGCTGGACGTCGTGGTGGAGGGCGGGGACAGCGGGCGCGTGGTGGGGTTCCGGATCGCCGCGCGGGAATCGCTGGAGCCCGGCTCCAAGCGCCGCCGGCACAAGGTGTTCGTGCCGCGGGGCGAGACGCTGGCCGTCTCCGGGCAGGCGCTCGTGATCCCGGCCGACGCCACCCGGTTCGTCGCCGACGACCTCGCCGGTTTCGTGAGCCAGGTGGAGGCGTTCCACCTCCGGGGCGGCGCGGCCCGGACCGCCGCGCCCGAGGAGGGGGCTCCCGGCGGGAGCCGGGACGGGTTCGAGAAGGGGACGGCGCCGTGATGATGTTCTCCCAGGCCCACGGGCTGCCGGTGGTGACGCTCGGCGGTGCGGACGAGATCGGGGTGGTCGAGTCACTGACCGTCGACGCCGCGTCCGGCACGGTCAGCCACGCCCGGATCGCGCCCGCGCGCGGACGCAAGGAGACGACGATCCCCTGGAACGCCTTCCACGCCTTCGGACCCGACGCCGTCCTCGTCCGCTCCGACCTCCCGCCCGACCCGGCGCCGGCACCCTCGCCACCGCACCATGAGGCCCTGCGCGCCAGGGTCCTGACGGAGGACGGCGACGAACGGGGCACCGTGAAGGACGTCTCCTTCGACCCGGTCACCGGGCGCGTCGAGAAGATCTACACGGCCCTGGGCGAGATCCCCGGCGACCGGCTGCTCGGCCTCGGGGACTACGCCCTGGTCGTACGGACCGGCTGACCGCCGGGCGGGTCCTCGCTCAGAGCACCCGGGGGAACGACCGGGGGCCGGAGGCCCCCGGGGCGCTGAAGGTGGACGCCGACTCCGACGTGGCGTCGGAGGCCGCCGAGGAGTCCGGGGGCGGCTTCGGGGCCTCGGACGTCGGGGGTGACGGCGGCGAGGTCGGCGGCGACGAGGGCGCGGACGGCGACGAGGACGAGGAGGAGGACGACTCGGGCGGTGTCGTCCCGCAGCCCGGCGGCGGGGTCACACCGTGCGGGGACACGCACGGGGACGCGGAGCCGGAACTCGGGCCGGTCACCGACGGGGAGGGCCGCTCGGACGGCGGATCGGTCTTCTTGTCCTGCTTGCCGGTGTCGCCCTTCTCGCGGCGGAACCAGTCGTCGTGCTCCGGGTCGAAGAGGACGAAGACGTTGATGACCGTCGGCGCCGGGGTGACGACCACGATGTTCTGGGGGCGGTACGAGGGCCAGGAGTCACCGGTCGTCCGGGGGGCCGTCTTCTGCGGGACCGGATCCGTCAGCGGGTTCCCGCACGCGCAGCGCACCCGCGGCAGACCGCGGTCGTTGACGAGCACGGCCGTACCGGCCTGGAGGACCGCCTGATAGCTGGTGGCGGCGCCGTTGCGGTAGCCGTGGTTGGTGACCCAGGTGTCCATGCGCAGCTGGACCGGGGTGAGCGAGCGCAGGTAGGCGGGCACCTCCGACGGCTGGACTCCCGCGACCGACGCGAACGCCTTGTTCTTCGCCGGGTCCGCGCCGAGCGCCGAGACCTGCTTCTCCACGTCGCAGCTGGCGACCTTGCGGGTGCCGCCGTAGAGGCCGGGTGCCGAACCCTCCACGCCGCGCGGCGCGTTCGCGGAGGCGGAGGTGCCGCTGGGCGGTGCGGGCGTCTCGGGGGTGGTGGAACTGTCCTTCGCCGTCGACTCCGTGTACGGGTCGGGTCCCGTCTTCGCGGCGGCCTGGAGGAAGACCTCGCCGCCACCAGGGGCGGCCGTGCCCCCGGAGGAACCGTCCGGACGGGTGAGGACGACGGCCAGGATCACCGCCGCCACGACCGCGGTGGCGATGACCGCCACCCGGGGAGCCGATCTCCACCAGGGCCGCTGGGGGCCGCCGCCCATGCTCGCGCCGCCGGAGGGGTGCGGGCCGGACGGACCGCCGCCTCCGTCGCCGCCCGGACCACCGGTTCCGCCGGCGCCCGAGTCACCCGAGGGCCCCTGCGGGGGGCGGGCGTTCGGCTGGGTGGGACCGGGCTGGGACGGCCCCGGCTGCGAGGGGCCCGACAGCGGGCCCGAAGGGGGGCCTGTGGGACGGCCGGAGGACGGCGGTTCGACGCTCACGAGCTCTTCTTCCCTGCGGAGGGACCTCGCGGCACAGTCGGTACGTTTTGTGCCGCTCTATTCCACAACGAGCCCATTGTGTGCCCGGGTCCCGCGTCCCTCGCAAGCGGACGCGGTCGGCCCTCCCCGGCGGGCGGACCTCTGCCGCCCTGCTTAGCGTGACAACGTGAGCGCCCAGACACCGTCCGACCGAACCGTCGCCCGCCACGGCTGGATCCAGGCCGTCACCACGGTCCTGGCCGCGCTGATCGCGATGGGCGCGGTCGCCGCCCTCGGACTCTGGGCGGCCGGCGCGGCAGACCTGCCCGGCAGCGCGTTCCCCCGGGTCGTCGCCGCCGCCGTGGTGACCGCGGTCGGCGGCAGCATCGAGCTCTCGGGCGACGCCGGGGCCATCGCCGACACGCAGGCCGACCTCACCGCGATGCCGTTGTCGGTCACCCTCGCCGGCGCCCTCGTGGTCGCGGCCGGCTTCCTGCGCCCGCTGCGGCACCGGGCCGTGGCCGGCACCTCGGAGCTGAGCGGCTGGGCCGCCCGGGTCGCCGTCGTATGGCTGCTGGGGCTGATCGGACTGGCGCTCGCCGCCCGGCAGGACTTCGAGATCTCCCTCGGGGACGGTGTCGTCTCCGACATCGGCGACCTGCTCGGCGCGTCCCCGAAGGTGGGCTTCGAGGCGGATCTGCCGCTCACGGTGCTGTTCGGGCTGCTGTGGCTGGCCGGCGTCATCGTGCTGGCGGTGCTCGTGTCGCCCCGCGCCCCGCTCCCCGCACGGCTGCTGCGCTTCCAGGAGCCGGTGCGCCCCGCCGCCTTCGCGATGGTCGCCCTGCTCCTGTCCTGCGTGGCCGTGGGTCTCGTCGTCGCCCTGGTCGTCGCCGCCACCCGAGGCCACGTCGCCGAGACCTTCGCGGTGATCCTGCTCGGCCTGCCGAACCTCGTCTGGCTCGCCTTCACGATCGGCCTGGGCGCCTCCTGGGAAGGCCGCGTCCAGGGCCCGTTCGGTCTGCCCATGCCGCACGTCCTGGACGAGGTGCTCCGCACCCGGGACATCTCCACGCTCAACCTGAGCACCCTGGCCGAGTACGACGGCCGGGTGTGGTGGCTGGTGGCCGTCGACGCCGTACTGGTGCTGGGCGCCGCCTTCCTCATGGCCACCCGCTCCCCCGCCCGGGTACGCGCCTGGCAGCACGCCCTGCACCTGGCGGTCGCCCTGGCGCTCACGGTGCTCGCGATCTGCCTCCTCGCCCGCCTCTCCGCGCACTACGGGCTGTCGCTCCTGGGCATCGGAGACCTCGGCGGCGGTCTCTCCGGACAGCTCCTGCTGCGGCCCCGGATCTGGACGGCGGTCGGTTTCGCGCTGCTGTGGGGGCTCGTCGCCGGGTTCCTCGGCGCCCTGTCGGCCACCCGGGTGCGTCGCCGCGGCGAGGTCCCGGCGGCCGGGGCCCGCGACCGCAACCCGTAGGGCCTAACGGCGGAAGACCGGGCGGGCCCACTCCGGCGGTTCGGGCGGCGCGCCGGGGTGCTCCGGCGCGGCGAGGGCGCCGTGGTCCACCCGGGTCGGCTCGTGACCTCCCTCCACCCGCCCCGTCACGGCGGCGCGCAGCGCGGCCACGAACGCCCGGCAGGAGTCGTACCGGTCGTCCGGGGTCTTGGCCAGCGCCCGCGCCAGGACGGCGTCGGCGCCGGAGGTGAGGTCCGGGCGCTTCTCGGTGAGGGGCGGCGGCTGGTCGTACTGGTGGGCCCACAGCAGGGCCATGTCGTCGTCCCGCTGGAATGGGGGCCGCCCGGCCAGCAGTTCGTAGACGACGCACGCGAGGCCGTACACGTCGCAGCGCCCGTCCACCGGACGCCCCGAGATCTGCTCGGGTGCCACGTAGTCGAGGGTGCCCACGAACTGTCCCACGGTCGTGAAGCCGGTCAGCGACAGCGACTTCTTGGTCAGGCCGAAGTCCGTGAGGTAGACGTGCTCGGGGTGGTCGCTGTCCGTGCCGCGCGCCACCAGGATGTTGCCGGGCTTGACGTCCCGGTGCACGAGCCCGTGCTCGTGCGCGGCGTCGAGCGCGGACGCCACCTGCGCGGCGATGCGGACGGCCGTCCCGGCGGGCAGCGGACCCTCCCGGTCCAGCAGATGGCGCAGGTCCTGCCCGGAGACGAAGCGCATCGCGATGTACAGGACGCCGTCCGTCTCGCCCGCCTCGAAGACCGGCACGATGTGCGGATGGTCGATGGCGGCCGCCACCCGCGACTCGTGGGTGAAGCGCCGGCGGAAGGTGTCGTTGCGCGCGAGTTCCGGTGCGAGCAGCTTCAGGGCGACGGTCCGGTCCAGCCGCAGGTCCTTGGCGCGGTAGACGACCGCCATGCCGCCGCGGCCGATCTCGCGCTCGATCCGGTAGCCGGCGATCTGCTTCCCGACCAGACCCGAGGGGCGCCCCGCGTACACGCTCGTGTCGTGGGGCGTGTCGGCCATCAGTGGTCACCCCGGCGCACACCCCGCGACGCGTCCGGACGCCGCACGACCCGGGTCGGTTCGTGCCCCCGGTCGGGCGCCGGGTCCCGCACGAGACGCGTCGGCTCCCCGGCGGCCTCCGACCCCGTGACGAGACGGGCCGCCTCGTGCCCACCGTCGGGAGCCGGTTCCCGCAACAGACGTGTCTCCTGCTCTTCAGGCTGCGGCTCCGCGACGAGACGGGTCGGCTCATGCCCGCCGTCGGGAGCGGAGTCCGGCGCCGGGCGCGTCGGCTCCCCGGCGGCCTCCGACCCCGTGACGAGACGGGTCGCCCCGTGCCCACCGTCCGGAGCCGGTTCCCGCAACAGACGCGTCTCCTGCTCTTCAGGCTGCGGCTCCGCGACGAGAGGGGGTGCCCCGTGCCCGCCCTCGGGCCCCGGGTCCCGCACGAGACGCGTCGGCTCCCCGGCGGCGTCCGACTCGGTGACGAGACGGGTCGGCTCATGCCCGCCGTCGGGAGCGGGGTCCGGCGCCGGGCGCGTCGGCTCCCCGGCAGCGTCCGACTCGGTGACGAGACGGGTCGCTTCGTGTCCACCGTCGGGCGCCGGCTCCGCGACGAGACGCGTCGGCTCATACCCGCCGTCAGGAGCGGGGTCCGGGGCCGGGCGCGTCGGCTCGCCCGGCCCCGGTTCCTGGACGAGGCGGGGCGGTTCGTCCGTGGGGAGGGGCGGCTCGGTGTCCGTCTCCCCCGCGCGCCGCGTGGGCTGCGGGGACGCCGTTTCGCCCGTGAAGCGGGTCGGCCCGGCGGGCGCCTGCGTCGCGGGGCGCGCCGGCCCGGCGGGCTCGGCATCGTCCGGGGGTCCCGTCGGACCGGCGGGCCCGGGTTGTCCCGAGGGCCCGGCCGTCGCGGGGCCGGCCTCCGCGGCGGGCGCGGCCGGAGGCGGGTCGGCGTCGGCCTCGACGACCCGGGTGGCCTCCCGGGGGGGCCGTGCCGGTTCCGGGGCCGCCGCCGAGGGCTCCCCCGGCGCCGCGTAGGTGCTGAGCCGCGTGCCGTCGCTGTACACCCATCGCTCGTGCTCGGCGTCGTACAGCCACACGGACTCCCCGTCGACGACCACGCCGGCCCGCATCCCGTGCGTACGGCCGCGGAACGCCTCTCCGTCGAGGCGGCCCGCGGTCAGGTCCTCCGTCGCGCTCCGGTAGCGGGCGAGCGACTCCTGGACTCGGGTGAGGAGGGGGCGCGGGTCCGCCGTACGGGTGAGCGGGCTGCTCGCGGCGGGCGGTGCCTGCGGGACGGCGATCAGCAGGCGGCCGTCGACCCAGGCGGACCAGCCGTTGGCGCAGACGATCCGCCCCCAGTCCCCGCGCCGCTCGGCGAGCTGCACGGGGAGCAGGGCGTCGAGCGGCACGGTGGGCCGGGAGGGATCGGGTGTCTCCCAGGCGGACATCCCGTCCTGGGGGACGACATGGGTGGGGCGGAAGTCGGGAGCCGTCATCGCACCTACTTCCGCATGACCGCGGGCTCGTGTCGGCGCAGCAGGCGCGCCACCAGGTATCCGAAGACGACGGAGAGCACGACCAGCATCCCGATGTTCAGCAGCCACACGCCGACCGAGTGCTTGAAGAGGGGATCACCGGTCAGGTCCCCGGGCACGACGCGGGCGAGTCCTATCGTGCCGGCCATCGCGCCGAGCGCCCACCGCGAGGGCACCAGCCAGGCCAGCTGCTCGATGCCGGGCACTCCGTTCAGCTTGAGCAGGGCGCCGCAGAAGACGACCTGCACGATCGCGAGCAGCACCAGCAACGGCATGGTCACCTCCTCCTTGCGGACCAGCGCGGAGACGAGCAGGCCGAGCATCATCGCGGTGAAGGCGAGCATGGCCACGGCCACCGTGATCTCGGCCAGGGGTGGCATGAGGACGCCTTCTCCGCCGGGCGCGTTGAGGTCGACGCCGAGCAGGGCGACCAGGGTGAGGACGACCGCCTGGAGGATCGTGACGGTGCCGAGGACGACGACCTTGGACATCAGGTACGCCGATCTGGACAGGCCGACGGCGCGCTCCCGCTGGTAGATGACGCGTTCCTTCACCAGTTCGCGCACGGCGTTGGCCGCGCCGGTGAGCACGCCGCCCACGCACAGGATGAGCAGCGCGTTCATCGCCGTCTCCTGGGTGAGTTTGCTCCCGGCCAGGGCCCGGGCCATGGCGCCCATCACGAACGGCAGCGCGATCATGATGATGAGGAAGGTGCGGTCGGCGCCGAGCGCGGCGGCGTAGCGTCTGACCAGGGTGCCGAGCTGGGCGCCCCAGCTCTGTGCCTTGGGCGGCGGTCCGAAGACGCGGGCCTGCTCTTCCTGCGGCAGGGGCGGCTGGGCGGACGCGTTGAGGATGTACTGGCGGTTGAGCACGGAGTCGCGGTAGTCCCCCGCCCAGTCCCGGTCGTGGTCCCGCTCGAAGGCCTCGAACGCCTCGGGCCATTCCTCGAAACCGAAGTAGGCGAGGGCCTCCTCGGGCGGCCCGTAGAAGGCCACCTTGCCGCCGGGCGCGAGCACCAGGAGGCGGTCGCAGACGTCGAGGCTGAGCACGCTGTGCGTCACGACGATGACCGTCCGGCCGTCGTCGGCCAGGCCGCGCAGCATGTGCATCACCGAGCGGTCCATGCCGGGGTCGAGGCCGGAGGTCGGTTCGTCGAGGAAGAGCAGCGAGGGCTTGGTCAGCAGTTCGAGGGCCACGCTGACGCGCTTGCGCTGGCCGCCCGACAGGCTGTGGATGGGCTGCGTGGCCCGCTCCTCCAGGCCCAGCTCGCGGATCACCTCGTCGACCCGGGCGCGGCGTTCCGCCTTGGCGGTGTCCTGGGGGAAGCGCAGTTCGGCCGCGTAGGTGAGCGCGCGCCGCACGGTCAACTGGGCGTGCAGGATGTCGTCCTGGGGCACGAGCCCGATGCGCTGGCGCAGTTCGGCGTAGTCCCGGTACAGGTCCCGGCCGTCGTACAGGACCGTGCCGCGGTCGGCGGGGCGCTGCCCGGTCAGGGCGTTCAGCAGGGTGGACTTGCCGGCGCCGCTGGGGCCGACGACGGCCAGCAGGCATTTCTCGCCGACGGGAAAGGACACCTGGTCGAGGAGCGTCTTGCGGCCGTGGTCGACGGCGACACCGAGGTCCTGGACGTCGAGGGAGACCTCACCGGTGTCGACGTACTCCTGCAGCTGGTCGCCGACGAGGCAGAAGGCGGAGTGGCCGATGCCGACGATGTCACCGGCGGTGACGACGGCCCGCTCGACGGGCTGTCCGTTGAGGAACGTGCCGTTGTGGCTGCCGAGGTCGACGATCTCGTAGGTGCCGTCGGCCCGGGCGCGCAGCTCTGCGTGCCGGCGGGAGACGACGAGGTCGTCGACGACCAGGTCGTTGTCGCCGCCGCGGCCGATGCGTACCGTGCGGGCGGGCAGTGGCCGTACGGTGGTCGGCTGCCGGAAGGTCCCGGTGGCGGAGGGGGTGTGGACGGCGGACGGGCGTTCCGGCGCGGCCGGCCGGCGGTCGACGAGCAGGACGCGGGGGCCGTCCGAGGGGTTGCCGAAGCGGATGACGCTGCCCGGGCCGACGCCCCACTCGTGGACGCGGCGGCCGTCGGCGAAGGTGCCGTTCGTGCTGCCCTCGTCCTCGACCGTCCAGTGGTCGCCCTCCGGTCGCAGTACGGCGTGGTGCCACGAGACTCGGATGTCGTCGATGACGACATCGCTGAGTGGGTCCCGCCCGACGTGATAGTCGCGGCTGGGACTGATCACCGTGGAGCCCGCCTCGGTCTCGAGGACGAGCTCGGGCGCTGTCGCGACCGGCCGTTCTCTCATGCCTGAATTCTAGCGATTCATCCGCATGCCCGCCTGGGCGGCAGCGGTCACGGGCGGCAGGACCGGCGTCAGGGCCGGGCACGGGCGGGGGTCAGGCCGCGGGCGTGGAGAGGACGGGGACGAAGCGCTGCATCCGCAGCGCGTCGACGGACTCGGCGAGCAGTTCGTACTCGGTGGTGTCGTCGTTCGTGGTGATGCGAACCAGCTTCCCGGCGGCCAACTCCTCGGCGACGACCTCCTGTTGGAGGGTGTCGCCGCACCAGGCGCGCAGCACGGCCGGCACGTCGGGCACGCCCGCTCCCACCGGCGTGATGGAGTTCGGGGGAAAGTTCGGATTGTCCGGGCGCGGATCGAGGCGCTCGGCGATCCAGGAGGCGCGGTCCCGCATCCACCACAGGGCCAGCGCCAGTGTGGGTGCGCGGTAGGTCCCCAAGGGGACGCCGACGCGCTGGCCGCCGCATATTCCGTAGGCGGTCACATGGCACAGGAATTCGTCATGCACGATCGCTCCCCCATTACGGCGCTCGCTGCCGGTCCGGCCTCTCTTTCCTTGCGGCTCGTGTGCGGTGCTGTGGTGCGAAGATGCTCTCGGTGCGAGGGTGCTCGGCGGACGTGGCTGAATCACCCTGTTCATCGAGTATCGCCACTACTGACACTCTGTCACCATGCCATTCCAGCCAGTCTCTTGGCATATTCCGTGCCGCGACTGGCCGAAACGGTTCGGGCCCTCTTACCCCGGAGGTAATCGACGCTCCCGCGGGCGGCCCGGCATGGTTGCGGTACCGGATCCCGGCGGGCGAACACACCGCGGAATCCGGTCTCTGACCAGCACGTACATCTCGATGGAGGCTGATCGACCATGTCCGCAGGCAATGAGCGTCATGAATCCGCCGTGGCCCGTTACTTCGAGGCCTGGAACGCCCGGGACCCGGAGAGCCGGGTGAAGGCGGTGGCCGCCGCGTGGGCCACCGACGGGGGTTACACCGATCCGCTCGCCGACGTCCGCGGGCACGAGCAGCTCGCCGCCGTGATCGCCGCGGCGCAGGAGCAGTTCCCGGGTCACTCGTTCCGGCTCACGGGCGCCGTCGACGCCCACCACGACATCGCGCGCTTCGGCTGGGAACTGGTCGCCGACGCGGACGGCTCGGCGCCCGTCGCCGGATCCGACGTGATCACCCTCGACGCCGGGGGCCGCATCCAGGACGTGTTCGGCTTCCTGGACCGGGTGCCGGCCGGGGCCGCCTGAGCGCCCGCGATGAGTTCCGCCGCTCCCGGTGGTCTCTTGGGAAGAGGAACCACCGGGAGCGGAGGAACACATGAGTACGGCGAACAACCTGGACGAGCACTTCACGGCGGAACTGCTCAAGAGCACGGAGAAGGGCGGCTGGACCTACGTCGTGTGGCCCGGCTCAGCCGCGTTCTTCGGGACGCGCGGCCTCGTCAAGGTGCGGGGCACCATCGACGGTCACCCTTTCCGCAGCTCCTTCATGGCCCTGGGCGACGGAACGCACAAGCTGCCCGTGAAGGCCGACGTGCGCAAGGCGATCGGGAAGGAGGCCGGAGACTCGGTGACCGTCCATCTGCTGGAGCGTCTCGACGCGCCGGGCGGCTGAGGAAGGGTCCCCGGTTCAGCGGCCGGCCGCGCCGATGATCCCGTCGATCCGGGACAGCTCCTCGGCGGAGAAGTCCAGCGCACCCGTCGCCGCCACGCTGTCCTCCAGCTGCCGGGGGCTGCTGGCCCCGATCAGCGCGGAGGTCACCCGCCCACCGCGCAGCACCCAGGCCAGCGCCATCTGCGCGAGCGACTGGCCCCGGGACTCGGCGACCTCGTTCAGCTCGCGCAGCTGCCCCACCAGCTCCTCGGTGACCTTGTCGGCGCTCAGGAAGGGGCTGTCGCTCGCCGCGCGCGAACCCTCGGGGATGCCGTCGAGGTAGCGGCTGGTCAGCAGGCCCTGCTCCAGGGGCGAGTAGGCGATGGAGCCGACCTGGAGCTCGTCCAGCGTGTCCAGGAGGCCCTCTTCCTCGGGCCGGCGGTCGAGCATCGAGTAGCGCGGCTGGTGGATGAGCAGCGGCGTGCCCAGTTCACCGAGGATGCGGGCGGCCTCCCTGGTCTGCTCCGGGGAGTAGTTCGATACTCCGACGTACAGCGCCTTGCCCTGGAGGACCGCCGAGTGCAGGGCACCCATGGTCTCCTCCAGGGGGGTCTCCGGGTCGGGGCGGTGCGAGTAGAAGATGTCCACGTACTCCAGGCCCATCCGGGACAGGCTCTGGTCCAGCGAGGACAGCAGGTACTTGCGCGATCCCCATTCGCCGTACGGGCCCGGCCACATCAGGTATCCGGCCTTGGTCGAGATGACCAGCTCGTCGCGGTAGGGCGCGAAGTCCGCCCGCAGCGCGTCCCCGAGCGCGGACTCGGCGGCGCCGGGCGGCGGGCCGTAGTTGTTGGCCAGGTCGAAGTGGGTGACGCCCAGGTCGAAGGCGCGGCGCAGGATCTGCCGCTGGGTGTCCACCGGACGGTCCGGCCCGAAGTTGTGCCAGAGCCCCAGCGACAGCGCCGGGAGCTTCAGGCCGCTGCGTCCGGTGCGGCGGTAGGGCATGGCCTCGTAACGGTCGGTGTGCGGCGTGTACAACGTGGGCTCCAGGAGGAGAGATCCAGAGGGACGTCCTCCACTTTCACCCGCGCACCGGCATGCGGTCCAACAGGAGAATCGGATGGGATTCAGCGTCTACGCTTCTCAATCATGGAACTGCGCCATCTCCAGCATTTCGTAGCCGTCGCCGAGGACCAGCACTTCACCCGTGCGGCGGAACGGCTGCTGGTGTCGCAGTCCGGCCTGTCCGCGTCCATCCGGGCCCTTGAGCGGGAGCTCCAGGCACCGCTGTTCGTGCGCACCACCCGCCGCGTGACGCTCACGGAGGCCGGCCGCGCCCTGCTGGGCGAGGCGGAGCGGATCCTCGCCCAGGTGCGGGCCGCCCACGACGCGGTGGCGGCGGTGCAGGGCGTGCTGCGCGGCACCCTGTCGCTGGGCACCGAGCAGTGCGTCGCCGGGGTCGGGGTGGCCAGGCTCCTGGCGGCGTTCCGGCGGCAGCACCCGGACGTGGAGATCCGGCTGCGGCAGGCGGGCTCGGGGGCACTGGCCGAGGAGGTGGCGGCCGGCCGCCTGGACCTGGCGTTCGCCGTCCGGACGCAGGCGGACAGCGAGCAGCTGCGCTCGGTGCCGCTCACCGGCGAGCCGATGACCGTCCTGTGCCATCCGGAGCACCGCCTCGCCGGGGGCGGGCCGGTCGCACCGCAGGACCTGGGCGGCGAGGCCTTCGTCGACTTCCACCCCGACTGGGGGCCGCGGCGCGTCACCGACGCCGCCTTCGCGATGGCCGGCGTCCACCGTACGGTCGCCCTGGAGGTCAACGACGTGCACAGCCTGCTGGAACTGATCCAGCAGGGCCTCGGTATCGCCGTCGTCCCCCGGCACTTCGGCCACAAGCCGGAGGCGTCCGTGCTCACCGCGCTCCCTCTGAAGGGCGTCGAGGACGTGTCGTACGAGACGGTCGCCATGCTGCCGCCGGAGGAGGCGACGAGTCCCGCGGCCCGGGCGCTGATGGCCGTCCTCACGGATCAGCCGCCCGCCCGGGACGTCACACACGTGTGAGGGAGCCGCCGCCGCGGACCGGGGACACCGGTCCGCGGCGGCGGTCACCGGTCACCCGGCGGACTGGG
This sequence comes from Streptomyces sp. NPDC028308, assembly GCF_055565855.1. Lineage (NCBI taxonomy): Bacteria > Bacillati > Actinomycetota > Actinomycetes > Kitasatosporales > Streptomycetaceae > Streptomyces > Streptomyces sp. NPDC028308. Next base: position 208,389 of record NZ_JBVHTO010000004.1, read on the forward strand.
TGAAGTCGGCGTGCAGTCGCCGGGTGTGGTCCACGTGCCGTTCGGGACCGGTCAGCGTGACCGTCGCCGTCAGCCGCGGATCGGTGCTGGACGCCGCCAGTCGCAGCTCCAGCTCCCCGGGCTCCACCACACGCCGCCCGTCGCGCCCGGTGAACGACGCGAGGTCGGCCGGTACGGTCACCCGGACGCGTCGCGCCTGGCCCGGCGCGAGCCGCACCCGCGTGTAGCCGACGAGCCGCTGGACCGGCTGGACCACCGAGGCGACCGGATCGCGCAGGTACAGCTGGACGACCTCGGTCCCCTCCCGGTCCCCGGTGTTGCGCACCGTGAGGGCGAGGGTGAACTCCCCGTCCGTGGGGCGCTCCGTGGCGTCCACGGCGAGGTCGCTCCAGGCGAACGTGGTGTACGACAGGCCGTGTCCGAACCCGAAGGCCGGGGTCGGGTCGATGTTCGACACCTCGCTGGCCTGGGCGAGCCGCGCGCCGAGATAGGTGGACGGCTGTGCGCCCGGACCGCGCGGCACGCTCACGGGCAGACGGCCGCTGGGGCCGACCCGGCCGCTGAGGACGCCGGCGATCGCCTTCGTGCCCTCCGCGCCGGGGAAGAACGACTGCACGATGGCGGCGGCCCGGTCCGTGGCGGCGCCGAGCGCGTAGGGCCGGCCGGCGACCAGGACGGCGACGACGGGGGTACCCGAGTCCAGGAGGGCGTCGAGCAGGTGCTGCTGGGCGCCGGGGAGCGCCAGGGAGTCGGCGTCGCATCCCTCGCCGCTGGTCCCCCGGCCGAACAGGCCGGCCCGGTCGCCGAGGGCCGCGACGACGAGGTCGGCCCGTGCGGCCAGCTCCGCCGCCCCGGCGATGCCGGAGGTGTCCCCGTCGTCGATCCCGGTACCGCGCACCACGGTGATCTCCGCGTCCGGGAACTCCTCTTCCAGGGCGTCCCGCAGGGTCGGCAGGTCGATCCCGGCCGGCACCTGCGGGTGGTGCACGCCGACGTGGAGGGGGAAGGAGTAGCAGCCGAGCACGGCGGTCGGCTCGTCGCCGTTGGGGCCCACCAGGGCGATGCGGCGCGGGCGGGCGAGCGGCAGCGTCCCGTCGTTGCGCAGCAGCACGACCGCCTGTTCGGCGATCTCCCGGGCCAGTTCGCGGTTGGCGGGTGTGTCCAGGTCGACCGTGCCGCGCAGGGCCTGGGGGTCGTCCGGGTCGGCGTCGGCGAGCGCGGGGGGCACCGGGCTCCAGTCGGCGTCGAGCAGGCCCAGCCGGGCCTTCTGGGTGAGCACCCGGCGCAGGGCGCGGTCGACGAGCGGTTCGGGCACGCGCCCGGCCGAGACGGCCTCCAACAGGGGTGCGCCGAACGTCTTGACGGTGGGCAGTTCGACGTCCACGCCCGCGTGCAGCGCGGCCGCGGCGGCGTCGGCCCAGTCCCCGGCGACACCGTGCAGGATCTTGAGGAAGGCGATGCCGAAGTAGTCGGCGACGACCGTCCCTTCGAAGCCCCAGGTGTCGCGCAGCAGCCCGGTCAGCAGTTCCTCGTCGGCCGCGGAGGGCACGCCGTCGGTGTCGGTGTAGGCGTGCATCACCGACTGGGCGGCGCCGTCGCGCAGGACCATCTCGAAGGGGGGCAGGAGGACGTCGGCGCGCTCGCGCGGCCCGATGCCGACGGGTGCGAGGTTGCGTCCGGCGCGCGACGCCGAGTACCCGACGAAGTGCTTGAGGGTGGCGACGACTCCGGCCGACTGCAGGCCCTGCGCGTAGGCGGTGCCGATGCTGCCGACGAGGTAGGGGTCCTCCCCGATGGTCTCCTCGACGCGGCCCCAGCGGGCGTCCCGCACCACGTCGAGTACGGGCGCGAGGCCCTGGTGGACGCCCAGGGAGCGCATGTCGCGCCCGATGGCGGTGGCCATCCGGCGGACGAGGTCCGGGTCGAAGGTGGCTCCCCAGGACAGGGGCGCGGGGTAGGCGGTGGCACCCCAGGTGGCGAAGCCGGTGAGGCACTCCTCGTGGGCGACGGCCGGGATGCCGAAGCGGTTGGCCGAGGTGATCCGCTGCTGGGTGCGCATGAGGGAGAGCGCGCCGAGTGCGGGGTCGACGGGAGCGGTGCCGAAGGGCCGGGTCAGCTGGCCGAGGCCGGCCGGCAGGAGGGTCTCGATGTCGACGGCCTCCTCCATGTCGTGCTGGTGCGGGGCCACTTCGCCGCCCTCGTCGGACGCGCCGACCCAGATACCGAAGAGCTGGGCGACCTTCTCCTCGACGGTCATGGCGTCGATCAGGGCCGAGACCCTGGTGTCGATGTCCTGGGCGGGGTCGTTCCAGAGGTGCGGGACGGTGACGGGGGTTGTCTCAACTGCCACGTTGGCGGTCACTTTCCTCCGACGCCCATCAGGCCCTGGACCAGGGCGCGACGGGCGAACAGGTAGACGAGCAGGACGGGCATCATGGACAGGACCACGGCGGCCAGCAGGCCGGGGATGTTGATGCCGTGCTCGGTTTGGAAGTTGTAGAGGCCCAGCGTGATCAACTTGGTCGAGTCGGACTGGGTCAGGACGAGCGGGAACAGGAAGCCGTTCCACGCCTGGAGCGCGGAGAACACCACGATCGTGGACAGCCCGCTCTTGGAGAGCGGCAGCACGAGCTGGAAGAACACCCGCCGGGTGGAGGCGCCGTCCATGGCCATGGCCTCGAACAGCTCCTGGGAGATGTCGCGCATGGCGCCGCTGAGGATGAGCGCGGTGATCGGCATGCAGAAGGCGGCCGTCGGCAGGATGACACCGATGAGGTTGTCGTAGAGGCCGGCCTTGCTGATCAGGTAGAACATCGGGACGATCACGGCCTGGGCCGGGATGGCGAGGCCCAGCAGGAACAGCCGGAAGATCCCGGAGGTGACCCTGCCGCGGGCCCGCACGATGGCGTAGGCGAGCGGTGGCACGAGCAGGAGCACCAGGCCGACGACGCAGACGGTGACGATGACGGTGTTGAGGAAGTAGCGTCCGAAGCCGTTGGAGAAGGCCCCGGTGTAGTTGTCGAAGGTGAAGCTGTCCGGGAAGGACAGGGGGCCGTTCTGGGCGTACTCGGAGCGGGACTGGACCGTCGCGGCGAGCATGACGTACAGCGGCAGCCCGACGAGGAAGAGCCAGCCGATGGAGGCCGCCCCGGCCACGTAGTTGGGGCGTCGTTTCATGACAGACCCTCCGTTGAGCCGCGCATCTTGTCGTAGCCCGAGACGCGCACCACGATCAGCGAGATGATCGTGGCCGCGATCACCAGGACCAGCGCGATGGCCGAGGCGGCGCCGAAGTCGAAGCCCTTGAAGGCCTTTTGGTACATGTAGTAGGCGCTGATGGTGGTGTCGGTGCCGGGCCCGCCCTGGGTCAGGATGAGCACCGTCTCGAAGGTCGTGAGTCCGCCGACCACCATCAGGATCATCGAGGTGATGATCGAGTTGCGCAGCTGCGGCAGGGTGATGTGGAAGAACTGCCGGTAGCGTCCCGCGCCGTCGATCTCCGCTGCCTGGTAGAGCACTTGGGGGATCGCGCGGGCGGCCCCCTGGTAGATCAGCGTGTGGAACGGCGTGAACTGCCAGGTGCTCACGAAGGCCAGGACACCGATCGCGGTGGACTGGCTCCCGAACAGGTTGCCGTCGCCGAACAGCCACTTCGCCTGCGACGGCACCCCGAAGTTCGGGTCGAGCAGCGCCCGCCACAGCACGGAGACGGCTGTGGAGGACAGCAGCAGCGGGACGAAGTAGATCGTCGAGAGGACGGCGCGGTTGCGCTGCTTTCCGGCGGCCCACACGCCGAGCAGGATGCTCAGCGGGGTCTGCAGGGCCACGCCGAGCGCGGTGATCAGCAGGCTCAGCCAGATGCTCTTGATCATGACCGGGTCCTCGAAGACCCGGGTCCAGTTGTCCATGCCGACGAACTCGGGTGATCCGAGGCCGCTCCAGCTCGTGAAGGACAGCACCCCCACCATGATCAGCGGGGCGATCGCGAAGAGGCCGAAGAACACGGTGGCGGGCAGCGCCCAGGCGAATCCCGGCTGCCCCACGCCGGAGACCTGGGAGCTCCGCCCCCGGCGCGGTGCCGACTTCTGCGCCGGGGCGGGAGGGCGGACGGGCGTCATCTGTGTCGTCATGCCGGACTCAGGCGGTCGGAAGGGCTTGCATGGCCTTGATGAAGCCGTCCGCGTCGAGCTGGCCGTTGAAGAACTGCTGCACGGCCTGGTGGATGGGCGTGATGGCCGCCGGCGGGTACGCCTGGTCCCACGACAGCTGGAACGACGGGGCCTTCTTCACCAGGTCGAACTGGTAGCGCGAGTACTCGGGGCTCGCGGCGGTGTCGAGGAACTTCTCGGTGTTCGTGGTGGTCGGCAGGTTGCCGATGGACAGCTGCTTCTTCACGAACCCGTCGGAGTACATCAGCTTCATGAACTCCGCGACGGCCTCCGGGTGCTTGGTCTTCTTCAGCACGGAGTAGAAGTTGTTGGTGTTGCCGACGAGGTTGGCCGGGTCGCCCTTGGTGCCGTCGATGCTCGGGAAGGAGCTGTAGCCGAGGTTCTTCTCGGCGAACTCCTTGTTGGCGTCCTGCTGGGTGGAGTACTCCCAGGAGCCCATCAGTTCGAAGCCGGCCTTGCCGCCGGCCAGCAGGGCGGGCGACCCGCCGTCGGTGAACTTCACCGAGTCGAAGTTGGTCCCGAAGGCACCGGCGTCGATCAGCTCCTTGAGCATGCTCAGCGCCTTCTTGCTGTCCGCGCTCGCCCAGGCGTCCTTGTCCCCGTCGAGCGCCTTCTTGAAGAGCCCGGGACCGGCGACGCGGTCGTAGAGGTACTCGAACCACATCAGCGTCGGCCACTGGTCGCCGCCGCCGAGGGCGATCGGCGTGACGTCGGCGGCCTTCAGCTTCTTGACAGCGGCGAGCAACTCGTCCCAGGTCTTGGGCTGTTCGACGCCCGCCTCGGAGAGCACCTTCTTGTTGCTGAACAGCAGGACGGGCTGGGTGCCGCGCATCGGTATGCCGTACGACTTGCCGTCGATCACGGCCGTGTTGAAGACCGAGGGGAGGAACTTGGCCTTGAGGTCGGGGTCGTCCTTGATCATGTCGTCCAGCGGCAGGAGCAGGTCCGCCTTGACGAACGGCTGGATGCTGCCGCCGCCCCAGTTGAAGAAGACGTCCGGAGCCTGCGGAGTGCTGATGATCGTCTGGAGCTTCTGCTGGTAGTCGGCGCCCGGGATGGTGTCCAGGACGGCCTTGACCTTGGACGTCTTGTTGAAGTCGGCGACGAGCTGCTTCTCGACCTTGTTGGTGGCGTCCCCGTACACGAGGACGTGGATCTTGCCCCCGTCGGAGGACGACGTGCTGTCCCCGTCCCCGCAGGCGGACAGGCTCAGGGCCAGGGCCATCGTCACGCCTCCGGCGAGCATCCGGGGGAACCGCGCACGTGTCTTCATGGCGCACCTTTCGAAAGTTTCGGCTGCATTGCCGAAAGTCGCTGCGATTCCTGGACCGTAAAGGAGCACTTCGCAGGGGTCAACGGGGGTGCAGGCGCGCGATCAAACCGTTACCGACGAGGCCGGACCGCCTTCGCGCCTGCACACCTTTCGGCCCAACGGCCCGGGATCTGCGCGCAAGTGGTTGACCGGCACGACCCTTGCCCGTACGTTCTGCGCAGCCATTCGGAAACACGCTCGCAACTTTCGAATGCAGCGCCTCGCGCTCTCATCCGCCCCACCCTCATGCACGCTGCCGGACCTCTCCGGCAACCCGTAGAAGGGGATGACATGCACATGACTGCAAGCCCGCCGCCCGTCGACCGCGGGCCCGCACCCCCGCCCCGCCGCCGGTCCCGAGCCCGCAGGGCACTCGTCCTCGCCACGGCGGGACTCCTCGCCGCAGGCGGCGTCGGAGCCCTCTCGGACACGGCCCACGCCGCCACCACGCTCGGTTCGGCGGCGGCCGCGCAGGGCCGCTACTTCGGCACAGCCGTGGCGGCCGGCCACCTCGGCGAGTCGGCGTACGCGGCCACCCTCGACCGGGAGTTCACCTCGGTGACCCCGGAGAACGAGATGAAGTGGGACGCCGTCGAGCCGAACCGGAACTCGTTCAGCTTCGGCCAGGCCGACCAGATCGTCGGCCACGCGCAGAGCAAGGGCATGAAGATCCGCGGCCACACACTGGTCTGGCACTCCCAACTGCCCGGCTGGGTGAGCGGACTCGGCGCCTCCGACCTCCGCTCCGCGATGAACAACCACATCACCCAGGTCATGCAGCACTACAAGGGCAAGATCCACTCGTGGGACGTGGTCAACGAGGCCTTCCAGGACGGGAGCAGCGGCGCACGACGCAGCTCGCCGTTCCAGGACAGGCTCGGCAACGGCTTCATCGAGGAGGCGTTCCGCACCGCGCGCACCGCCGATCCGGCCGCCAAACTCTGCTACAACGACTACAACACCGACGGCGTCAACGCGAAGAGCAACGCGGTCTACAACATGGTGAAGGACTTCAAGTCCCGCGGCGTGCCGATCGACTGCGTGGGCTTCCAGTCCCACTTCAACAGCGCCTCGCCGGTGCCCTCCGACTACCGGGCCAACCTCCAGCGCTTCGCCGACCTCGGAGTCGACGTACAGATCACCGAGTTGGACATCGAGGGCTCCGGCTCCTCCCAGGCGACCAGCTACAGCAACGTGGTCAAGGCCTGTCTGGGGGTCTCGCGGTGCACCGGCATCACCGTCTGGGGCATCACCGACAAGTACTCCTGGCGCAGCAGCGGCACTCCCCTGCTCTTCGACGGCAACTACGCCGCCAAGCCCGCCTACGACGCCGTGATCTCCGCTCTCGGCGGTACGGGCGGCGGAGGCGGAGGCGGCGGTGCCACCTGCTCCGTGTCCTACACGACGACCGCGCAGTGGAACGGCGGCTTCAACGGGCAGGTGACCGTGACCGCGGGCAGCACCGCGATCACCGGCTGGACGGCGACGGTCACCGTGACCCCGCCGCAGAAGGTCTCCGCCACCTGGAACGGGTCCCCCACCTGGGACAGCAGCGGCAACGTGATGACGATGCGGCCGAACGGCAACGGCAGCCTGGCCGCCGGGGCGTCGACCAGCTTCGGCTTCACCGTCATGACCAACGGCAACACGTCGCCGCCGCTGCTCGGGAGCTGCACCGCCTCCTGACCGGCGTCGTCCGGGCCGTCCGCCCCGCCCCGCGAGGCGGGTTCGGACGGCCTTCCCCGGTACGGCAACCCGCACAGGAAGGACGCGCACATGACCTGCGGATCCACGCACGAGCCTGCCGCCGTACGGCGACCGGTGCGAGCCCTGCTGACGGCTCTCCTCGCGGGAGTCTTGCCCCTGCTGTCGTCGCTCCTGCTCGTCGCCGCCGCTCCCCCGGCGTCGGCCGCCACCCTCACCGAGGTGACCTCCTTCGGCACCAACCCGAGCGGTCTGCGGATGCACCTGTACGTGCCGGACAGCGTCCGCGCACGGCCGGCCGTGCTGGTGGCGGTGCACTACTGCACCGGTTCGGGACCCGCCTTCCACACCGGCACGGAGTTCGCGTCGCTCGCGGACCGGTACGGGTTCGTCGTCGTCTACCCCTCGGCGACCCGCGGCGGCAACTGCTTCGACGTCTCCTCGCCCCAGGCGCTCCGGCGTGACGGGGGCAGCGACCCGGTGGGCATCGGGTCGATGGTCGGGTACGTCGAGCAGCATCTGAACGCGGACCCGGAGCGGGTGTACGTCACCGGCGCCTCCTCGGGCGCCATGATGACCAACGTGCTGCTGGGCGACTACCCCGACGTGTTCAAGGCCGGGGCCGCCTTCATGGGCGTACCGCACTCCTGCTTCGCCACCACCGACGGCTCGGGCTGGAACAGCGCCTGCGCCAACGGCACCGTCGACAGGACCCCGCAGCAGTGGGGCGACCTGGCCCGGGCCGCCTACCCCGGATACAGCGGTCCTCGCCCCCGCGTGCAGATCTGGCACGGCACCGAGGACACCACACTGCGCTACCCGAACTTCGGCGAGGAGATCGACCAGTGGACGAACGTGCACGGGGTGAGCCGGACCCCCGCGTACACCGACCAGCCGCAGTCCGGCTGGACCCGGACCCGTCACGGCGGCACCGGCGCCCAGGCGCCCGTGGAGGCGATCAGCATCCAGGGGACCGGCCACACCCTGCCGACCGCCGGCATGGCGGCACGCGCGATCGCGTTCTTCGGTCTCGACGCGACCGCTCCGGGCCCGGGCCCCGAGCCCTCGCCGGGAGCGTGCCGGGTGGGCTACACCGTCAACGCCTGGAACAGCGGCCTGACGGCGACCATCACCCTCACCAACACGGGGACGGCCGCCGTCCGTGACTGGTCGCTCGCCTTCACCCTGCCGCCCGGACAGACCATCACCTCCGGCTGGGGAGCGGCCTACAGCCCCGCCGGCGGCGCGGTCACCGCCCGGGGCCTGTCGTACAACTCCACGCTGCCCGCCGGGGCCGCCACGCAGATCGGCTTCCAGGCGAGCCACTCCGGCGACACCGGGAAAGCGGCGTCGTTCACGCTGAACGGGACGCCCTGCACCACCGGATGAGGGCCGCGGTCCCGGCCGGACACCCGCCGGGACCGCGCCACCCCTACTTGTACCTGCGGAGCAGCCCGTCGTCTTCTTGCCGTCGCCGTCGCCGGCGACACCTTCCGTTCCGCCGGGGTGAGTTCACGCCGGGCGCAGGGTGTGCCGGGGCGGGGCGGAGGGCGGTCGGGCCGTCGGATTCCGGCCGCTCCACGGCACGGCTCGGCCCCCGGGGAGCCGCCGAGGCGGTGACGGACACACGCCAGCGCGTCGATCGCGTTCACGCCACCGCTGAGAGAGGGTGGGGGGCATGCATTCCAAGGACGTTCTCGCCGAAGCTTACGGACGCATCCAGGAGGAGGTGCACGCTGCCGTCGACGGTCTCTCCGCCGACGAGCTGAACACCCCGCCCCAGGACGGGACCAACTCGATCGCCTGGCTGATCTGGCATCTCGCGCGCGTGCAGGACGACCACGTCGCGGACGTGGCCGGCCGCGAACAGGTCTGGCTCTCCGCCGGCTGGGCGGACCGCTTCGCGCTCGGACTGCCCGAGTCGGACACCGGATACGGGCACACGCCGGAGGAGGTCGCCCGGGTCCGGGTGGACTCGGGCGACCTCCTGACGGGCTACTTCGACGCCGTGCACGAACAGACGTCGGCGTTCCTGCGCGGACTGGCCGACAAGGACCTGGAGCGCGTGGTGGACGAGCGGTGGGACCCGCCCGTCACCCTGGGCGTGCGCCTGGTCAGCGTCCTGGCCGACGACCTCCAGCACGTCGGCCAGGCGGCGTACGTCCGGGGTCTGCGGCGCTGAGGAGTCAGACGCCCGCGTGAGCGGCGGCCGCCGCGTCCGTACGCCCGGACGCGGCGGCGTAACCGGGCAGTACGACGTCGCGGATGAGGGCGGCCCGCTCGTCGAACGGGATGAAGGCGCTCTTGAGGGCGTTGACCGTGACCGTGCGCAGGTCCTCGACGGTCCAGCCGGCGTGCTCGACCAGGAGGGACATCTCGCGGGTCATCGTCGTGCCGGACACCAGACGGTTGTCGGTGTTGAGGGTGACGCGGAAGCCCAGGTCGCGCAGCTCCGTGATGGGGTGGTCCGCGATCGAGGTCGCGGCGCCGGTCTGGAGGTTGGACGTCGGGCACATCTCCAGGGCGATACGGCGGTCGCGCACCCAGCCCGCGAGCCGGCCGAGCTTGCCGTCCACGATGTCCTCCGTGATGCGCACGCCGTGCCCGATGCGCTGGGCGCCGCAGACCTGGAGGGCCTGGTGGATGCTGGGCAGGCCGTGCGCCTCACCGGCGTGGATGGTGAAGGGGACGCTCTCGCGGCGCAGGTGCTCGAAGGCGGCCAGGTGGTCGGCCGGCGGGAAGCCGTCCTCGGCGCCGGCGATGTCGAAGCCGACGACACCGCCGTCCCGGAACGCCACCGCGAGGTCCGCGATCTCCCGGGTCCGGTCGAACATGCGCATCCCGCACAGCAGGGTGCCCACCCGCACCGGGGTGCCGGCGGCCGCCGCCTTCGCCATACCGGCCGCGAGGCCCTCCTGCACCGTCTCGACGACCTCGGGCAGGGTCAGCCCGCCGTTCAGCATCAGCTCGGGGGCGTAGCGCACCTCGCCGTAGACCACCCCGTCGGCGGCCAGGTCGAGGACGTACTCCTCGGCGGTGCGCAGCAGGCCCTCGCGGGTCTGCATGACGGCGAGGGTGTGCTCGAAGGTGGCTATGTACCGCACCAGGTCACCGGAGTTGGCGGCCTCGTAGTACCAGTCGGCGAGCGCCTGCGGGTCGGTGGTGGGCAGCGTGTGGCCGACCTCGGCGGCCAGCTCCACCAGGGTGGCGGGGCGCAGGCCGCCGTCGAGGTGGTCGTGCAGCACCGCCTTCGGCAGGCGGCGGATGGTGTCGGTGTCGATGCGGTGCGCGGTCATGCGTCTCGGTTCCTCGGCTGGTCGTGCGGGTGGCGGGCTTTGTGGGGCGGAGTGGGGTGCGGGCGCGGGCTCAGGCGCCGGGGGCGGGCTGGAGCAGGTCCCAGCGGTTGCCGTACAGGTCCTGGAAGACGGCGACCGTGCCGTAGGGCTCGTGGCGCGGCTCCTCCAGGAAGGTCACACCGGCGCGGCGCATCCTCTCCTGGTCCCGGGCGAAGTCGTCGGTGTGCAGGAAGAAGCCCACGCGCCCGCCGGTCTGGTCGCCGACCCGGCCGCGCTGGGCGTCGTCCTTGGCGCGGGCCAGCAGCAGCCCGGTGCCCTGGCCCGGGGCGCCCGGCTCGACGACGACCCAGCGGGAGCCGTCGGGCCGCGGGGCGTCCTCGGCGAGCCGGAACCCGAGGGCTTCGGTGTAGAAGCGGATCGCCTCGTCGTAGTCGTCGACGACGAGGGTGACCAGGGCGATGCGTCTCATCAGGACCTCTCCGGAAGTTATACGTAACACGCTAGGGTACGGCATCGGCGAAGGGCCTGTGTCCACGGTGGGGTGCCTGGGGTCGGCGGCGTCTGTTCGGGGGCGGTGTTCGGGAGTCCTCGCGGGCGCCTGGAGGCGGGACGAAGGGTCTCTGGGTCTGCGGGCCCACGGATCGGTACGGCCGGGTCCTACGTCTCGGTACCGGGGGGGCCGTCGGATGGTACGGGTAGGTGTCGCGGACCGGCACGGATAGGTGTCGCCGGACGGTACCGGCGGGTCACGCGGGCCGGTACCGGGGTGTGGGTCCGCCCGTGACATCGTGGAGATCGACTCGGGACCCAGTCCCCCGCCCAGCGCTGTCCCCACAGGAGTTGAAAGCATGACCGAGAAGCCGAGGCCGACCGGCGCCCCCGCCCACCAGAACGTCACCTTCCCCAGCGCCAGGTCCACCGCGCACGGGTACCTGGCACTGCCCCCGTCCGGGCAGGGCCCCGGCGTGATCGTCATCCAGGAGTGGTGGGGCCTCACCGACCACATCGCCGACGTCACGGACCGGCTCGCTCAGGAGGGCTTCGTGGCCCTCGCTCCCGACCTCTACGGCGGCAACGTCGCCCACGAGAGCGGCGAGGCCCTGCGGATGATGCAGGACCTGCCCGTGGCGCGCGGCGTCGAGCTGCTCTCCGGCGCGGTCGACCACCTGCTCGGCCTGCCGGAGGTCACCTCGGAGACGGTCGGCGCGGTCGGCTTCTGCATGGGCGGCGGCTTCGTGATCTACCTGGCGGCGGCCGACCCGCGGGTCGGCGCGGCCGTCCCGTACTACGGCGTCATCCAGGGTGAGCTGCCCGACTTCTCCGCCCTCAAGGCCCAGGTCCAGGGGCACTACGGCGAGCTCGACACGAGCATCCCGCCGGAGAAGCTGGACCAGCTGCGGGCCGCGATCCAGCAGCAGTCCGGCATCACGCCGGACTTCCGCGTCTATCCGGCCCAGCACGCCTTCTTCAACGACGGCCGCCCCGAGGTCCACGACCCGAAGTCCTCCGCGCAGGCCTGGCAGAGCACGGTGTCCTTCCTGCACGACCAGCTGGACTGACCGGCGGGCACACGGCGGTCCGGAACGGCGTCGGTGTGCCCGTCCAAAACGGCATCGGTGGTGACACCGAAGGGTCCCGGCCGACTCGGGGAACTCGCGCAGGGCGTTGACGGGGCTGCGCGCCGTGTCCGCCGAGGACTACCGGGCAACTACCGGGCCATCGGGCGCGCGTGTGTGGACAACGACGCCTGGCCCGCCGCGTACGAGGCGATCGCTCCGGGGCCGGCCGCGTACCAGCGGGGCGCGATCGAGGCGTACGCCCGCGGCGCGGCTCAGCTAGCCGCGCGGGGCCGCTGCCGTGCGGATCGGCGGCCGGCTCCTCACTGTTCGCGGCTCGCCCCTCGCGGCGGCTCCGGCAGCGAGGGCGGCTTCGGCTCCCGCGGGGCGCTCTCGTCCGTCCGGCCGATGTGTGAAGACGGCTGCGCGGCCACTAGATTCGTCCGTCATGCGATCACGTGAGTACGACCTCGACTTCCGCGACCGGTCCGGCCGGATACGCGGCTGGGGCATCGGCCTGCTGGCTCTGGCGGGACTCCTGTGGGCGTGGTGCGCCGTGCTCGTACTGACGCCTTACGAGGTCGAGAGGAAGCCCGACGACCAGTACCCCAGGGAGTGCGAGTCGCGGCTGTTCACGGATCGCGGCACGGCCAACGACGGGCTGCAGCGATACGACTACTGCGGGAACGAGCGCGACTGGCCCGAGGCGCTCGCCGTACTCGGTCTCTCCGTGCCGGTGTCGGTCGTCGGCGTCGCGTTGTTCACGACCGGCACGGTGAGCCGCCGGATGAGCGCGCACAGCGAGGCGATGCGGGAACTGGACCGGATCGCCGACGCGCGCCAGTCGTAGTTCGCCGTCGGCCCGTTCACCGCGTGCGGTGCACGATCGGGCAACTGCGTTGTCACAGCGGGGCGTTCAGGTGTCCGTACGGTGGGTCGCCACCTCCGCACGTCCGGGCACGGCCGACGAAAAATGACCTGTGGACATCGCCGCGCCCTGCTAACGTCCCCGTCATGAAGCGCGCTGCCATGATCACGACGACGCCGGAGAGTGTCCCGGCGCGCTGACAGACGACCTGATCCGCAGCCCCGGGGCGAGTGCCCCGGGGCTGCGTCGTATGCCCGGCCACTCGCTCCGCCACCAGCGAGGAGACCGCGATGACCACCGCGCACGACCACCGCAGACTCGGCCGTGAACTGGACCTGTTCGACACCGATCCCCTGATCGGCGCCGGCCTGCCGTACTGGCTGCCCGACGGCGCCGCCGTGCGGCACGCCCTGGAGGAGTACATCCGTGCCGCCGAGCGACGGGCGGGCTATCAGCACGTGTACTCACCCGTCCTCGGCAAGCGGGAGTTGTACGAGATCTCCGGGCACTGGGCGCACTACAGCGACGACATGTTCCCCCCGATGGACCTCGGCGGGGAGCAGGTCGTCCTGCGGCCGAGCCTGTGCCCGCATCACGCGGTGATCTACCGCTCCCGCTCGCACAGTTATCGCGAACTGCCGCTGCGCATGGCCGAACTCGGCGGCATGTACCGGTCCGAACTCTCGGGCGTGCTGGGCGGACTGACCCGCGTGCGGGCCATCCAGCTCAACGACGCGCACATCTTCTGCACCCTGGACCAGGTCGCCGAGGAGGCCCGGGCGGCGTTGGAGTTGATCGCGCAGGCGTACGCGGCGCTCGGCATCACCGCGACCCGCTACCGTCTCTCCCTGCCGGGCCGCGGTGGCAAGTACGTCGCCGCACCCGAGAAGTGGGAACGGTCCACCGCCCTGCTGACCGACGTCCTCGACCGCTCCGGTCTGGCCTACGAGGCAGCCGAGGGAGAGGCCGCGTTCTACGGGCCCAAGATCGACGTCCAGGTCACCGACGCGGCGGGCCGGGAGTCGACCCTGTCCACCGTCCAGGTCGACTTCCACCAGCCCGAGCGGTTCGACCTGCACTACATCGGTGCGGACGGCGCCAGACACCGCCCGGTCATGGTCCACCGCAGCATCATCGGCAGCGTGGAGCGGGCCGTCGCCCATCTCGTCGAACAGCACGGCGGCGCCTTCCCCGCCTGGCTCGCCCCCACTCAGCTGGTCGTGCTCCCGGTCTCCGACGACGAACTGACCGACGCCGCGGCCCTCGCCGATCGCTGCGCCCGTCTCGGACTGCGTGCCCGGATCGTGGGACCGGAACGCGGCAGCCTGGGCGCCCGCATCCGGGAGGAACGTCTGGTTCCCTACCAGGCCGTCATCGGCGCCAAGGAGGCAGTCGACGATCAGGTCGCTCTGCGCCTGCGTGACGGCCGCCGGCTGGACCCGCGTCCGGCCGGTGACGTACTCGCCCGCATCAGCGCTCTCGTCGGCGCCCACAGCACCGAACTGTGGGCCGGTGACACCGCGTAACAGACCTCGGGCGAGCGGGGGTTGAGGCGGGCGGGGAGTGGCCCGCCGTGCGTGCGGGCCACTCTCATCGGGCCGCCTGATGCACCGCGTCGAGGCGGGCCGTCTCCTCGTCCGTGAGTCGGAGCGCGCCCGCTGCCACGTTCTCGGCAAGGTGGTCCGGATTGCCGGTGCCGGGGATGGCCAGCACGTGCGGGCCCTGCCGCAACGTCCAGGCCAGGCGGATCTGCGCGGGCGTCGCATCGTGCGCCCGCGCGACGGCCTGTACGGCGTCGTCGTCCGGGCCTGCCGGGGCGTCCGCGCCCTGCGCACCGCCCTTGCCCGCGATGGCGAAGAACGGCACGAAGGCGATGCCCTGTTCCGCGCACGACCGCAGGACGTTGTCGGTCCCGGGGTCCGACGCACCGAGTCCGTACTGGTTCTGCACGCTCACCACCGGCGCGATGGCCTGGGCCTCGGCGAGGTGCCGGAGTTCGACGGAGGAGACACCGAGGTGCCGGATCAGTCCGGCCTGGCGCAGCTCGGCCAGCGCGCCGAAGTGCTCGGAGATCGACTCCTGCCGCATGCGCCTCAGGTACACGAGGTCGAGGTGGTCGCGGCCGAGCTGGCGCAGGTTCTCCTCGACATGGCCGCGCAGGTCCTCGGGTCGCGCCGGGGCGAGCCACTCCCCCGAGTAGTCGCGGTACGGCCCGACCTTGGCCGCGATCACCAGGTCGTCCGGGTACGGGGCCAGTGCGCTGTTGATGAGTTCGTTCGCGGAGCGCAGGGACGAGAAGTAGAACGCGGCGGTGTCGATGTGGTTGACGCCCAGCTCGACCGCCCGCCGCAGCACGGCGATCGAACGGTCCCGGTCGCTTGGCTTCCCTTGGTGAAAGGCGGCACTGCCCGTCAGCCGCATCGCGCCGAACCCGACGCGGTTGACGACGAGATCGCCCATGGTCCACGTGCCGGCGGCGGCCGCGGTGATCGCCTCTGGAGTCATCGCGGCAGTGTGCCACAGGTCAGGTGAACGCGGGCGCGAGCCGCAAGGGTCGCTCGGAGCCGCTCTCGGCCTACGCCCTGTCAGTGCCGTGCGCTTTGATGTGCGGGTGACCGTACTTGATGTCGCGCGGCAGCTGCCCGGTGCAGCCGTTCTGCGTGAGCACTGCCGTGCCCTGGCCGTCCTGGATGCGGTTCTGGACCCTGACGGGCCGGACCGCCACCACTCCTTCGCCGACCGCTGGCCGGAGCGGGAGTCTTCGGCCTTGATGAGCAACGGCTCCGGCGACGAGTACTCCGTCGTCTTCTCGTCCGCCGGTGTCTACATCCGTGGATTCGACCACGAGTCGCCCATGAGCCCTTACGCGAACGACGGCCCGTGGCCCGGGGTGCTGGACGAGGTGCCCGAGGTGTTCCGGGGGTGCGTCGAGGAGCCCGCGTTCTGCGACGAGGACGGGATGCCCGTCGTGACCGTGTGCCTGTGGCGCGAGGCGGGCGACGACGCCTGGCGCGCCGGGGCGATCGACTTCCCGGACTCGCGGACCGGGGACCCGGACGGTGCCGGACACCTCTTCCAGCTGCTGGTGGACCGCTCACCCGAGGCGTACCAGCGGTGGGCCGAGGACTACTACGAGGTCCCGGTCCCCCTGGAGGCGGTCCGCCACGTCTACTCGTCCCTCCCCCTGACGGAGGAAGTGGTCACACTCCTGAACCCGGACATCACCCTGGCCGACCTCACGAAGGACCTCGCGGAGATCGGCCTTCCGCGGGGGTGAGTTCGGGGCCGGGATCCGCCCGGGTGGGCTGGGTCGTGCTGGACGTCGATCAGGAGATCTCCGCGTCGATGCCGAAGTGGCGGGACACTTCTTCGATCGTGAAGCGGGCGCGGAGCTTGCACGCGGAGTTCTGGTTGGCGAAGAACCCGGTGCGCCACAACGCCGCCTCACGCGGCACGGCACGTTCCCAGGTGACCGGGACGACCCACTCGCGAGCGTCCTCCCCGCCCGGGTCCGCCGTCTCCCCGGCCCGTCGGTAGGTGCCCGTCAGGGGGAGGTCGGCCATCCGCCGACTGTCACCGTCGACTTCGAGAACGGCGTCCTCGTAGGGCTGCGCCTCCCCGGAGACCGTGCCGACACCCACGTATCCCACTTTGGGTATGTGGGTGAAGATTCGCGCCCCGAGTGGCAGGGAGCGCAACGTCCGCGAGAACCACTCCCCGCCGCCGGCCGACACGAATCCGTAGCGACAGGCGTCGTCCCAGTTCCGGCCGCCAGGCTCATCGCCGAACGACACGTACCAGTCCGTCCCGTTCCACGGCTCCTGCTTTCCGCGCCCCTTCCCTCCGGCCGCCGGTGCCGCGGTCTCCGCCTCGTCCATCAGCCAGGTACGGGCCAGGTAGGAGCGGCCCTCGTCCTCGAAGTAGCGGAAGAAGAGCACGTTGACCGGCACCTGGAACCCGGACGCGAGATACGTGACGATGCGCTCCGTGGCCGCGTCGATCTCACTCGCGACGATGGTGAGGGCGTGGGTCGCGTTGAGCGCTTCCGGCGGGGTGCCGCCGAACCGCAGCGCGAACGCCTCGTCCAGTTCCTCCGGAAGCCCCCTGCCACGAGCGTAGGACGAGTAGATCTCGCGGATCTGCTCGTTGGTGAGCGCCTGGACCCAGGAACCGTAGTCGAGCACCTGGGCCACCACCTCGCGCGGTGTGCGGTCCCTCTTGAGCTCCAGAACGTGCAGACCCCCCTCGGCGTCCATGCCGAGCAGGTCGACGACCTTGCCGTACTGCGTAGGAACCTGACGGCCTATCAGCAGCAGCGGATGCCCCAGGATGCCGGGATCCGCCTCGATGAGTTCCTCGAGCCGGGACTCCAGGGGCATCGGCCGCTTGAGGACGCGCACGGGTTTGTCGTCCACGCGCCACAGTCCGAACTCCAGCGGCATTTCGGTTCCCCCCTCCGGTCGCATGACAGGTCCCGTCCGCCGGTCATGGCTCGGGACAGTATGCCGCCGAGGCTTCACACGCGGCCCGCGATCGCCGGGCCCCGTCGCCGAACTGCCGCACCCCGAAACCTCTACGGATACGTGTACGTGTTCAACGTGTTCACCGCTGCCGTCGGGTTGCCGAGGTCGTAGCGGTCCACGGCCAGGAAGTTGGGCTTCTTTCGGGCGGCGGGGCGGCAGAAGCGCTGGGCGCGGTCGGCGAGTTTGGTGTTGTCCGTGGAGGCCGTGGACGCGATCGTGGCGTCGCGGAAGTGGTTCATGACGAAGAGCGGACGGAAGGCGCCCTCCGTGCGGGTCAGCGGGATGTCGTACCAGCGGCTGTAGCAGGACCAGTCGGAGGAACCGAGCCCTGATCCCATGGACCAGTAGTTCTCCACCGTCCACTCCCGCTGGTACATGACGCCGAAGCTGTCCCGGGTGAGGCCCGCCGACTCGTCGGCGGCGCGGCTGTGGTCGGTGAAGATGAGCAGCCGGTCGTCCGCGGCCAGCAGGTCGGCCATCCTGGGCCAGCCGTTCTGGCGCACGCCGGTCCGGTCGGGGCGGTAGAGGACGTCGGACAGGCCGTTCACGCGGGCGAGTTCGGCGCGCAGGACGCCGGGGTCGACGTAGTCCTCCAGGAACACGGTGACGAACTGGTCGGGGTGCTGCTTCAGGAAGTTCACCATGCGCTGGAGGTCGACCCACAGAGCGACCGGCCTGCTGACGAGGGTGCAGCTGTTGTGGCAGAGGATCGCGCCGTCCGGGGTCTGGTGGATGTCGAGCATGAAACCCCGTACCCCGTCGGCGAGTTGCCGGTCGATGCCGCGGCTCTGGTTCGGGAACATGTTGACGAAGGGCGGGGCGAAGCCGCCGTCCACTCCGTTGGCGTAGGCGTTGTGGGCGGTGAGGAACGTGACCTGGTCCAGGGTGCGCCGGTCCTCGGGAGGCATCGGGGAGGTGACCGGGTCCACGGGGGTGAGGTAGAAGGCCGCGAGGTCCCCGGCGGCGCCGACCACCAGCTGGGCCGGGTAGGTGGAGCCGGCCGGCGCGGCGCCCACGGTCAGGTACCGGTCCGCCCCGGGGACCTTGAGGGTGTACCGGTCGGACCCGGCCGGGATGACCTCCCACGCGGCGTCGCCGCTGTCGCAGGGCGCCGTTCTGGCCTGGTCCCCCGAGCGGCCGAGACAGCTGCCCGCGCTGTCGGCGCTCTCCAGGACGTACGAGGATCCACCGGCCCGCAGCGTCCACCGCTGGTGGTCCTCGTCGCCTCTGGGGTTGTGCTGCACGACCGCTCCCCCGCTGTCGGCGGCGTTGAGACCGGTGGTCGCGCTCTGGACGTAGTAGGCGCCGGCGGCGGGCACGTCGGCGGCGCTCGCGGGACCGGGGCCGAGGAGGACGGAGGCGAGCGCCGCGCCTGCGGCGGTGACGGCGAGCAGGGGGCGCAGGGGGCGGGGATGCGGCATCACTGTGACGGTGTCCTTCCGTGCCGGACGACGGGGAGGAGCGAAGGCGAACACAGGATGCCGCACCTGCCATGCACCTGA
This sequence comes from Streptomyces sp. NPDC028308, assembly GCF_055565855.1. Classification (NCBI taxonomy): domain Bacteria; kingdom Bacillati; phylum Actinomycetota; class Actinomycetes; order Kitasatosporales; family Streptomycetaceae; genus Streptomyces; species Streptomyces sp. NPDC028308. The sequence continues at coordinate 227,319 of NZ_JBVHTO010000004.1, forward strand.
CAGTGCAGAACCGGCGGGATTACTCAGCAGTAGAGGTTGCCGCCGGCCGACGTGCCGAGGATCTGCACGAACCGCTGGTAGGCGTCCACCCGGCTCTGGACCTGCGCCGGGTTCCTGCCGTCGCATTCCAGCGAGCCGTTGATGCTGCGGATGGTCTGGCCGAATCCCGCGCTGTTGACCATCGCGTTGTGCGGCGTCATCGTGCCCGGTCCGCTCTGGGTGTTCCAGTACCAGAGGCCGGTCTTCCAGGCCACGGACGCGTCGGTCTGCACCAGGTTGGGGTTGCGCAGCAGGTCGATGCCCAACGCGTCGCCCGCGGCCTTGTAGTTGAAGTTCCAGCTGAGCTGGATGGGGCCGCGGCCGTAGTACGCGGACTGGCCGGCCGGGCACCCGTAGGGCTGGCTCCAGTCGCAGTAGTGGGGGTAGTTGGCGGTGTTCTGTTCCACCACGTGGACCAGACCGCCGGTCTCGTGGTTGACGTTGGCGAGGAAGGCGGCGGCCTCCTGCTTCTTGACCGTGTCGCTGCCGGTGTTCGCGAAGCCGGGGTAGGAACTGAGGGCGGCCTTCAGCCCGTTGTACGTGTAGAACGAGTTCCGGTTCGGGAACATCTGGTTGAACTGCGCCTCGCTCACGACGAAGCCGTCGGAGGGCGTGGTGGACCCGCCGTCACAGGCGTACGGCTCCCAGTACCAGGTGCTGATGGTCGGGTCGTAGCCCGGGTTGTCGTGTTCGGCGATGTAAGCCTTGCCGTCGGTGTACCGCACGATGTTGCCGGTGACGTAGGACTTCCCGGCGACCCAGGAGGGGTAGCTAGAACAGGACGCGGCGGACGCGTCCGCGGCCGGCATGAGGACCGGCGCGGCCGTGCCGATGATGAGGGCGGCCATGACGGCGGAGATTCGGCGTCTCGACACAGGAAATCGACTCCTTCGCGAACACGGCCGCGCCCGGCACAGGGCGGAGCGGAGCAGGCCCGCACGAACGCGCCGGACCGCGCCGGCCACGGCGTCGGGGGCGGCCGCGGTGGGGGGTTGTGAGGCCACACTCAACCGCTTTGGTCTGTACCAGTCAAGGGTGTAGACCAGTCGGATCTGACAACGTTGGCACCGAACCGCCCCCCGACGGGCGGAGGTTGAGCGACTCACCGCCTCCGCCGGCCCCACGCACACCGGACAACTCACGGACACCGGCGGGCTCACGGCCACTGCCTGGCACGCACACGCCGACGGCCCGGGCCGTCCTCGACGGACCCGGGCCGTGTCGTCGCGCGGCTCAGCGCAGCGGCTTCTCCAGCACCGCCTTGCGGTGGCTGAACGTGTCGATCGAGTAGCGCCCGTGGTAGCTACCCATGCCGCTCTCGCCGACTCCGCCGAACGGCAGGTCGGAGACGGTCAGATGAGCCAGCGGGAGACCGAACCCGAGGCCGCCGGAGGACGTCTCGGCGGCGAGGCGGTGGCGCGTGTCGTCCGACTCGGTGAAGGCGTACAGCGCCAGCGGCTTGTCGCGGTCGTTGATGAAGCCGATGGCCTCGTCGAGGTCCGCCACGGTGACGATCGGCAGGACCGGGCCGAAGATCTCCTCCCGCATCACGGGCGACGCGGGATCGACGTCGGCCAGCACGGTCGGCGCGATGTACTTGGCGGCCCGGTCGGACGTGCCGCCGATCACGGTCCGCCCGGAGTCGAGCAGGGCGCCGAGCCGGTCGAAGTGCCGTTCGTTGACGATCCGTCCGTACTCCGGGGAGGTACTCGGGTCGGCTCCGAAGAGGGCCTCGACGGCGCGGGCCAGCTCCGGCTCCAGGGCGCGCGCGGTCGCGGGGTCGGTCAACACGTAGTCGGGTGCGACGCAGGTCTGCCCGGCGTTCAGGAACTTGCCGCGCACGAGACGGTCGGCGACGACGGCCGGATCCGCGTCGCGGTCCACGAACGCCGGTGACTTGCCGCCCAGTTCGAGGGTGACCGGCGTGAGGTGCTCCGCGGCGGCCCGCATGACGACGCGGCCCACGGTGCCGTTGCCGGTGTAGAAGATGTGGTCGAAGCGCTCGGCCAGCAGGGCCGTGGTCTCCGGGACGCCGCCCTCGACGACGGCGACCGCGTCGGTGTCCAGGTAGCGCGGCAGCAGTTGGGCCAGTGCGGCGGACGTGGCGGGAGCCAGCTCGCTGGGCTTGGCGACCACCGTGTTGCCCGCGGCCAGCGCGCCGAGCAGCGGCGTGAGCAGGAGCTGCACCGGATAGTTCCAGGGGGCGATGACCAGGACGACGCCGAGCGGGTCGTACCGCGTCCACGCCGTGGCGTCGGTGCCGAGGTGTGCGGGGACGGGCGCGGACTCGGGGCGCAGCCAGGTGTCCAGGTGCTCGAGGGTGTGGTCGATCTCGCGGATGGTGAAGTCGATCTCCGTGCGATGCGCCTCGGTGGAGCTCTTGCCGAGGTCCTCGTGGAGCGCGGCGGCGAGGTCCTCACCGTGGGCGGTGAGCAGCTCGCGCAGCTGCTTCAGCCGGCTCGTGCGCCATTCGAGGGGCTGGGTGCGGCCGGAGCGGAAGGTGGCGCGCAGCCGGGCGACGACGTCGGCGGGCTGCTCGGGGGTGGAGTGGTTCACGGTGCCTCGCTGGTCGGGCGCGGCCGTGAAGCCGCGCGTGGTGCTCGTGAGCTGGTCGGACGTCTCGATGTATATACCAACCTTTCATGTGCCCAAATAAATTCCGGGCACTCCGGCCTCCGTGTTTCCGCGCGGCCGTCGGCTCGTCCCCGCTCTGTGCGTCGGTGAGTCGTACGGCATTCACGGACCGCGGGGTGCGTGAACGGGCTCCATCTCCGCCCCGGTCGGCGTCAGGGAGGCTCGGCGGGCGGGGCGGGCGGGGTTGGGTCCGTGCGGCGCTCGTCCAGCTCCCTCCGGCGGCGTTCCAGGACGGCACGCTCCCCCGGGTTGGCGGTCAGCGCGAGGGCGGCCTCGTAGGCCTGGGCCGCCTCCGCCCGCCGGTCCAGGCGGCTCAGCAGATCCGCCCGTACGGCGTGGTAGGCGTGGTACCCGTCCAGGTCCAGTTGTCCGGTCAGGGCGAGGGCGGCCTGCGGACCGGACGTCTCGGCCACCGCGACGGCGCGGTTGAGGGCGACGACCGGGCTCGGGGCGAGGGCCATGAGCTGGTCGTACAGCCGGCGGATCTGCCACCAGTCCGTGGCGGCGGCGTCCGGAGCGTCGCTGTGGACGGCGTTGACGGCGGCCTGGATCTGGTAGGGGCCGGGCCGGTCGCGGCGCAGGCACCGGCGTACGAGTTCCTGCCCCTCGGCGATCAGCTCGCGGTCCCAGCGGGAGCGGTCCTGGTCGGCGAGGAGAACCAGCTCCCCGTCGGGGGTCTCACGCGCGGGACGCCGGGACTCCACCAGCAGCATCAGCGCGAGCAGCCCCAGGGCCTCGGGCTCGTCCGGCATCAGCTCGGTCAGCAGGCGCCCCAGACGGATCGCCTCCCGGCACAGGTCGGGCCGGCCGCCGTACCCCTCGTTGAAGACGAGGTAGACGACGGCCAGCACCCCTGCCACGCGGTCGGGCAGGTCGGCGTCGCGCGGGACCCGGTACGGGATGCGGGCGTCGCGGATCTTGGCCTTCGCCCGGACGAGCCGCTGGGCCATCGTCGGCTCGGGCACGAGGAAGGCGCGGGCGATCTGCGCGGTGGTGAGACCGCCGAGCAGCCTCAGGGTCAGGGCGACCTGCGCCTGTCGGGAGAGGGCCGGGTGGCAGCAGGTGAAGATCAGACGGAGCCGGTCGTCGCGCACGGGGCCCTCCTCGGCCGGTGCGTCCGGCGCGTACAGGCGGGCCGCCTCCGCGTGCCGGCTCTGCCGCGAGGACTCGCGCCGCAGCCGGTCGACGGCGCGGTTGCGGGCGGTGGTGATGATCCAGCCGGCCGGACTCGGCGGCACACCGGTCTCCGGCCAGGTCCGCACGGCCGTCGTGAACGCGTCCTGGACCGCTTCCTCGGCGTGGTCGATGTCGCCGAGGAAGCGGACGAGCACGGCGACGGCGCGGCCGTACTCCGCGCGGAACACGGCCTCGATCTCCGCGCCGGTGGTCTCCATCAGCCGTCGGCTTCGCCCATGAACGGGCGCACCTCGATCGGGAGCGTGGTCGCCCGCGCCGCCCTGCGGCCCCAGTCGAGGGCCGCGTCGAGATCGGGGGCCTTGATGAGGCAGATCCCGCCCAGGTACTCCTTGCTCTCCGTGTAGGGGCCGTCGGTGACCAGGACGTCGCCGCCCTCACCTGCCCGCAGCACGGTGGCCGTCTCCGGGCCGTGCAGTCCTCCGGCGAAGACCCAGGCGTCGGCGGCGCGCAGCTCGGCGTGGAACCCCTCCACCCTGTGCATGATCTCTTCCAGCACCTCCGGCTCAGGCGGCTCTCCCACCGGCTGCATCACGCTCAACAGGTAGTGCTTCATGACGTGTCCTCCTCGGTGTCGACCCGCTTGTCACTGCCTACACGAACGGGAGACCGCGGGATCGACACCGGACACGACGACACCGGGAGGATTTTCTCCGATGACCACCGCACCGCACCCTCTCGTCACCCGTGCGCGGCGGCTGGCGGCCGAGCTGCTGGCGCCCGCGGCGCAGCGGGTGGACCAGGAGGGAGTGCCGGCCGGCCACCTCGACGCGATCAGGCGGGCGGGGCTGCTCGGGGTGAGCGCTCCGGTGGAGTACGGCGGGTCGGCCGCGCCCGCCGCGGTGGCCCGGGAGGTCGCCGAGATCCTCGCGGGCGCGTGCTGCTCGACGTGGTTCGTCCAGACCCAGCACCACACGCCGGTGCAGACCCTCGCCAGGAGCGACCTGCCGGTGCGGGAGCGGCTGCTGGGTCCTCTGGCGCGTGGGGAGCTGCTGTCGGGGGTGGCGTACGCGCAGCTGCGGGCGTTTCCGCGCGTGCCGGTCCGGGTGACGCGGGAGCGCGGCGGGCGGCGCTTCGACGGGACGGTCCCCTGGTACACGGGCTGGGGCCTGAACGATGTGATGCTGCTGGCCGGTGTGACCGAGTCGGGTGAGGCGCTGTTCGCGTTCACGGAGGCACGCGAGCAGCCGGGGCTGCGTCCGTCGCCGCCGATGCGGCTGGCGGCGCTCACCGCCTCCCGCACGGTCTCCCTCGCGCTGGACGGCCTGTGGCTCCCTGAGGAGGCCGTGGCGCTGCGCGTGCCGTTCGAGACGTGGGCGGCCGCCGACCGGCCGAGGAACACCAACGCCTCCCCGGCCGTCTTCGGGGTCGCGGAGGCGGCGCTCGCGCTGCTGGACGGCGATCCCGTCGCCGGGGAGACCGCGCGTGACCTGCGTGCCCGGCTGGGCCGGGTGCGTGAACAGGCGTACGCGCTGGCCGACCATCCCCACCCGCAGGAGCGCGTCGCGGAGCGGCTGGCCTGCAAGACGCGGGCCTACGACCTGATGCGGGCGGCCACGACGGCGGCGGTCGTGGCCGGCGGCGGACGGTCGATGGACCTCGCCGGCCCGGCGCAACGGCTGGCCCGGGAGGGGCTGTTCCTGCTGGTGCAGGGCCAGACGACCGAGGTACGCACGGCGCACCTCGCTGCGCTCGCGACTCCCGAGGACGAGGCCTGAGCGGCCACCCGGCTCGGCTCGGCTGACGGCTCCCCCGGACCCGGACGCGGGGTGCCTGGCCGGCGGACGGCACCATCCCCGGGGACAGGTACCTGGACCAGATGCAGTCCGACGCCGTGAAATTGCGGCGGGCCGCCGACCGGGTTGCCTACGCAGCCGACGTCAGCCGAAGGCTGTCGGAGTGCTGCTGGAGAGCAAGAGAGGACAGCTCATGGGCGTGTACGAGTCGATCAGAGGGGGGCTGGAGTGCGACGCGACGCAACTCGCCGCCGTCCGCAAGGTCATCTCCTCTCATGAGGACGACCACTACTCCGATGGGTGGGGCTCCCCGCGCCGACACGTCAACTGGGCCCACTACATCTTCTACGGGGCTGACATCCGTGAGTCCGCCGTGGACTGGTTCGCCGACCAGATCAAGGAGATCGCTCGGATCCCCGCTTCCGACGATGACGGAGACCTCGTCCAAGGCCTGTTCCTCGTCAGCCACGAAATTGCCGGAACGAGCGAATGGCAGGTCCGTGATGGCCGGCTCTTCACCTCGCCGGCGGGCACCAGACACCGGTTCGTCGACAGGTGACCCGCACGTAGCGGGGGTTACGACACCCTGCTCCGCCATTGCCCGTCCAGCGGCCCCTGGTCGACGGCAAGGCGGCGAGGGCGAGTTCAAGTGGCAGCCGCTCCTCGCATCCTGGGTCAGGGACAGGAAACGGCGGCAGCCGCAGCGGGCCTGTCCGCGACGTGGCCCCGTCGGTCACTGAACACCAGACGCGCATAATTCGACCCTTATGCCCGAATTATTTCTGACGTGTCGGACATCACTGAATCCGCCTCGAGTTGGCCAACTCGGCTGCCCGACAGGAATGTCGAAGGATTACCGGCATGCTTCGGCGTCGGTCGAGCACTTGCGGATTGGGTTCGCCTCACGCAGAGTCCATGACCATTCAGTCTCCACCACTCACCTCTCGATCATGGCTCGACTGCCACATGGGGGCGAAAGGTCACGCGTACATGCCAATGAATTGCACAGTTGATACGCCGAAGCACCGTCGTTCGCGCGCTATGCGAACGAAGCTGGCAGCACTTTCGCTCGCCACTGCCGCAGTGGTCGGAGGGCTCCTTACACAAACAGACCCGGCGGATGCCGCCACCACCAACATCGTGGTCGATTCCCTGTCCGTATCGGCGGCCGCGAACGGACAGACCAAAGCCACCGCCACGGTCCATGGCATCAGAACAGTCAAACTGCAGGCGCTGACTGTCGCCGTGCGATCCGCCGATGGCGGTCAATACGACTTCCCCGGGGCCACCGCGACCACTCTGAGGACCACGCCCACCACGTACACCTCGGGCTCGCGTACATTCCCGGCGGGCGCCTACACATATTTCGTCGCGTACAAGTCTCACGGCAACTGGCACAGCCTCTCCCCGGTGAAGTCCTTCACCTCCGGCACCGGCTCCACAACGATGCCAACACCGACGCCGACGGCTTCGACTCCTGCGTCCACCCCTACGCAATCGCCGCCTCCCGTTCCAACAGCTACACCCACCCCCAGCGCACCATCCTCTGCGCCGCCCTCGAACGCCGCTGCGCCCGTGGGTATCGCCGGCGCATGGCGCCCTGTATTCAGTGACGAGTTCAATGGCACCCAGCTTGACGGTTCCAAGTGGAACTCGAACTGGTTCGGTTGTTCCGAGTGCGACACCAAGCCGCCCAACTCCGCTGAAGGGTCCGCCTATTCTCCGTCCCAGGTCACTGTCGGCGACGGCTCCCTCCATCTCAAGCTCATCGCAAAGCCGACCACCGTCAGCGGCAAGACGTATCCCAACGTTTCCGGCCTGGTGACCAGCAACGGAAAGGCACAGTTCACTTACGGCGCTTTCGAGGCCCGCATCTATACGCCCTCCTCCGGAACGCAGATGGCCAACTGGCCGTCCTTCTGGCTGGACGGACAGAACTGGCCGACGGATGGCGAGCTGGACGTCCTGGAGGGCCTGGGCGGCTCGGCCTGTTATCACTTCCATTCCACGGCAGGCGGTCCGGGAGGTTGTGCTTCCGGCAATTACTCCGGCGGCTGGCACACTTTCGGCGCCGAATGGAAGCAGGGTTCCGTTACGTACTACTACGACGGCAAGCAGGTCGGTCAGATCACCTCCGGGGTCACCTCCGCCCCGATGTACCTGATCCTCAACAACGCCATCAACCCCAGTCACAGCGGAACCAACCTGGTCCCCGCGGACATGATGGTCGACTACGTGAGGGCCTGGCAGCGCTGATCCCGTCGACGCCCCGGGCGACGGCGACTCACGCCCGTCCCAAGGAGATCGGCCCCCGAAGCGCCGATGCCATGGGACGGGCGATGTACGAGGCGAGTGGTCATGTACTGGCACTGGGGCCAATCGGTGCGCTGCAGGACTACGGCATCGGCCTGCTCGCACGCCTTGGTCACGTCCACGGCGCCACTGGTGGCCGGGTGCGGAGCAGACTGAACGGCGCCAGGATCCGGCCCGCCAGACCGTGCGCACCTCGCCCAGCCTGCCGCGATGCAGCGGATGGTTGCCGATTCGGCAAGGAGCACGGGCACCACTCCAGCAAGCCCACCGCTACGGTCCATTCCGAGAATCTCGTCCGGAAAGGTACGATATGGGTAGAAATTCTCAAGCTATTCCATAGCTTCGACGGCTGCATACCGACCCTGTTCATGGATTCCCCGCATGCGCGGGTCGTGCAGCGGAAGGCCTGGCAAGGTCTGGTATGAAGACTCCCGCCAAGATGTCCTCGCTCTCCGGTTTGCTGCCCCTCTACTTCCCGCGCGCACTGGCAGGCCTCGACGACCGCCTCCGGGCTCACTGGCTCATGCGCGGCGCCGGTCGCAAAGACATCACCGTGGTCCGGCGACCCTCGCTGCCCGAGGCGGGCCTGCTGGTCTTCGAGCTGCGACACGGCGCAGGAAGACTAGTGGTCAAGCACCCCAGGAATGAGGCCGGGGCCCACGTCATGGCGCGAGAGCGGGAAGTCCTGCAAGAACTCGAGGCCGACAACCGACTCGCTCCCTGGCGTCCTCTCCTGCCCCGGCTCGCCGGCTCTTCCGAACCCTCGGGAACCGTTGCCCAGAGCCGGCTCCCGGGCATTCCGGCTGAACGACTGATCCTGGACGCCCCAGAGGACCCGTTCGCCGTCGCAGCTCCCGCCATGCGGCTGCTGGCCGAGCTGCGGGCCGCCACCGGCCGTGGCCGCAAAGCGGCCGACCGTATCCCGGCCTGGTGCGAGTCGCAGCTGACCGCCCTCTCCGCCGGAATGCCTCTCTACCGGTCCGGTCGGCGAGCGGCCGGATTCGAGACCCTGCGCCACCGGCTGGACGCGGCCCTGGCCGGAGCTGTGCTGACCGAGGGCTGGACCCATGGCGACTACCACCCCGGCAACGTGCTGCTCGACGGCGACCCCCTCCAGGTCACCGGTGTCTTCGACTGGAGCAGCGGCCGCGCCGACGGGCCGTGCGAGATAGACGCCTACTCCTTCGTCATGGCCTTGCGCAGTACCGTGACCGGCCGCCCGCTGGGTGGCCTGGTCGCCGATACGCTGCGCGCCGGCCGGGTACCGGACGCCGACCGTGCCCTGCTCGCCCTGGCCGGACTGAACCCGGACCACGGTGTCGCCGACCCGGTGGCCATTCCCCTGCTGAGCTGGCTGTGGCATGTGGCGAACAACGTCCGCAAGTCTCCGAGGTTCGGCCGCAGCTACGGCTGGCTCACGCACACGGTCGCACCCGTGGTCGACGAATGCGCCCGCTGGGCCGGTACGCGGCCGTGACCCGCCTCGGCGCCGCGCGAGACGAAACTGGCTGCCGCTTGCGCCTTCGGCCCCGTGTTGCGGTTCGTCGCGAGCAGTGGTTTCGCCGCGCGCCGAGTGGCCGGCGCCGTCGCGGCCGGGATGCGCACCCGTCCATGACGTCACGGGGTGTGGTGCTCGGAGTGCTCATGTTGTTGTCGGTGGCATGCGGCGGCTGCACTTCGACGCCCGGAGCGGAGGTGCCGCGGCCTCCGGTACCCGGCGACTGGCGCATGGCCTTCCACGACGAGTTCGACGGCTCCCGTCTCGCCACGGACCGCTGGACCACGTGCTACGACTGGAACGAGCGCGGCTGCACCATCAGCAGCAACAACGAACTGGAGTGGTACCAGCCCGGTCAGGTCGCCGTGAGCGGGGGGAAGCTGACCCTCACCGCCCAGCGCAGGGCCACGCCAGGCAGCGACGGAAAGGTCTACCCCTGGGCGTCCGGCATGATCTCCACCGGCCGGGACAACTGGTACGCCCAGCCACGAGAGACCTTCACCTACGGCTACTTCGAGGCGGCGATCCACATCCCGGCGCAGGCCGGGATGGCACCGGAGTTCTGGATGATGCCCGCGAGCCGCTACACCCCACCCGAGATCGACATCATGGAGTTCCTCGGCTCACCGAATCAGCTGGCGATGTTCGTGCACTGGCGGAACGCCGAGGGCGCCAAGAGGAAGCAGAGGGGGACCTTCACCGCGGCCGGGTTCGCCGAGGGCTTCCACGTCTTCGCGGTGCTCTGGGAGAAGGACAGACTCGTCTGGTACGTGGATGGGGTCGAACGGTTCCGGGTGACCGACCCGGAACGTATTCCCCACGTGCCCATGGAGGTCATCCTCAACCTGGCCGTCGGCCTGCCCTACGCGCCGTCCGCGGACAGCGTCTCGGCGCGCATGCTCGTGGACTTCGTTCGAATTTGGCAGCGTTGACACGCCGTCAGCGGTCCGTGCGACTGCGGCGCCCGGTCGATGGTCACGCGGGTATCGCCCGATACGGCCGACCGGTCGCCGCTCTCGCCCGGCGGTAGGCCCGCCAGCCCTTGGTCCGCAGTCCCTCGGGGAAGGGGGCCACGGGGGCTCCCCCACCTCTGGTCCAGAGCGCGAAACGGTCCCGACCCGTGTCCGCCCGGACCATGAGCCGGGCGAACTGCAGCGGATCGTCCCTCTCCGAACTAAAGGCCGACGTCGAGCGGATGGCGGCGGCCGAGATCCAGCCGGCCTCCCGTACCAGCGCGCGAACGCGCGGGCTGGAATAGCCGTGTGGGTAGGCGAAGGAGTCGACACGGTGCCCGAGCTCGTCCTCGATCCGCTGCTTGCAGCCGGCCACCTCCTCCCGCACCGATGTCGGGGGCAACGTGTCCAGTTGCGGATGGGTAAGGGTGTGTCCACCGATCTCGACCCCCGCCGTGTCCAGTTCCCTGACCTGGGCCCAGCTGAGCGTCGCCGCGGACGGGAACGGCCCGCCGCCCGACGGCCGTCCAGCGGTGGTGAGGGCGCCTGTGGTCACGTACAGGGTCGAGCCGAGTCCCCGTGCGGCGAGCAGCGGAGCCACGGTGGAGGCGAAGTCCGCGTATCCGTCGTCGAAGGTGAGGACCGCCGACCGAGGTGGCACCGGAGGGCCGCCGAGCAGTGCCGCGACCAGCTGCCGCAAGGGGATCACGCGCAGTCCGCTGTCGGCGATCATGTCCAGGTGCTCCACGAACGTGCGGGGACTCACCGTGAACTGCGCCAGCCAGCGCGGCGAGTCGTTCGACACCGCGTGATAGAGGAAGACGGGTACCCCGCTCATGAGCCGGCCGTCGCGGGTGACTTCGCTGCTTCCTGCCTCCGGGAGAGGTCCTGGGAACCCAGCGGCCGGACCGATCCGACGAGGTAACCGGCGACGGTAGCGCACACACCCCCGGACAGCGCCCCGATCGTGCGCAGCGCGCCGGGGCGCCGGATCCCGGTCAGGTTGCGGGCGAGGGCCCTGGGGATGGTCGACCGCACGTACGCGCGCTCGCTGGCCAGCGCCGGTCCGCTGCCGCAGCGCCGTGCTACGAGCGCCTTGGACAGCCCTTCGATGTAGCAGCGGTTGCGGAAGTAGGCCCAGCTGGCGCGGGACTCGGGGACCCGGTGCCGTACCTCGGCGGCAGGTTCGTACATCAGGACGGCCTGCGGGCTGCGGGCGGCGATCCGCAGACACAGGTCGGTCTCGTCGCAGCTCGCCACCGGACGGCTGCCCACGCGTCCGAGTGCGTCGAGGAAGCCGCCCACCGCGATGAGTTCCCTCCGGCGGAAGGACATGTTGGCGCCGATGAAGTTGCGGACGCGGGCGGCCTGTCGGGGCTGTCCCCGGTAGGAGCAGCCCACCACCCAGTCGAATTCAGGCGGGAACCACACCGGTCGCCGGGAGGCCCACCGCGGCCGGACGAACCCGCCGACGCCCATGACGCGGGGATCGCCGTAGGGGGCCAGCAGGCGGCCCGTCCAGCCCGGTTCCGCGGTGGCGTCGTCGTCGAGGAAAGCAACCACCTCGGCACCTGAGACCGCCACTCCGGTGTTGCGGCCCCCGGACAGACCGCGCCGCCTCTGGTTGCGCACCACTCGGACGCCGGACAGCTCCCGCGCGGCCCGCTCCAGGAGGTCCTGGTTGTGGTCCACCACCAGCACGACCTCGTCGGCCGGCGGGTCCTGGACCAGTACCGACCCGATCGCGGCCCGCAGGTCGTCCCACCGGTCGAGGGTGTAGGCGCAGATGACGACCGACAGGGTGGGGACGGTGCGACCGGTTGGAAGTGCGCTGTTCATGATGACCCTTCAGCGACGGGGACGAGCCAGCGGGACCAGGAAACGAGCAGGAAGACGGCGATCACGCACTGGGTGACGAGCCAGGCGATGCCTGCGCCCACGACACCGAACTCCGTGAGCAGCAGCGGGGTGAGCCCGAGCACCAGGACGCACATCGCCGCCTGCAGCGCCACCGCCCAGCGCAGGCGCCGCCGCGCCCGGGCCACGTCAATGGCCACGCTCAGCAGCAGGTTCGGCAGGGCGGACAGGGCCAGCATCCGCAGCAGCGTGGTTCCCTCGGCCGCGTACGCGGCACCGAAGAGCGACAGGATCTGTGGAGCCGCGGCGACCAGGACGACCGTGACTCCGCCGAGCAGCAGACCCGAGTGGCGCAGGACGCGCAGGGACTGCTCCACGAGTCGTTCGGGCCCGCGCACTGACTCCGCGAGCAGCGACGTCCCCATGTTGCGGGCGAGCAGATAGGGCACATAGGCGAGGCTCCAGGCCACCGCGAAGTAGGCGCTCTGTTCGGCGCCGAGCTTGTTCAGCACGATCAGCGGGACCAGGGTGTACGCGGCTACCCGGAACAGGGCGCCGAACCAGTCGGCCGCGGCGTAGCCGAGCATGCGGGGCGGTGGTGGCACGGTTTGCCTTTCCCGCTCGTGGCGGGGAATCCCCCTGCGTATCAGAACGGAGTTGGCCACGATCAGCGAGATCACGAGAGCTCCGGCCCACGACAGCAGGATCCCCGAGAAGAGGCCCAGGGCGGCGCCCAGAGCGAGTAGCAGGATCTTCGCGAGGGCGAAGATCAGGTTCTCGCCCACGACCCAGCCCGGCAGACGGACCGCGGTGAGCGCGCCGTCCTGCAGGACGAACACGGCGTAGCCCGCCGTGGCCACCACGAAGCAGATCGCGGTGACCGGGGACAGGAGGAAACTGAGCCTCGGCGCGACCACCGGTACCAGCGCGAGGAATGCCACGGCCACCACCACGCTGAAGGACATGCTGGTCGCGTAGCAGGTGAGGACGAGTCGGCGGGTACGGCGGCCGGCGGTCGGTACGAACCGCACCAGGAAGTCGTTGAGGTTGAGCTGCCCGATGCCTGTGAGCAGGAGGGACGCGGCGAGTGCCGAGGAGCTCAGGCCCACGGTCCGCTCGTCGTACAGGTGCGTCGCGAAGATCCAGAAGAAGAAGCCGAAGGCGGCGTTTATGAGGGAACTGAACGCGAGGACGTGTCCCGTGCGCAGTACGCGCTCCCGCGGGAGCGCGGCGCCGATACCGGCGCGCAGCATGCCCAGGGGGCGTCGTCGCATTCCGGCGCGTCTCGCGGCCGAGTCGGCGATCGGGCTGGTTCCCAAGGCGCTCACCATCAGCTTCCCGCGTCAGCGCCCGTGAGCCGTCCGCGGAGGTACCCGCAGGGGCCGTAGACCATCCCCCGTGCTTCCAGGAGCGCCAAGCGCCGGGACCACTCGGCCTCGGGATGGGCGCCGCGGTCGCGCGATCTGGTCATGGCGTAGCGGATGCCGCGGGGCAGCCGCCGCAGCAGTGCGGGCAGCAGACGCGGGTTCCTCAGCAGCGCGCCGGTGAGATAGGCACCGAGGCCGGCACCGTAGCCGAACGCCTGAGCGGCTATGGCGTCCCGTGTGCGGCGATGGCAGTGCCAGACGATGGCACTCGGCTGGTAGGTGAGGGTGTGACCGGCCGTCAGGATCTCGAAGAAGGCGAGCAGATCGTCACCACCCCGGCCTGGGGTCCCGGCGCCGGTCGCGGGGTCGAAGCCGCCCAGGGCGCGGAGCACGTCGGTACGGAATGCCATGTTGGCGCCCGAGCCGAAGCGTCCGGCAGTGAAGGGGAACAGCGGGTCCGCCGGCGGATCGATCAGTGACCAGCTGCGCGCCACGTACCCTTTCGCGAAACCACCCTGCAGTTCGAGGGCGTTCTGGGCCGGGGTCTCCAGTTCGGCGGGCACGATCAGTCCGGTGACACAGCCGATCCGCGTGTCCCGTGCGAAGGTCTCGGCCAGCGCCGACAGCCATCCGGGGTCGACGAGCGTGTCGTCGTCCGTGAAGGCGACGACGGATCCGCGCGCCTTGGCGAGCCCCAGGTTGTGGGCACGCGCCAGCCCGGCGACGGGGTCGTGGACGTAGCGGACCCGTCCGGTGAAGTCCCTGCGGACCAGGGCTTCGGTCGCACCGTCGGCTGGGGCGTTGTCGACCACGATGATCTCGAACTCGGGGTACTGCGAGCGCAGCAGCGTTTGCAGGCAGCGTCGCAGTTTCTCCGGCCGGTCACGGGTGGCCACGATCACGCTGATGACGGGTGTCCGGTCGAGTGCCTGGGGTCGGTCCGCCCGCCACTGTTCTTCCGTGGCACCGTCGTCCGGTCCGGTCCGGTCCTCGGCGCGGTGCCGCGCGAGCTGCCCTGCCAGTTCCACGTGCGCTGCGCCGGCCAGCGCCCGCCACAGGCCGTCGGGTCCGGAGGTGTCCGCGGCGCTGACCATGCCCAGGGGACGACCGTGCATTCGTACGAGTGCCCGGGCCTGTCCTTGTGGCTGGACCTGGCCCCGGTCACCGGGCAGCCGGAACTCGCCGGGACGGGCCAGATCGATGTCCACCACTGGCACCGGGGGCCGGAGGAGAGGGGAGCGGACCGGGGCGGACTTCACGCCGAGCTCCTCTCGGCGCGAGCGGCGGAGGGCCGGGCGCCCGGCCGTTCCGCGAACAGGGTGCGGAGTACCCGGCGTCCGTCGGATATGGCGTGGAGGTTCGAGCAGCCGCTGCGCCGGGGCAGTTCCAGACTGGGGACCTCGGCGATGCGCAGGCCGGAGCGCAGGGCGTGCACGATCATCTCGGCCTCGATTTCGAAGCCCGCGGCATGCAGGTCGAGCTGGTCGAGGAAACTGCGGCGGAAGGCGCAGAAGCCGTAGCACAGATCGGTCAGGCGGGCGTGGTACAGCCGGTTGGTGGCGATCAGGAGCGCGTGGTTGCCCATCTTGCGGATGGGGGTGAGGTCGAGCGAGCCACCGCCCGCGACGAATCTCGAGCCCTTGACGAAGTCGTAGCCGTGGTCGAGGAAGTGCACGAAGTGGGGGATCTCCGCGGGGGACATGCTGCCGTCGGCGTCCATCATCACCACGTAGTCGCCCTTGGCCTCGAGGAAGCCGGTACGCAGCGCATTGCCCTTGCCACGGCCGCTCTGTCGCACACTGTGCACGGTCGGCAGGCAGTACTGCGCCATGGGGATCGTGGCGTCGGTGGAGTCGCCGTCGACGAGGATGACCTCGTCCACGCAGGCCGGGATCTGCTCGAATACCCACGCGATGTTGCGCGCCTCGTTGAGGGCAGGGATGACCAGGCTGACGGCGGCCTGTGCCCCGGCTTCCCGGTCGCTACTGGTGATCGGTTCGTTGTACATGATCATGCGTCTCCGAGTGACACCTACAACATATATTTACAACGTATATGTACACATTCGCCCGATTTGCGAGTGGAGTCAAGCGAACAGGAGAGAGGGCTCGAAAACCGCCCCCGCCGGGCAGGCGGGGGCTGAGCGGGTGTTTCGGGCCTACGGGACCGCGGCGACGCCTCACGTGAACGCCTGCGGCACCTCGGCGAGGTCGCAGCGGCGCCTCAGTCCGAGGCCGGCAGCTCCGGCCGGCCGGGGTCAGCCGTCCCTGGGTCCGCGTCCGGAGTGACTCGCGGTGCCCGGCGCCGATGTCCGCCCGGCCACGTCATCAGGGCCAGGACGGTTGTGGCGGCGGCGAGCGCGAGCAGCGCCCGGGTGACGGTGAACGCGTCGCTCAGGAACAGGGGCACCGCGACGAGCACCGCCATCGACAAGCTGACCGTCACGGCAAGGACACCCCCCTCCAGAACCGCCGTGCGGTCCGTGGCGCCCACGGTGCCCGCCCGGGCCCGACGGGAGGCGGCCAGCCCGGGACAGGCGATCAAGAACGCCGTCGTCACCACGACGCGCAGGATCAGGGCGTCCGGCAGGAAGGTGACCACCGCCAGAGCCGCCCAGCCGGACAGCGCGAGTCCCAGCCGCAGAGAGGTCATCGTCCCGTTCCGCCCTTCGCGCCCTGATACCGGTAGACCACCACGTCCTTGCCGCGGAAGACGGGGATGTAGTCC
Source organism: Streptomyces sp. NPDC028308 (assembly GCF_055565855.1). Lineage (NCBI taxonomy): Bacteria > Bacillati > Actinomycetota > Actinomycetes > Kitasatosporales > Streptomycetaceae > Streptomyces > Streptomyces sp. NPDC028308. The sequence goes on from NZ_JBVHTO010000004.1 coordinate 243,637, forward strand.
CGGTTCTTCGACAGGGCCGATTCCAGGCGCAGCAATGTATTGGCGGGCAGAGCTCCTCTTTGGTAGATGTCGGCCGCCTGGGCCCGGCTCAGGATGATGTACGCGGGCTGTTGCGGGGTGGCCCGCTGGACGAAGCCCGCCAAGCCCTTCACCGGATCCTTCACCAGGCGCCGTCGGTCGCCGATGTCCTGCTCGTCCAACTGCACCTGGGCGTTCTGGTCGTAGTGCAGGTACAGGCCGGGCACGGCCGACGTGAGGGAGACGATCGTGGATCCGGGCGGCGAGGTGGCCGCGACGAAACGTCCGGCAGCCACCTCGTCCTTCGTGAAGTAGTTCGCCGATTCCTTGCCGTAGTAACCGAACATGAGTCCCGCGAGGAGGACGAGCAGCACGGGATAGACGGCCGGCACATGAAGGCGCGGCCGAAGGCCCGGCTTGCGGAGGAGGGCCGCGATCAGGAACGAGGCCGCAGGCAGTGCGAAGAGATAGGCGCGAAAGATCATCTCTCCGCCGTAGGCATTCGCCGCCAGGACCGGAAGCGGAGCGACGACGAGAAGGGGCAGGCCGGTGCGGCGGACCCAGGGGCGGGTCAGGAAAGCGATGCCCGCCAGCAGGAAGACCGTGGCGGACAGACTCCGGTCGACCCACGCCACCACGACGTGGCCCGGGGCCGCGGTGCCGAGGGCGGCCAGCCCCGAGACGACATTGGTGTCGGGCTTCAGCAGCGCGCCCAGGAAGTCGTTCAGGTTCGCCGAGATGTAGGGGCGGGCGACGGTGGCGTCCCAGGCCACGGTGAGCAGGACCGTACCGGCCAGGGCGGGCAGTACGGCCCGTCGGTTGCGCCGCGGAAGCGACAGCACCACCAGTGCGCTGATGAGCATGAGTGGTGTCAGCGGGTGCGAGGACACGATGACGGCTGCGATCACCATGACCAGCACGAATCGGCCCACAGGCCATCGGTCCTTGTGGATGCCGTCCGCACCGTACAGCGCGGAGGTGGGCAACTGTCCCATGATCAGGGCGATCACCGTCACGAAGAGCAGGAACGCGAAGGCCTGGGGGGCGAAGTAGTCCTGCCCCACCCAGGAACACGAGTAGTAGACCCAGGCCGCCCCCCAGATCAGCCGGCGGTCGCGGGTCACGGTCCGGTAGAGCAGCAGCAAGGGAGCAAGCAGCACGGCGTTGAAGACGGGCGGGGTCCAGATCGCGTAGCCGAGCGCCGAGTCCAGACCAGCGGCCTGCACGAAGAACGCGTTGAGGTCGAAGAATCCGGGCCATTGGTTGTAAAGGGCGAGCTTGTCCGCGTTGGGTACCTCACCGCGGTTGCGGATCACCGCGTCGACGACCGCGACGTGTTTCCATGCCCAGCTGTAGCGAAGTGTCGGATAGAGCAGTGTGGGGGTCGCGTGGATGACCGCGATCAGCCCCAGGACGTAGCCCGCGAACCATCCACCGCCGGTTCGTCGGCCGGTCAGCGCCAGGCAGAAGCCGAGGGTGAGCAGGCCGACGGCGACCCAGAAGAGGACCGGCAGCACCTGCAGCAGACCGTAGTCGCGCATCCCGGCGAGATCCACGTGGCGCAGGGACAGCAGCCAGAGGGCGAGAGCAGCGGGAAGGATCAGGCGCGTCGCCCACTGGAGCGCCGTGGTCCGGTCGGAGGGGCGCCGCTCCCCGGCGGCACCGGGCCGCCGGACCGCGGCGTTGGTGAAGGACGCCACGCGCCCGCCTGTCAGCGTCTGGAGCTTGCCCATGAAGAAGTCTCCCGGGGAACCGGTACTCCCACGACGCCTCTCAGGACGCTGAACGCCGACTCCTCGAGGGGACCGGCCGTCCTCCCACGGCCGACGGAGGCGTTGACTCGACGCATGTGGCACCTTCCGGTTCCGGCCTGTCGGTCTCCCGCCCTGTTACGACGGCCGTAGGCGACACGTCCGTCGGCACCCCCGCTTGTCGGTCCAGATCAGCGCTGGATGTCGACCAGGAAGAGGTATCAATACCGATTGTGACGGTATTTCCGATTGCTGCAAGTGGCGGTTCGCGGCGGTCGCGCGCGGCGCGCGTCGAAACGGCCCCCGGACAGAGAGCGGTGAAGCCACAGGTGAGAGGCGTAGGACTGGGGCCGGGACGCCGTTCGGCGAGAAAACTCCTCGCATGGGCGGCCGTGATGGCGTCGCTCCTGACCACTGCGGGCTGTGACGACTCACCGGGTCGAACCGGGCTTCCCCGGCCGGACCACATCGTCGTGGTGATCGAGGAGGATCAGCCGTACGGCGCCGTCATCGGAAGCGCGGAGGCCCCGTACCTCAACCAACTGACCCGGCAGGGGGCCTCCCTCACCCAGTTCTACGCACTCACCCACCCCAGTCAGCCCAATTACCTGGCGCTCTTCTCGGGCTCCTTCCTGGGGGTCGACGACGATTCCTGCCCGCACAGACTCACGTCGCGGAATCTCGGCTCTCAACTCCTCCAAGCCGGCCACACCTTCGTGGGCTATGCGCAGAGCATGCCGCGCGTCGGGTTCACCGGCTGCGCCGACGGCGCCTACGTGCGCAGGCACAACCCGTGGGTGAACTTCGACAACCTTCCCGCGTCCGCCAACCGCCCGTGGACCGCGTTCCCTCGCGACTTCACGGATCTGCCGACGGTCGCGTTCGTCGTCCCGGACCTCGAACACGACATGCACGACGGCGGTGTGCGGCAGGCGGACACCTGGCTGCGGAACAATCTCGGCGGCTACGCCGAATGGGCGATGACCCACAACAGTCTGCTGGTCGTCACCTGGGACGAGGACGATGCGAAAGGACCCAACCATGTCCCCACCATCCTGGTGGGTGAACATGTCCGGCAGGGCGACCATGCCCAACCGAACAGTCACTTCGGACTGCTGGGCATGATGTTGGACGCCTACGGCCTGAAACCCCTTCATCACAGCGACGATGCGGAACCCGTCGACGTGGGGTGACCACGGGAGGGAGGAGACCTTAGGGGTCCTGAAAGCGAATCAGGCGTTTGACGGCCGTCCGCAGCCGGCGATCGGCGGCCGAGACGGGAAGCCGTTCCCGGAGGAGCCGCGGAGAGTGGAAGCACTCCGCGCCGAACCCCGCCTTGAACTCGGCGAGCGAGGACTGCGGGACGGACTCTCCCATGTCGAACGTCCGGCAGGCGGCCTCGCATGCGTCCTCGATCGCCAGCCCGTAGAGCAGGGGGATGGCGCGCACCGGATGCGCCAGTTCGCGGTCCATAGCGCTGCGCCACATCTTGGCGTGACCACCGTGGCGCAGGACGATGCACGCCCCGGCTGGCTCACCGGCGCGCCAGGCCATCCAGATCGCACACCGGTCACCGAACCGGGCAGCCACCTCTTCCAGCCGGCTCAGAGGGAACTCCCGCGTTCTGCGCCAGCGGGCCAATGCCAGCGGTTCGTGCTGCTGTTCGGCCCAGCGCACGATCGACTTCCGGTACAGGTGGTAGAAGGCAGGAACCAGCCGGCCGCCGCGATCCACCTCGACGTCCATCTCCGAGCGCTCGGCCCGTCGGATGTCCCGCCGCCTGCGACGTCCGAAACGCTCCTCCCAGACGGTGCCGAAGCCACCGTCGAGATTCACCATCTGCGTCATGTGGGGCTCGAGATCGAAGCCGGTCGCGGCGTTCGCCCATGCGGCCTGGCCCGTCGGCCGCAGCCGCACACCGACCCGGAGCGCGCGCAGCCGCGCGAGGTCCGCGAGGACCGCACGTGCCTCCGCCGGACTCACGCTTTCCGCGCACACCGGCCCTCCTATGCCCCATTGGGCAGGCCAGGACTCCTCCACGCCCAGGATCCGCGGGCGGTGTCTTCTGGCGACCATGGGGAGCACGAGGCGTCGGCCTCGCTCGAACTCGTAGAGGCGGCTCGCGTCCCGGTACGGCCCTGTGGCGCACAGGCAGTCCAGCCAGAGTGGAGTCTGACTGGGGTTGGTGTCCGGATCCTTGCCCGCCAACTCCCACCAGACGGCGCGTGGAGCCGGTGTGGTGATGTGCGCGAGACCGGCCGGAGTGTCGATCACGAGCTCAGCAGGTGCGTTCACGGGCCTCTCCCGCCCGGCGCAAGGGTCCCGCGAGGACGACGCTCGCGGACCGAGGACCCACGTGCCCACCACCGATGCTAGGCGGGGCATCCGGGCCGGGCATCTCGGTGGGATCGGGTGCCGGACGTCCATTCCGGGGGCCTTTGCAGCGAAAGGAACTCCGATGCCCCACTCGGAGGGCCGGCATCTTGGGCGATCAGACGGGAGGGCCAACCACGTCGGTGTTCCGGCACGACGATCCCGCCGGAATTGTCGAGTTCGTAAGGTCGACTGGCATCGTCATAGGAATCAGTGGCGCAATTAGAATTCCGAGCAGGCCGGGATCCAGGTAATCAGCGCTCCGTCACTCCCGCCGACCAAGCGCTGCCACCTGGCTCGACGCGTTCTCCATCACTCAGCAGGCCGCACCTTGGTCACGCTCCGGCCGCGTGGCTCCCGACGGAGGGGGCAAGTGGCCTGGTGGATCCTCACGAGCGGCAGCGACAAGCCGCCGCCGCGGTCGGCGCCGGGGCGAACGCAACCCCCGGTCTCTCCCTCTACGCCAAATTGCGGAACGCCAAGGTGAAAGGTATTATCACTTTAAGTCAGGAATACTAGCGACCGGAATAATATCGCCAGTCGATAGAGGTACCCGTGGACCAATTGGACCGAACTCAGAGTTCCACGCGGATGGTGCGCCTCCATCAGCGATTCCCCTCGGTTCGACTGTTGCGCAGCATGCGTCGCAAGCTCGACGACGCGATCGATCTGGTCCGCCTCAAGCTCGACGCACTGCCCGATGGCATCTACCAGCCGGTCCCAGGCATACCCGTGCGGAAGGCCAAGCGATCGGTCGGTACCGGGTCGCGATGGGCGGCGATGGAGCCGGTCGTCGAGCGGCTCGGGGTGGAGAGCGCAATGGACGTAGGCGCAAACGTCGGCTATTTCCCGATCAAGCTCGCCAAGCGCGGGATACCCTCCGTGGCACTGGAGTCGGATCCGAAAAGCGTTCGGACAGCGATGACAGCCGTACGACGGAACCAGCTGGACAACGTCGCGGTGATGGACCTCGAGCTTCGCCCCGACACACTCGCCCTTCTTCCGGCGACCGACTGCACCCTCCTGTTGTCCGTTTGGCATCACCTGGTGCGGGGGCTGGGTCTTGAAGCCGCCACCGACCTGCTTCGAGGGCTCTGGGCCCGGACCGGCAAGGTGATGTTCTTCGACAGCGGCGAGAACGAGATGCCCGAGTCGTTCGGACTACCGCGGATGGTGCCGACGCCTGACGTCTGGCTCACGGAGTACCTGCAGACGACCTGCACCGGCGGACGAATCGAACACCTCGGTCGCCACCGCGCCTTCGACGCCGACGGTCTCCCGACTGACCGGGCGCTCCTTGCCGTGATCCGGGAAACGTCCCGGTGACGGCGAGGTGGTGCGCCTCGCCCGGACCAGGACGGTCTCGACGCTGACTTCGGATCCCTGTACGCGAGTGCCAGGCTGTGCGCCCGTCGGGCCCAGGCGCACGCCTCTCAGGGGGCGGGAACAGGATGCTGGAGCAGGGCTCCCTGAAGCGGCTCCCCTGAGCGGTCGATGCCGTGGCCGTGCCCAGGACACTAGCTCGTGAAAGGCACCTGGGACGTGGGGGTCGGGGACGGGGCGGACGGGTGGTGCCAGAGGCCCTGGGACGCCAGGCGCGGGAGTACGCCCTCTCCGAACCAGTACGCCTCTTCGAGGTGCGGGTAGCCGGACAGCACGAACTCGTCGATGCCCAGGCGGTGGTACTCGACGATGCGCTCCGCGACCTCGTCGTGGCTGCCGACGAGTGCGGTGCCCGCGCCGCCCCGGACCAGGCCGATCCCGGCCCACAGGTTCGGGTGGATCTCCAAAGCGTCCCGTCCGCCGCCGTGCAGGGCGAGCATCCGCCGCTGGCCCTCGGACTCGCTGCGGGCGAGTCCTGCCTGCACCGACCTCACCGTCTCCGGGTCGAACCCGTCGAGCAGCTGTCGCGCCTCGGCCCAGGCCCGCTCCGAGGTGTCGCGCGTGATGACGTGCAGCCGGATACCGAAGCGCACCCGGCGCCCCTCCTTCTCGGCCAGGCCACGGACCCACCGGATCTTCTCTGCGACCTGGGCGGGCGGCTCGCCCCAGGTGAGGTAGACGTCCACGTGCCGCGCGGCGACCTCGCCGGCCACGGGAGAGGAGCCTCCGAAGTAGATCTCGGGGACCGGGTCGGGCACCCGGGCGAGGCGGGCGTCCTCGACCTTCAGGTGCTCGCCGGACAGGTCGACGGTCTTGCCCTCCCACAGGTCGCGCACGATCTGCAGGAACTCGCCGGTACGGCGGTAGCGGGCGTCCTTGTCGAGGAAGTCGCCGTAGGCCCGCTGCTCGTGGCTCTCGCCGCCGGTGACCACGTTGAGCAGGAGCCGGCCGCCGGTCTGCCGCTGGAAGGTGGACGCCATCTGCGCGGCGAGCGTCGGGGACACGAAGCCGGGCCGGAAGGCGACCAGGAACTTCAGCCGCTCGGTGTGCTGGCTGACCATCGCGGTGGTGAGCCAGGCGTCCTCGCACCAGGCGCCGGTGGGGGTGAGTGCCCCGACGAATCCCAGGTCCTCGGCGGCGCGCGCGATCTGGCTCAGATAGCCGACGGTCGGCGGCCGGTCCCGGCCGGAGGCGGTGGCCGGGGTGCCGTGGCCACCGCCGACGACATGCCGGCTGTCTCCGTTGGTGGGCAGGAACCAGTGGAAGGTGAGGGGCACGGGGGTCTCCGATCGTGGGGGACTCAGAGGAGTCCGTGACGCGGGGGAAGGGTTCCGTTGAGCACGTACCGGCCGATGTGCTGGATCTTCCAGCGGGCCGGGTCGTGCAACGTGTGGGTGCGGGCGTCCCGCCAATGACGGTGCAGGTTCAGGGAGTCGAGGGCGGAACGGGTTCCGGACACTTCGAAGACGGCTCCCGCGACCTCCACGGCGGTGGCGGCCGCGTGCGCCTTCGCGGCGGCCACCGCGACCGAGGCCTCGGCCGCCGACGCGTCGGTGAGCCCGGCCCGGGCCGTGTCGACCGCGCGCGCCGCGGCGGACAGGAGCGCTTCGGAAGCCCTTACCTGGACGGCCAGTTCACCGATCCGCTGGATCAGCAGCGGATCCTCCGCGGCGCTGTCGGCACCGCTCTCGAACCAGGGCCTGCTGCTGGTGCGGACGAAGGACACCGCCTCGGCGAGCGCGCCCGCCGCGATGCCGGTGTCGATGGCGGCGTGCAGCAACTGGGCCACCGCTCCGTGGAGTTGCGGTCCGCGAAAGGTGAGGTGGTGCGGCACCACCCGGTCAGCGGGCACGGGCACGGCGTCCAGCCGGACGGTGCCGCTGGCCGTCGTGCGCTGGCCCATGCCGTCCCAGTCGTCCACCACGGTTACCCCCGGCGCCTCGCGCGGGACGTACGCCACGTGCAGGTCGTCGTCCTCGGCGCGGGCGAGGACCGGGATCCAGTCGGCGAAGAGCGCGCCGGTGGAGTAGTGCTTGACGCCGGTCAGGACGTAGGAGCCGTCGGGGGCCGGTTCCAGCCGGGTGCGGATGTCCTGGACGTGCCGGGTGCCCGCCTCCGACTGGGCGTTACCGAAGCGCCGCCCGGCCAGCACCTCGGCGAAGAAGAACTTCCGCTGCTCGAACGTGCCCTGACGGCGGATCACATTGACATAGACGAAGTGGCTCTGCGGGATCTGGGCCAGGCTGGCGTCGGCCGAAGCCAGCAGGCGGAAGACCTCCGCGAGGGTCTCCTGGCGGACGTCCGCCCCGCCGTGCTCGGCCGGCACGGTGACGGCGAGCAGTCCCGAGACGGAGAGCCGCTCCAACTCGGCGTGCGGCAACCGCCGTTCACGGTCCCGCGCCGAGGCACCGGCGCGGAACTCCTCCGCGAGCGAGGCGGCCACCGCCAGTGCCTCGGCGTCGTCGGCGATCACGGGGACGGACACGGGGGTCAGCCCGCCGCGGCCAGCAGGGGCGTACGGCCGAGGGCCGCCGCGAACTGGTCGACGACCTGGGTGAGGGCCTCGGCGGCCGCGGGCGCCACGGAGATCTGGCCGTCCTCCCCCGTGGTGATGTCCTTGTCGAGGGTGAACCAGCCCTGGACGATGTGCGCGGCGCCCATGGAGCTGAGGACGGGGCGGAGCGCGTAGTCGAGGGCGAGGACGTGTGCCGTACTGCCGCCGGTGGCGAGCGGGAGGACCGTCTTGCCGGTGAGCGCGTACTGCGGGAGCAGGTCGAGCAGGGCCTTCAGCACACCGGAGTAGGCGGCCTTGTAGACGGGTGTGCCGACCACGACCCCGTCGGCGCGCGCGAAGAGCGCGGTCGCCCCGACGATGGCCGGGTGCCTGAAGTCCGCGCCGAGCAGGGCCTCGGCGGGGATCGTACGGATGTCGAGCGGGATCACCTCGTGTCCCTGGGCGGCCAGCCGGGCGTCGAGATGGCGCAGCAGCTTCGCGGTGCGGGAGGAGGCAGAGGGACTGCCGGAGACGGACAGGACGGTGGCCATGGGGCCCTCTTTCGTGAGCGGAGGTCGGTGGATGTCAGGCGTGCGAGGGGGCGGACGCGGCCTCGCCGTCGGGGAGCCGGCTCTCCAGCTCGCGTACGAGCGGCAGCACCCGGCGGCCGAAGTACTCGACCTCCTCGTGGTAGTGCAGGAAGCCGAGGAGGAGGAGGTCGACACCGAGGCGCTTGTAGGCGACGATCCGCTCGGCGACCTGCTCGGGCGTGCCGATCAGCCCGGTGCGGAAGCCGTCGTTGTACTGCACGAGGTCCTCGAAGGCGGAGTCCTGCCACATGCCCTTGCCGTCGGCGGTGGACGCTCCGGCCTGCCGCACGGCGGCCCCGAAGCCCTCGACGGCCTCGGTGTCGGCGCGGGCGACGATCTCACGGAGGGTCTCGCGCGCCTCGGCCTCGGTGTCCCGGGCGATCAGGAAGCCGTTGAGGCCGAACTTCGGCGGCGTGCGCCCGACTTCGGTCGCTGCCTTGTGCACGTCCGCGATCTGCTCGGTGACGCCTTCGAAGTCCTTGCCGTTGGAGAAGTACCAGTCGGAGACGCGGCCCGCCATGGCGCGGGCGGCGGTGGAGTTGCCGCCCTGGAAGATCTCGGGATGCGGCCGCTCGGGGGTGTTGAGTGGTTTGGGCTTGAGGGTGAAGTCCCGCAGCCGGTAGAAGTCGCCGGCGAGTTCGGCGTGGTCCTCGGTCCAGACGGAGCGCAGGGCGCGGATGAACTCCTCGCTGCGGCGGTAGCGTTCGTCGTGCTCCAGCCAGGGCTCGCCGAGGGCGGTGAACTCGCCCTTGAACCAGCCGCTGACGACGTTGACCGCGAAGCGGCCGCCGGAGAGGTGGTCGGCGGTGGCGCCGAGCTTGGCGAGGACACCGGGGTGCCACAGGCCGGGGTGGACGGCGGCGATGACCTTCAGCCGCTCGGTGGCGAGCAGCAGGGCGAGGCTGAAGCTGGTCGACTCGTGCTGGAACTCGGCGCCGTAGCTTGCCATGTAGCGGACCTGGCTGAGGGCGTAGTCGAAGCCGTTGTTCTCGGCGAGGACGGCGAGTTCGCGGTTGTAGTCGTAGCCCCAGTCGGTGCGCTGTTCGATCTTGCTGGTGACGAGGCCGCCGCTGACGTTCGGCACCCAGTAGGCGAATCGGACGGGTTCTGTTGCGGACACGGAGATGCTCCCGGCGTGCTGGAGGAAGGCATGACGAAAGGAGGCCCGGCATTTCTCACGGGGAAATGCGGACGGCTTCGGAATTCATGAGCCGCGACGGTCACGAGGAAAAGACGGCGCCGCGCGGAAAAGGGCGGAGCCGGTCCTTGCGCGAGTGGAAGGGGCCGGGCCGGACGCCGCTGTGAGGTGAGGCGGCCGCCGGTGCGAAGGGGACCCTACCGTCGGGAATCGTCAGGCTTCGCGACAACAGAAGGAGCTGGAGACACGCGCGAGGTCGACATGGCGTCGCCGCGTGAGGTCCAGTCGCATCTTCATGTCGTCGATCGTCGCAGCCGCCCGTCGAGGCCGTCAAGGAACGGCGGCGCGGTCTCGTCATCCGGACCGCCGAATTTCACGAAGGCGTGACAGGGAAACCCTTGAACCCCGTGCCGCGCCACCCGCATTCTGCTGCCGTGCGAACAGAGCAGCTGGAATACATCGCCGCGGTCACCCGGCTCGGTTCCCTGCGCCGGGCCGCCGAGGAACTCCATCTCTCGCAGCCCGCGTGAGCGAGACGGTGCGCAATCTGGAGCGGGAACTGGGAGTCGATCTGCTGGAACGCAAACGCTCGGGCGCGCGGATGAGCGCGGAGGGCCGCGAGCTGCTGCCGCACATCATCAACGTGCTCGACGCGGTGGACCGGCTGCGGGGCGCGGCGGGCGAGCAGCACCGCATCAGCCGTATGGTCCGCGTCGGCACGGTGAACGCGGCGACGGTGCCGCTGCTCATTCCCACCGTGCGGGAGTTCCGCGCGGCCCACCCGATGACGCAGGTGGAGGTCGTGGGGGCGCAGCAGTCCGACATCCATCGCACCCTGGCGGAGGGCGGCCTCGACCTCGGGCTGGTCAACCACCTCGACGGCGACGACATGCCGGCCGGTTTCGAGAGCACGGAACTCCTGCGCGGGCGACCGGTGTTGTGTCTGCATCCGGACAGTCCCCTGGCCGCCCTGCCGGTCGTGCCGGCGTCGGCCCTCCTCGACGAACCGCTGATCGCGATGCGCTCGGGCTACGTCATGCACCGCTACGTCCGGCGGCTCCTGGAGGGGCACGGGCCCGTCTTCTCGTACTCGACCGACGGCGCCGAGATGGGCAAGCTGATGGTCGCCGAGGGCCTCGGCTGCACGGTGCTGCCCGACTTCAGCGTCGTCGGCGACCCGCTGGAGCGGCGCGGCGCGATCACCTACCGTCCGCTCGACGACGACACGACCCGGGTCCTGCTGATGCTGCGGCGCCGCCGGGCCGAGTCCGTCCCGCGCGCGGCCCACGACCTGCACGAGGCGTTCGTCCGCAGGTCCGCCGCGCTGGGCGGGTCGCTGAGGCGTCCGGACCGACCGACGGGGGCACCGGCCTGAACTCGGCGGCCCGGCACGTGGGTTCGGCGCGCCCGCACCGACAGGTGGAAGAAGGGGAGTGAGGGCACCGTACCGCTTCGGCGGGCGCGTGGCACCGAACTCGTCGTTCCCCCTTGCGCGTCCGCCCCCGCCACTACGCTGTGTAGCACCGCGACAGCAGTCGGGAGGTGAACGGGCCTGCTCATGAGCGAGCACGAGGAGAACACGCGACATCCCGGAACGATTCCGGTCCAGCAGATGCGGCCGGGCGACCACGCGTTCTTCGGCTACGAGGGTGACACCCACGGCCGGGACGTGATGTCCGCGTTCGTGTGGGCGGGCCTGGCCCGCGGCGAGAAGGTCATCGTCTTCGGGCCCCCGCACCTGGCGGAGAGCCAGGTCTGGTCGGCCTTCGAGGAGGCGCCCGGTCCGCTGCTGGCCACGGCCCGGCGCACGGGACGGCTGTCACTGAGCAGCATGCGTCAACTCATCATGCCGGAGGCGAAGTTCACGGCGGACCGGCAGTGGGAGCGGATCACCGAGGAGACCCGCAGCGCGCGGGACGAAGGCTTCACCGGACTGCGCACCTACATCGACATGGGCTGGGTGGCGGACCTCGGGGCCGACGTCGAGGCGATGATGGACCGGGAGCGGCGGGCGGGGCATCTGTTCGCCGACGGCTTCTACAGCGAGATCTGCGCCTACGACGAGGACCGCTTCGAGGAGCCCGTGCTGCGGACCATGCGGCACGCGCACCCCCGTGATCTCCTCACCCGGATCGGGCAGTTGAGATGTCTGCACGCGGGAAGGACGCTCCACGTGGTCGGTGAGGCCGACCTGACCACCCGGGCGGACTTCGTCCGGGCGCTGCGGGACACCCTGGACCGCGCCGTCGGGGACGTCCCGGTCACGATGGATCTGCGGCGCGTCGAGTTCCTGAGCGTGCGGTGCGCGCGGGATCTGGTCCGGCTGCTCGAAGGGGACTCCGGGCACCGGGTGCGGATCCGCTGCTCCGCCCGTCACGCCACCCTGCTGAGCCGCCTGGGTGCGCGACCGGCCGACATCGAAGTGTCCGGGTGATCGGCCCATGCCTCTGGACACGGGTGACGGGCATGCGCCGACCCCTCACGACGTCCTGTTGCACAGCCGGTTCGCGAGCGGCGACCTCCCGCGCCTGCGGGTGCTCGTGGAGGGGCACGCGACGCTGGCCGGGCTCGTGGAGCCGCGGCGCGACGACTTCGTCGTCGCCATGGACGCCGTGGCCACCAACGCCGTCCAGCACGGCGGCGGGGACGGGACGCTGGTCCTGCTGCGGCGGGGCGGTGAACTGGAGTGCCGGATCAGCGACCGGGGCCCCGGCTGCACCGAGGCCGTACTCGCGGACCTCCCCCACGCCCCCAAGGCGTCCGCGGAGGGCGCCGGACTGTGGCTGACCCGGCTCGTCGCCGACCGGCTCTCCATCACGCCCGGCGCCCACGGGACGACCGTCAGTTTCGCGATGCGGCTGCTCTGACGCCCGCGGCGTCCGCGTCCCGCGAGCTACGGGCCGGGCTCCCGCACCGGCCCGCGACCACTCCTCGTCGGGGGGCGGCGACGCCCTCACCCCGCTGCCCCACGTCGTACTCAGCCGCGGTCGTCGTCCCGCGCCGGGACCACCACGAGGAACGCGTCCGACTTGAGGTCCATCACCACGGTGGCGGGCTCACCCTCGGCCCGGCGGCGGGCGGCGTACTCCTCCGCCGGCCACGATCCGCGCGGAGACCCCGCTGGAAACCGCTCCAACACCTTCGCACCCATACCGGCAGACACCTCCACCATCGACTCCGCCTGGCAACTTCGTACATACCGGCTGCCCGCGTTCCGCCGGGACATGTCACTCCTGTCGGCCGCCTTCGCGCCTGCGGCTGAGCGGGCCGGGCCACCACGCGACGGGCCCGAGGTCCCGCACGAGCGCCGGTACGAGCAGGGACCGCACGACCAGCGTGTCGAGCAGCACGCCGAAGGCGACGATGAACGCGATCTGGACGAGGAAGGCCAGCGGGATGACGCCGAGGGCCGCGAAGGTGGCCGCCAGCACCACACCGGCCGAGGTGATCACACCTCCCGTGGCCACCAGTCCGCGCAGCACGCCCTGGCGCACCCCGTGGCGCAGCGACTCCTCGCGGACCCGGGACATCAGGAAGATGTTGTAGTCGACGCCGAGGGCCACCAGGAACACGAAGCCGTACAGGGGGACGGAGGCGTCGGTGCCGGTGAAGCCGAAGCCGTGCCGGAAGACGAGGGCGGAGACGCCCAGCGTGGCGAGGAAGTTGAGGGCGACCGTGGCCACCAGCAGGACCGGCATCAGCAGCGAGCGGAGCAGTCCGGTCAGGATGAGCAGGATGATGGCGAGCACCACGGGGACGATGAGCGTGCGGTCGCGCTCGGCGGTGTCCTGCGTGTCGTACTGCTGCGCGGTGTAGCCGCCGACCAGCGCGTCCGCTCCGGGCACGGCGTGGACCGCCTCGCGCAGCCGCGCCACGGTGTCCTTGGCCGCGTCGCTGTCCGCGGGGGCCCGCAGCGTGACGTCGAGGCGCGCCCTGCCGTCGACGACCTGCGGGTCTCCCCCGCCGGGCCGTCCGCTCGCCGTGACCGGCACGGCCGAGACGACGCCCTCGGTACCGCGCGCGGCCGCGGTGACCCGCGGGAGGCGGTCCGCGTCGGCGACGACCACGGCCGGGTTGCCGGAGCCGCCCGGGAAGTGACGGCCGAGGGTCTCCTGCGCGGCGACGGAGGGGGCGTCGTTGACGAAGGTCTCGTCCAGGGGGACCCCGCGCGCGGTGAGCGCCGGTGCGAACGCGGCGCAGACGAACAGCGCGGCCAGCGCGGACGCCCACACCTTCCGGGGCGCGCGGTCCACGAGCGCCGCGACCCGGCGCCAGATGCCGTGTCCGCCTCCGCCGGCCTCGGCGGAGCGGGGCTTGGCCGGCCAGTAGGCGGCGGGACCGAGGAGGACCAGCGCGGCCGGCAGGAAGGTCAGCGTGCTCAGTACGGCGCAGACGATGCCGATGGCGCCGACGGGCCCGAGGGCCCTGTTGTTCGTCAGGTCGCTCAGCAGCAGGGCCAGCAGGCCGAGCGCCACGGTCCCGGCGCTCGCGACGATGGCGCCGCAGGACCGGCGCAGGGCCGCCCTGGCGGCCGTGAACCGGTCGTCGCGGGCGGCGAGTTCCTCGCGGTAGCGAGCGGTCAGCAGCAGCGCGTAGTCGGTGGCGGCGCCGATGACGAGGATGGACAGGATGCCCTGCACCTGGCCGTCGACGCGTACGACGTCGTGGTCGGCGAGGACGTAGACGACGGCACAGGCGAGGCCGAGCGCGAAGACCGCGCCGATCATGATGACCAGGGGCAGCAGCAGGCTGCGGTAGACGAGCAGCAGGATCACCAGAACGGTCAGCAGGGCCACCCCGAGCAGCAGCCCGTCGATGCCGGCGAACGCGTCGGACAGGTCGGCCTGGCTGGCGGCGGGGCCCGCGATCTCGACGGTCGCACCGGGGACCTGTCCGGCGGCCGTGCGGATCCGGTCGAGTGCCGTGGGCAGTTCCTCGCCGAGGCCGGGCTCCAGCCGGACGACTCCTTGCAGGGCCTCGCCGTCCTCGGAGGGCAGGGCGGGCGACACCTTGCCGACGACGCCCGGCGCGCCGGCGAGGGAGGCCAGGGCGCGGGTGGCCGCGGCGCGCTGCCGCGCCGTCAGCTCGGCGCCGTCGGCGGTCCAGACGACGATCGCGGGCAGTGTCTCGCTCTGCCGGAACGCGCGCTGCTCGGCGATGACCTTGGTCGACTCGGCGTTGCGGGGCAGGAAGGCGGCCTGGTCGTTGGTGGCGACATCGCCCAGCTTTCCGGCGTAGGGCCCCAGGGTCGCGCCGATACCGAGCCAGGCGACGAGCAGGACGAGGGGGAGCAGCCATCGGGCTCGCCGCGGGGTGAGGGGGGACATGGTTCTCCAGGGACGAGTACAGCTATCAGGTATCTCAATGAAAAACAATCTCAATCATTGAGAAATAGTGGGTCCGGATCGTAGCCCACGCCCTCTTGTTCCGGACCAGGCGCCCGCCCGGATGCACCGGGCGGGCGGTTCAGCGGCCGGGTGACCGCACGGTGGACAGCTCCTCGTTGAGAGCCGTCAGGAAGCGGAGCACCACCGACAGCTCCTCCTCGCCGAAGCGCGAGCGGACCGTCTCGGTGGCCTGCGCGAGGGGCCGGAAGTGCGCGCGCGCCGCCGACCGGGCGTCGGGCACGTAGTGGACGTGGACGACGCGGCGGTCGGCGCTCTCCCGGACCCGGCGGACGTGACCGGCCCGCTCCAGCCGGTCCAGACAGGCGGTCACGGCGCCCGAGGTGAGCCCGAGGTGCTCGCGCAGCCGCCCCGGCGTGAGCGGCTCGGCCGAGTCGAGGATCGCGGCGAGCGCCTGGATGTCGGTGGCGTGCAGACCGTGCTCGCCGGCGAACCCGTGCACCAGGCGGTTGATCTCACCGTTCATCCGGCGCAGCTGCACCGCGAAGGCACGGAGGTCCGCGGGCGCCGTACCGGTGCGCGCCGGGTCGCCGTCGCGCTCGCGGTCACGCGCACGGTCGTCACCGTCGTCTCGTCCAGCCACGCGATCAGCCTATAGAAGTCCGCGTTCCGCCCGCGCGCGAAGGCCCCGGCCCCGGACGGAGTACACGCGCGCATCCGCCGGGGCCCTCCGCGTGGAAGAGATCGTGAAGGGGGCCGACGGAAACGGACGACATGGTGAGCGGAGAAGCGATGAGCGCTGACGAGGCCGGCCCCGGCCTGAACTGTCTGGTGACCGGCGCCACCGGCTACATCGGGGGCCGGCTGGTCCCCGAACTGCTGGCCGCGGGGCACCGCGTCCGATGTCTGGCCCGCTCCCCCGCCAAGCTCCGCGACTATCCCTGGGCGGGCGACGCCGAGGTCGTGCGCGGCGACGTCACGGACGCCGGGTCGGTCGGCGAGGCGATGCGCGGCATGGACGTCGCGTACTACCTGGTGCACGCGCTCGGCACGGGAAAGGACTTCGAGGACACCGACCGCCGGGCGGCCCGCGTCTTCGGGGAGCAGGCCCGCGCCGCGGGCGTCCGGCGCATCGTCTACCTCGGCGGCCTCACCCCCGACGGCGTGCCAGAGGAGGAGCTGTCGCCGCACCTCAGGTCCCGCGCCGAGGTCGGCCGCATCCTGCTCGACTCGGGCGTGCCCACCACCGTCCTGCGGGCCGCCGTCATCATCGGCTCCGGCTCCGCGTCGTTCGAGATGCTGCGCTACCTCACCGAGCGGCTGCCGGTGATGGTCACCCCGAGCTGGGTGCACACCCGCATCCAGCCCATAGGAGTACGGGACGTGCTGCGCACCCTCGTCGGCAGCGCCCGGATGCCCGCCGACGTCAATCGCGCCTTCGACATCGGCGGCCCCGAAGTGCTGACGTACCTCGACATGATGCGCCGCTACGCCTCGATCGCCGGTCTGCCGCGTCGTCTCATCGTGCCCGTGCCCGTGCTGACTCCCCGGCTGTCCAGCCACTGGGTCGGGCTGGTGACCCCGGTGCCGCGGTCGATCGCCCGCCCGCTCACCGAGTCGCTACGCCACGAGGTGGTGTGCCACGAGCACGACATCACGCGGTACGTCCCCGACCCGCCGGGGCGCCCGATCGGCTTCGACGACGCGGTGCGGCTGGCCCTGCAGCGCGTGCGCGACGCCCAGGTGACGACGCGGTGGTCGTCGGCGTCCGTGCCCGGCGCGCCCAGCGACCCGCTGCCCACCGACCCCGACTGGGCGGGCGGCAGCCTCTACACGGACCGGCGCGAGCTGACGGTGGACACCTCCCCCGCGGCGCTGTGGCGGGTCATCGAGGGCATCGGCGGGGACAACGGCTGGTACTCCTTCCCGCTGGCCTGGGCCGTCCGCGGCTGGCTGGACCGGCTGGTGGGCGGGGTGGGACTGCGCCGGGGCCGCCGCGACGCCGCCCGGCTGCGGGTCGGCGACTCCCTGGACTTCTGGCGCGTCGAGGAGATCGAGCCCGGTCATCTGCTGCGGCTGCGCGCCGAGATGCGGCTGCCGGGCCTGGCCTGGCTCGAGATGTACGCCGAGGTGGGCGACGACGGGCGGACCCGTTACCGGCAGAGGGCGCTGTTCCATCCACGCGGGTTCCTGGGACACGCCTACTGGTGGAGCGTCTCGCCCTTCCACGCCGTCGTCTTCGGCGGGATGGCCCGCAACATCGCCAGGGCCGCGGAAAGGGACGCCACCGCCGGCGCGCCGGAGCCCGCGCCCTCGCACGCCCCGTGACCGCGGCGCGACGGCCCGCCCGTACCCGCGCATCCGCCGGGGGCGCCGCGCCCGAATCAGTCGGTCGTCCCCTCCCCGCCGCCCGCACCGGAGTCGCACCATGAACGTCTCGGTCGTCCTGTTCACCTCCGACCTGCGCCTGAACGACCATCCGCCGCTGCGGGCGGCGCTCGACGGCCCGGCGGAGGTGGTGCCCCTGTTCGTGCGCGACGCGGCCATCGACGCGGCCGGATTCACCGCGCCCAACCGGCTGGCGTTCCTCGCCGACTGCCTGGCCGACCTCGACGCCCAGCTGCGCGAGCGGGGCGGCAGGCTCGTCGTGCGCTCGGGGGACGTCGTCGACCAGGTGTGCAAGGTGGTGGCCGAGGCCGAGGCCGACGAGGTCCACATGGCGGCCGGGGTCAGCGCCTACGCCCACCGCAGGGAGGAGCGGCTGCGGGCCGCGCTGGAGGCGGAGGGGTGCCGACTGCACGTCCACGACACCGTGATCACGGCGGTCGCGCCGGGGACCGTCACGCCGGTCTCCGCCGACCACTTCTCCGTCTTCACCCCCTACTTCCGGCGCTGGTCCCAACAGCACCTGCGCGACGTCCTCGGCGCGCCCCGGCAGGTCCGGGTGCCCGAGGGCGTCCACTCCGAGCCGCTGCCCTCGCGCGACGCCACGCCGGGGACCTCCGAGGGGCTGGCCACCGGCGGTGAGACGGAGGCGCGCAAGCGGCTCGCGTCCTGGCTGCGCGACGGGATCGCGGGCTACGAGGACCGGCACGACGACCTGGCCGGGGACGCCACGTCACGCTTCTCGCCCCATCTTCACTTCGGGACGCTCTCGCCCGTCGAGCTGGTCCACCGCGCCCGCCGGGCCGGCGGACCGGGCTCCGAGGCCTTCGTACGGCAGCTCGCCTGGCGGGACTTCCACCACCAGGTGCTGGCCGCGCGACCGGACGCGGCCACCGCCGACTACCGCCCGCGGAACGACCGCTGGCGGTCCGGCGCCTCCGCCGAGCGGGACGTGACCGCCTGGAAGGAGGGGCGCACCGGTTACCCACTGGTCGACGCGGCGATGCGCCAGCTGCGCCACGAGGGCTGGATGCACAACCGCGGCCGGCTGCTGACCGCGAGCTTCCTGACGAAGACGCTGTACGTGGACTGGCGCGTCGGGGCCCGGCACTTCCTGGACCTGCTGGTCGACGGCGACCTCGTCAACAACCAGCTCAACTGGCAGTGGGTCGCGGGCACGGGCACGGACACCCGGCCCAACCGGGTGCTCAATCCGGTGATCCAGGCGAAGCGCTACGACCCCGACGGCTCGTACGTACGGCGCTGGGTGCCCGAACTCGCGGGGCTGGACGCCTCCGCCGTTCACGAGCCCTGGAAACTCGCGGGCCCCGAGCGCGCCGCCTTCGACTACCCCGGCCCGGTCGTCGAGCTCTCGGAGGGGCTGGCCCGATTCAAGCAGGCCCGCAGCGGCGGCTGAGCGGAACGCCACCCCGGCCCGAGGGGGCCCGGTCCGCCGGGCCCGCGCGGCTACCGGCCCAGGTCCCGTAGCACCTCGCGGGCGGCCCGTGCCCCGCTGGCGAGGGCTCCCTGGACGGAGCCGGTGGCCCGGTGGTCCCCGCACACGTAGCGTCCCGGGGCGACGAGGGCACGGCGGCTGAGCGGCTGCGGTGGCGGCATGGCGGGCAGCGCGTCCGGCACGGTCCGCACGGTCAGCAGCTGCCAGCCGTCCGTCGGCGTCCCGTACACCTCCGCGAGGGCGTCGCGTACGCCGGCCTCACGGCCCTCGTCGTCGCCGCCGAGGACCGAGGTCGCGACCAGTGAGGAGCCGGGTGGCGCGTAGCCCGGGACCACCTCGCTGAGCACGCACGTGTTGAGGAAGCGGCGGCTGGTGTCGGTGAGCAGCGTCGGTTCGGCGAGCGGTGAGCGTTCCGCCACGTGGTAGTACGTCGTGACGACGCGGTAGGGCGGGAGGTCGAGCTCGGGCAGCAGTCCGGCGGCGGGGCCCGGCCCGGTGGCGACCACGACGGCGCGCGCGGGGACCTCGTCGCCCGCGCTCAGCCGGACCCCCTCGTCGGTGAGGCTGTCCACGGGGGACTCCAGGCGGACCGTTCCGGAGGGCAGGGCGTCCGCGAGCTGACGGGGCACGGCTCCGATGCCGTCGGCGGGCAGACAGAGGGTGCCGCGCAGCATGCTGCGCCAGACCAGGTGGAAGACGCGGCTGGAGGTCTCCAGCTCGTCCTCCAGGAAGACGCCGGAGAGGAACGGCCGGAAGAACCGCTCCACGAAGTCCTCGGAGAACCCGGCGGCGGCCAGTGCCGTCCGGGTCGTGCGGTCCTGCCCGCGCTTGAGCAGGCGCGCCGGCGCGAGCATGTCGCGGGCCGAGAGGGTGCCGAGGGCGAGCAGGTCGCGGGGGCCCGCGAGCCGTCCGGGCAGCAGATCGGCCGCCATGCGGGGCGTGCGGGTCGGGTCGGCGAAGCGGAGCCTGCCCTCGTCGGTGTGGACGAGGACCCCGGGGGTGAAGGGCCGCAGGCGCAGGTCGCGCACGGACAGCCGCCGACGGGCCTGCGGGTAGGAGGTGTTGAAGACCTGGAAGCCGCGGTCGACGGTGAAGCCGCCCACCCGGTCGGTGCGCATGCGTCCGCCGACCGCGTCGGACGCCTCCAGGACGCGGACGGTCAGCCCCGAGTCGATGAGGTCCCGGGCGCAGGCGAGGCCGGCGAGACCCGCTCCGACCACCAGCACGTCCGCCGCTGCGCGGGTCCCGGCCATGGCTACCACCCTTCACAGTGTGGAGGGCGTCCCGGCGGGACGCCCGCGGGCATCCGCCGTACGCGGTCGCGCACGTGCCGCACCCCGTTCTTCCCGTTGCCCCGGTTCCGCGGATGCATGGATGCGGGAGCGCCCGAGGTCGTCGGGCCGTCGGGACGGTCAGGTGTGTGCCTCCTGGGCGCCGGTGCCGTACGTGCCGGCCAGTGCGGCGAGCGCGTCCCGCAGCCCCGGGGGCCGCAGCATCCCCTGGGTCCGGTGGCCCGCCCAGCCGGGGCCGCCGAGCACCACGACCGGCCTGCGGCGCGCGCCCTTGACGCCCCAGCGCGTGCCCGCGACGTGCCGCGCCAGCGGGAGGCTGGCGGTGGAGCGCGCCTGGGACCACAGCACGACGGCGGAGGGGCCCAGTCGCCCCACGGCGGCGGTGAGGGCCTCCGCGGGGACGGCCGAGCCGAACATCCGTGTCGGCAGGCCGGCTTCGGCGAGTCCGGCGTTGAGTGCCTCCAGCGGCAGGGTGTGCTGTTCTCCGGGGACGCAGGCGAGGACGACGGGGCCCGCCCCGGTGTCCGCGGTCTTCGGGCCGGCCGGCCAGGTCGCACGGCGCAGCGCGGTGGACATGTGCCAGGACAGCAGGTGCTCCACCTCCACGTACCGGTCCCCGGACGACTCCCACTTGCGTCCGACGGCGTGCAGCGTCGGCACCATCACGTCCTCCCAGGTGGCGACCACGCCGTGCAGTTCCACCAGGGAGGCCAGCTGCTGCTCCACGGCGGGGGCGTCGAGCCGGACGGCGGCGCGGGCGAGGCCGCGGCACTCCTGCCGGGCGTTGCCGAGGGGCAGGGCGCCGGCCGCGCGCGAGCGGCCGGGGGCGCCCGTCCCGGTGGCCGACGCCGGTCCCGGTGACGGCGGGAGTGCGCCCGCGGCCTCCTTGGCGGCGCGGGCCGCCTCGGCGGGCGGCACCCCGGACGAGGTCAGGCGGCACATCGTCTCCAGCATCGCCACGTCCTGGGGCGTCCAGCGGCGGTGTCGTCCGTCGGCGCGCACCGCGGGGCCCACGCCGTAACGGCGGTCCCAGGAGCGCAGGGTCGTGGGCGACACCCCCAGCCGGCGGGCCAGGGCGCCGGTGGTGACGCCGGCCTCCGGGGGCGGCGGCTCCGCAAGCCGCCCGGACGGTCCACTCTCGCTCATGCGTCGACTATACGACGCAGAAACGATGCGAGTTGTCCCCCGTACGTGTGCTTCGGAGCATGAGACCACCGTAAAAGCGGATTGCGCCCCACCGTGAGGAGTCGTGGTCATGACGGCAACTACGTTGCCCCGGAGGGACCCTGAGGCGGAGACGATCGCCGACACGGACCTCGTCGAGGGCTTCGTGGCGGGCGACGAGAGGTCCCTGGCGGTCGCCTACCGGCGCTGGGGAGCGCTGGTGCACACCCTCGCCTGGCGTTCACTGGGCGACACCAGGGAGGCGGAGGACGTCACCCAGCAGGTGTTCCTCGCCGCCTGGCGGGGCCGCGCCGGCTACCGCGCCGACCGCGGTGTCTTCGCCGGGTGGCTGGTCGGCATCACCCGTCGGAAGATCGCCGACGCCCTGACCGCGCGGGCCCGGCGCAGCGACCTGGTCGCCGCCGCGGGTTCCGCCCTCGCCGCCGCGGACCATTCGGCCCAGCATCCGGAGTCCGTCCTCGACCGGGTCCTCCTGCGGCACGAACTGGCGAGACTGCCCGCTCCGCAGCGCCGGGTCCTGCACCTCGCCTTCTACGAGGACCTGACCCAGACGCAGATCGCCCAGCGCACCGGCTGGCCGCTGGGCACCGTCAAGAGCCACGCCCGCCGAGGGCTCCACCAGTTGCGCAGCTGCCTCCAGCAGGAGGTGACGGCCTGGCGGTGACCGGCGCGGAGGAAGCACTGACAGCCCGTTCCGGGATGCGGTGACGGCGCGAGGGCGAGTCACCGGATTTGACGGTTCCGGCAGCGGACCAATCCGCCGCGGCACCGGCTCCGGATCAATCGTGTACCACTCGTAAGCCCTGGAGGACCGTCCCGTGAGAGAAGCCGTGGAGATCGGGAGAAACCCGTACACGGAGCCGAGTCTGCAGGAGCTGATGGGCGAGGTGGCGCGCGGGGACCAGGAGGCCTTCGCGTCCGTCTACGACGCCGTGGCGAGTCCGGTGCTGGGCATCGTGCGCAGTGTGCTGCGCGACCGGGCCCAGTCGGAGGAGGTCGCGCAGGAGGTGCTGGTCGAGGTGTGGCGGACGGCCGTCCGCTACCGGCCCGACCGCGGCTCGGTGATCAACTGGGTGCTGACCCTCGCCCACCAGCGCGCCGTGGACCGGGTGCGCTCGGTCGAGGCCTCGGTGGCGCGCGACCACAAGGCGGCCCTGCTGGAACGCACGCCCGAGTACGACGAGGTGACCGAACAGGTGGAGGCCCGTCTGGAGCGCGAACAGGTGCGGCGCTGTCTGCGCACCCTGACGGAACTGCAGCGCGAGTCGGTGACGCTGGCGTACTACCGGGGGCTCACGTATCGCGAGGTGGCGGAATTGCTGTCATTGCCGCTCGGCACGGTCAAGACCCGGCTGCGCGACGGTCTCATCCGGCTGCGCGACTGCCTGGGGGTGGCGGCGTGAGCACCGTCGACCTGCACACACTGACCGGCGCGTACGCGCTGCACGCGCTCTCCGAGGACGAGCGCGGCGCCTTCGAACGGCATGCGGCGGACTGCGAGGCCTGCACGGAGGAGGTCCGCGAACTCACCGAGACGGCCGCGCGGCTGGCCCTCGCGGTGTCGGCCGTACCGCGCCCGGAACTCCGGGCCCGGGTGCTGCAACGGATCACGACGGTCCGCCAGGACGCTCCCCGTACCGTCCCCCCGCCGCGGTCCGCGCGGTCGGCGGCCCGGGCCCGCGGCCTGTCGCGCTGGGCGCTCGCCGCCTGTGTCGCCACCGCGGCGGCGCTGGGCGGGACGACCGTCTGGCAGCACGACCGCGCGCAGGACGCACGGCAGCAGGCGCAGCGGGCCGAGCAGCGTACGGACGCGGTGGCCTCGGTGCTGGGCGCGCCGGACGCGAGGACGCGCAGCGCGAAGCTCGCGGACGGCGCCCGGGGCACGGTCGTCGTCTCCAAGAGCCTGGACGAGGCCGTGTTCATCGCCTCGGGCATGGCCGAGCCGCCCGCCGGCAAGGTGTACCAGCTCTGGTTCGACGACGCGGGGACCATGCGGTCCGCCGGGCTGATGGACCCCGGCCGCACGACGGAGGCGGTCCTGATGGAGGGGTCCGTCGACGGGGCGTCCGGCATGGGCGTCACCGTCGAACCGGCCGGCGGGTCCGCCGAACCGACCTCGTCCCCGGTGGCGCTGATGGCGCTGCCGGCCTGAGAACCGGACCGTCGGGTCCGCGGCGGCGGCCCCGTCCCCGACGGTCTTCCCAGGCGTCGCCCGCCGGTCCCCGCGACCGGCGGGCGACGCTGCATGTCCTGGCTCCTCGCGAGCACCCCCGACCTGCGCGTTCGTCTCCGGAACGGCAGCCGTGGTCCGGTGAACACCACGTCCACGCACCGCTGTCGGCGAGTTTTCCCTTTACCGCACCGCTACACATAAAGGAAAAATAAGCGCACGATGGTACTTACGCGGTGCTTACCGCACATTCTCCCAGCGGTCGAGCCCGTCAAGAGCGAAGGAGACGAGTCATGGCCGACGTCTCGCACACCCGGGGTGACATGACCGGTCACCCCGACGCCCCGGAGATGCGGGCCCGGTACGCCCGCCTGCTCGGTGGCCGCGACGTGGCGCTCGTGGACGGACCGGTGTTCCTGCTCGGTCTGTACTGCGCCGCGTCGCCGTGGATACTCCACTACACGACGAGCCAGCCCCCGCTCGTGGCGCACAACCTGATCATGGGCATCGCGATCGGCGTGCTGGCGCTCGGATTCACCAGCTCGCCGGAACGGATGTACGGCCTGAGCGGCGCCCTGTGCGCACTGGGCACCTGGATGATCATCTCGCCGTGGATCGTCGGCTCCAGCCCCGACACCGGAGTCGTCCTGAACAGCATCATCATCGGGGCGCTGGCCGTGGTGCTGGGGATGGTGTGCATCGTCAACGCGACGCGGAGCACGCCTCGGGCGTGACGGAAGGACGCCACCGGCCGGGCCGGGTCGCCTCGCGCGGACCGGTCCGGCCCGGCCGGTGGGCACGGGAGGCCGCCCCGGCCGCGCGTTCAGGAGTGTCCGGCCAGTGCGGCCAGACCCTCACGCGGGGACGCGAACCTGGGGCTCCAGCCCAGTTCGCGTTCCGCCTTGGCGATGGACACGCGAAGGCTGGACGAGGCCGCGACGTGGGCGTACGACATCGGCCGCAGCAGCCACAGCGGTACGGTCATCGGCCTCGGCAGCCCGAACTCCTCGGCGACGGACCGGACATGGGCGCCGAAACCCATCGGCGTGCGGTCGGCGACGTTGTACGCCTGGCCGCCGCGGCCCCGCTCCACGGCGGCGAGCACGGCGGCCGCGGCGTCCGCGAGTTCCACCCACGGCAGGACACGGCCGCGGTCGTCGGCGACGGGAAGCGCCCGCCTGCGCAGCAGGGGCAGGAGGGCGTCGGTGCCGCCGGCCCCGTAGAAGAGGCCGAAGCGCAGGGAGACGCCCTCCAGGTCCGGGGCGTCGAACGCGAGTCGCTCCTTGGTGCGCATCGCGGCGATGTGCCGTTCCAGTTCGGGGGTCGTTCCCGGCGGCCCGAACAGGTCGTCGTCCTCGGCCAGTTCGCGCGCGCCGTGGTCGCCGTATCCGTATCCGAAGACCATGGACTCCACGACGAACCGCCGGGCGCCGGTGATCCGCGCGGCCTCGACGAGGTGGGCCGTGCCGTCGGTGCGCAGGGTGTCGGTGGCGTGCATGTCGCGGTGGCGCAGGGGCGGCCGGCTCAGCGCCGTGGCCGCGTGGACGACCGTGTCGAAGCGCCGGCCGTCGACGGCGCGCAGCAGCGCGTCCCGGTCCGTCAGGTCGGCCCGTACTCCGTTGGCGGGACCCCGGCCGAGACCGGTGACCGTGTGGCCCGCCGCGGTCAGCGCGCGGGTGACGTGGGCTCCGAGGACGCCGCTCGCGCCCGCCAGAAGGATCTGCTGGTTCGTGGTCATACGGAGGGGACGGATCCGAGGGGCCGGGATGTGACATGCCACGCCGCGTCGTGCGGCGGCCGGGACGCGGACGCCCCGGGGCTCGCGGCACTCCCGTCGCGCCCGCTCACTGGCGGGCGAGCCACTCCCCGTACCAGGCGAGCGTCGCGTCGAGCGCGTCGGCGAGCGGCGTGGGCCGCACCCCGAAGGCCTGCTCGAAGGCGGACGAGTCCACGATCTGCGGTTCCGTGTGCTGGTAGAACATCTCGGCGTACTCGGCCATGAACTGCTCGTCGAAGGGGCCGTAGGGCGCCGCGTCCTTCAGGACCACGGCGCGCACCGGGCGGCCGAGACGCTTCTCGATCAGGGCGTGGACCTCCCGGGTGGTGGGCGCGGGCGCCGTGGGCAGGTGCCAGACCCGGCCGTCGCCCTCGGGGTGTTCGCCGAGGGTGGCGAGGCCGGTGGCGACGTCCTCGATGTACGTGTAGCTGTGCGGCAGGTCGATGTCCCCGAGACCCACGGCCTCGCCGCCGGTCAGGGCGGCGGGGAACACCAGGGCGCCGAGCGTCGAGTTGAGGACGCCGGGGCCGACGAAGTCCGCGGACCGGCCGAGGACGACGCGGGCGCGGCCCTCCCGGTGGGCGGCGAGGTACTTCGCGTCGAGGTCCGCGCGCATCCGGCCCTTGCGGCTCGTGGCGTTCCACGGGGACTCCTCGGTCATCACCGCTCCCCCGGTCTCGCCGTAGGGATACAGGGTGTCGAGGACGACCAGCCGGGCGCCCGTGCCGTGCACGGCGCCGAGCAGGGCGTCCTGGATGCGCGGCATGACCTCCACCTGGAGGTGATAGGCGACGTTCACGCAGTGGTAGACGACCTCGGCGCCGGCCGTGGCGGCCGCGGCGCCCTCTTCGGTGCCGACGTCGGCACCGAAGCGCTCGACCCCTTCGAGGGCGGGTCCGGTGCCCTTGCGGTCGACCAGCCGGACGGCGTGGCCCCGGCGGACGAGTTCCCGGGCGAGCGCCGTTCCGGCCGGCCCGGATCCCAGGACGACGTGGAGGGCGCGGGAGGTGTGCGTGGCGGTGGACATACGGGGTCCTTGTCTCTGGAGGTGGTCGCACGGGTCCGCGGAGGAAGCCACGGCGTGCGGGAGAGGCGTGTCGGTGACCGCTCCTCGCTTCCGTTAGACACCGTAACTCTTGCGATGGCTAGTAGCAAGAGTGGTTCCCACTCGCGGTTCGTTAGGGTGTGTAGCGGGATCGAGAGAGGAGCCGTACGTGGCCGGCAGTCAGCAGGGTCCGAGGGCCCGTTACCGCGAGCAGACGCGCGCGGAGATCAAGGACATCGCGCTGCGCCAGGTGGCCGAGGGCGGTACGGCCGCGGTGGCGCTCACGCGCATCGCCAAGGAGGTGGGCCTCTCCGGGCCCGCGCTGTACCGGTACTTCGACAGCCGCGACGCGCTGCTGAGCGATCTGATCCGCGACGCCTACGCGGACCTGGCGGCGGCGGTGACGGCGGCCGCCGGGGATCTCCCGCCTGACGCTCCGGCGCGCGAGCGGGTCCGGGCGCTCGCCGCCGGGTGCCGGGGGTGGGCCGTCGCACAGCCGCACCGCTACCTGCTGATCCAGGGCACGCCGGTCCCGGGCTACAGCGCGCCGCCCGACACGCTGGAGAGTGCCCGCGCGGTGCTCGCGCCCTTCCTCGCCGCCTTCCACGGGGCGCGTCCCGGCCCGGCGGTACGGCCGGTGGTCGCGCAGACGACGGCATGGGTGCGCGCGGACGCCGAGGTCGCCGGCTGGGTCGCCCGCAGCACGGGTGGTGCCGACGGGGAGCCCGCCTCATCGCGGGACATGGATGAGGAGGCGGCCGGGGTGGCGCTCGCCGGCGCGGTGCTCGCCTGGTCGCACCTGCACGGCGCGGTCGGCCTGGAGGTGTCCGGCCAGTTCGACGGCATGGGGCACGACGGCGGCACGCTGCTGACCGCACAGGTCGAGTCGCTCGCGGACGCGTTCGGTCTCGACTGACGGCACGGACGGGAGCGGGGCACGGGCGGCCCTCCAGGACTCAACCCTGGGCGGCCCGCGTGCCTGCGAGCGGTGACGCCGTCTACGCCGGGGCGTCCGAACCGGGGGCGTACACGTACGGCGTCGTCGTGGTCAGCGGCACGAAACCGAGGCGGGCGAGGACCGGGCGGCTCTGGCTGGAGGCGTCGACCTGCACGTAGCGGTACCCGCGGTCGGCGGCGACCCGGGCGCGGTGGGCGACCAGGGCGCGGTAGATGCCCTTGCCACGCCAGCCCTCGACGGTGCCGCCGCCCCACAGTCCCGCGAACCGGGCGCCGGGGAGGAGTTCCATGCGGGCCGCGCTCACCGGGACGTCACCGGCGAGGGCCACGACGGCGACGACGTCGTCCGCGTCGCCGGTGAGCTGGGCGAGGAGCTGGTGGCGCATACGCGAGCTGTCGGTGCCGAACGCCTGCCGGTGGACGTCCGCCACGAGGTCGACACCGGCGCTGTCGGTGACGGGCAGCAGACGTACGCCGTCCGGCGGCGCCGCGTCGAGGGCCAGGTCGCCCAGCTCGGCGACCATCAGCGTCTCCTCCGGCTCCGGGGTGAACCCGGCCGCCCGCAGCCGCTGCCCGAGGTCGTCCGGCCGGTCGTGTCCGTACAGCTTCCACTCGAACTCGCGCCCGAGACCGGTGAAGTACCGGATCTGCCCGGCGATCGCCGCGTCGGCGCTCGTCTCGTCCAGGTCCGACCAGACCACTCCGTTCCAGCCCTGCTCGGCGCCCACCTGGCGCACCACCCTGCCGACGCGTTCCACCCGGGCTCCCGGGCTGTCGGGCCGCGCGCCCTCCCGCATGTCCCGGTCGAACAGGGCCAGTACTCCCACGTGATCCATGGGGTCACTCCAGCACCCGCCGGGAGTCCCTGCAATGGGATTACGTGGTGCGATTCCCCGGGAACGGTTTCCGGCCGCGTCCGCCACGTCCGCCTCACCGGCCCCAGCGGGTGAGGCGGACGTGGT
This sequence comes from Streptomyces sp. NPDC028308, assembly GCF_055565855.1. NCBI lineage: Bacteria > Bacillati > Actinomycetota > Actinomycetes > Kitasatosporales > Streptomycetaceae > Streptomyces > Streptomyces sp. NPDC028308. The sequence goes on from NZ_JBVHTO010000004.1 coordinate 271,958, forward strand.
CGTCCGGCGCCTCCCGCTGTCGTGGGGGGGGGGGGGGGGGGGGGGGGGGGGCCGGGGCCCCCCCCCCCCCCCCCCCCCCGGCGGGGGGGCCCCCCCCCCCCC
>NZ_JBVHTO010000004.1:272069-510841 GCF_055565855.1 Streptomyces sp. NPDC028308
GCCCCCCCCGGCGGCGCGCCGGGGGGCGGGGGGGGGGGGGGGCGGGGGGCCCCGCGGGGGGGGGGGGGGGGGGGGGGGGGGGGGCGCCCCCGGGGGGGGGGGGGGCCGCCCCGCGCGGGGGCCCCCCCCCCCCCCCACGACACCGGCCGACACGGGCGGTCGTCGGCGGCCGTTCGGACACGGCGTCGTCCACCATGGACTCAGTCCCAGACCGGAGAACCCCATGGCCACGACGCCGGAGCCGTACCCGGACACCCGCCCGCGCACCACCCGCACGTCGCCGGACTTCGCGCGGACCCCGCCGGACCGCGGCTGCGTAGTCGTCGGCACGCCCGAACGCGCGGGCGGCGTCACCCGGCCCCCGCTGCACCCACCCCCCACGGAATCGGAAGAGGAACGAACCCGATGACCATCCGCGTCCTGCTCGCCGACGACCAGGCCCTCCTCCGGGCCACGTTCCGCATCCTGATCGAGTCCTGCGCCGACATGGACGTGGTCGCCGAGGCCACCGACGGCAGGGAGGCCGTGGACCTCGCGCGCGCCCACCACCCCGACGTCGTCCTCATGGACATCCGCATGCCCGGCACCGACGGCCTGACCGCGACCACCACCATCTGCGCCGACCCCGAACTGGCCACGACGCGCGTGCTCATCCTCACCACCCTGGAGATCGACGAGTACGTGGCCCACGCCCTGCGGGCGGGCGCAAGCGGCTTCCTCGGCAAGGACGCCGGCGCCGACGCGCTGCTCAGCGCCCTGCGCACGGTGGCCGGGGGCGACGCGCTGCTCTCCCCGCTGGCCACCCGCGCCCTCATCACCCGCTACCTCGCCACCCCGGCGCCGGGGAGCCCGCTCGCACACCCCGAGGCGCTGGACTCGCTCACCGCCCACGAGCGGGAGGTGCTCGCGCTGGCCGCCGAGGGCCTGTCCAACGCCGAGATCGCCGACCAGCTCGTCGTCAGCCCGCTGACCGTGCGCACGCACGTGCGGCGCACCATGGCCAAGCTCAACGCCCGCGACCGCGTGCAACTGGTCGTCATCGCCCACCAGTCCGGCCTCGTACAGCCCGCGCCACCGGCCGCGTACTGACTGTCGCCTTGCGGCCCGGGCTCGGGGATGATCGGGCCATGGCAGAGGTGATGGGTCCGGGCGTCGACGATGCCCGGGCGTGGGAGGAACGTCTGGGCTGGGCGTACGGGCTGATAGCCGCCGACCCGGCCGAACGGGACGCGGCGCAGGAGCGGTTGGCCGCCGCCCGGCGCAGCACCGGCCTCGCCCGCCGGCGCTTCGACGAGGCGTGGCGGCTGGCCTCGGGGCAGGGAGTGCGGTCGCCACTCGACGCTCCCGCGGTGCGGCGGGCGCACGACAAGTACGTCGCGGTCCAGCGGCGGTCGCTGCCCGACGGGCTGTGGGACGGCCCGCACCGCGCGGAGATCGCGGGGTGGCCGGGGCTGCCGTACGCGTTGCTGTTCCTGGAGTGGGAGGCGCGGTACCCGCAGGAGTGGACGCGGTACGCGAAGGCCTGGGGCACGAAGCAGGCCCTGATCCGGGACGTGGCCGCCGCGGCCGGGGACGAGACGGTGCGGGCGAAACTCGTGGACCTGACCGCGACCGTGGTCGGGCGGGCGTACCGCTGCAAGGACCGGGAGTACGTGCGGGTGGCCAGGGCCGTCGACGGCGAGGAGCTGCGCGGGCGCCTCGCCGGGGCACGGGAGTCGGACGACCCCTGGGCCCGGCTGCACGCCGGGTACCTCCTGTGGATCCTCGACCGCCCCGGGGTGCCGAACTCGCGGCACGTGTGGCGGACGTGGCTGGCGGAGGCCGGCTGACGTCCGCCCCCGTGTCAGGGTGCCGGGTCGAACGGCGGCCGGCCCCAGTCGGCGGTCAGGGCCTGCCGCAGCGCGTCGGCGCCGGCCCTGCCGATGCGGTCGGCGAGGACCGACTCGACGACGGCGATGGCCGCCTGCGCCCGCTCGTGGACGCGGCGGCCCTCGGTGGTGGTGCGGATCAGCCGTCTGCGGGCGGAGTCGGGGTCGGGAACCTGCCGGAGCAGGCCCATGGCGATCAGCCCGTGCAAGACCCTGTCCCTCCTCCGGCAGGTCCCTCCGACGCACGGTCGAGTCGCCATCGGCGCGCGGAACCGGTGGCGGTCGGCGCGTGCGCCGCGAACTCGCCCGGGGTCCGCATCGGCTCGTCATCCGCGCGCGATAGCTTCGCCCTGACGCGGCCGGCCCGGCCGTGCGAGGTCCACAGCCGCGGGAGAGCCATGCGCGAGGACGCGATCGTCCAGGTGGCATCCGGAGTCCACCTGGTGCACGGAAGCGACACGAACTGGGTCGTCCTGTCCGACGGCGACGCGGTCACGCTGGTCGACACCGGCTACCCGGGTGACCGGGCGGCCGTCCTCGCCTCACTGCGGGCCCTGGGCCACGCGCCGGAGGCACTGACCGCCGTACTGATCACGCACGCACACAACGACCACCTCGGCTCGGCCGAGTACCTGAACCGCGCCTTCGGCGTCCCGGTCCATCTGCACGAGGCCGAACTCCCGCACGCGCGGCGCGAGTTCCTGCATCAGGTGTCCGTGGGACAGGTGATGCGGCAGGCGTGGCGGCCGGGCGTGCTGCCCTGGTCGGTGCGGGCCCTGCGGGCGGGCGGCAAGGCGGACGTCCGCGTGACGCGGCCGCTACCGTTCCCGGCCCCGGGCCCGCTCGACCTGCCGGGCCGCCCCGTGCCGGTCCACACCCCCGGCCACACGGCCGGTCACTGTGTCTTCCACCTCCCGGACGCCGGCGTCGTGATCTCCGGTGACGCGCTGGTCAGCGGGCACCCCACGTCCCGGGTCAGCGGTCCGCAGCTGCTGCCCGCCATGTTCGACGCCGAGCGCGAACAGGGTCTCGCGGCGCTGGGGGACATCGAGGGTCTCGCCGCCGACGTGCTGCTGCCGGGGCACGGTCCGGTGCACCGCGGGCCGGTGCACGCGGCGGTGCAACGGGCCCGGGAACTCGGCTAGGAGGCGGTTCGCGGCCCGGCTCGCCGCCGGTGTCACGGGAAGGCCCGGCCGCCGCGTTCGTGCCGTGGAGGTCGCTGCCGCTGGTCGCGGCCGCGCCGGCCGTCGTCGCGCTGGGGCGCCGGCGGGCGTTTCCGGGCGGCGGGCCGCTTGAGACGTCCCACCGAGGGGCCGGATCCGGCGGCATCGTTGCGGCGGTGTGAACATCGCGCACGCCGTCCGGGCCGTCGGCCCGCTTCCCGGCCCCTCACCCTGACATCCAGAAAACAGCAGGTCAGCGGGCATGTACGGGTGCGGGACGGACGGCTCCGGGGGACCGAGCCGTCCGCGGGGCGGCCCCTGTCGGGCGGCCGGTCCGTCCTTGACGGGTCTTCGCGGGCGCTGCGACGCTCGGGGCCGAGCCCGCGCCCCCACCTCCGGTTCCGCGGCTCCTCAGCTCCTCCTTCCTCCTCCGCGAGACCGCTCCGTCTTCGCGCGTCCCCGAAGGGAAACCAGCCATGGCCTCCGCACCCGCGCTCGACGCCTCCCCCGGCCGGCAGGTCACCGTCCAGCGGCTCGGCGGGCGGCTCGGTGCCGTGCTCTCCGGGATCCGGCTCGGGGGCGACCTCGCGCCCGGCACCGTGGCGGCCGTCCGGGCGGCCCTGCTCCGGCACAAGGTGGTCTTCCTGCGCGGCCAGGACCACCTCGACGAGGAGAGTCACGAGGCGTTCGGACGGCTGCTCGGCACCCCCGTCGCCCATCCCACGGTGCCGTCCGCGGACGGGCGTTACGCCCTGGGGATCGACTCCGACCACGGCGGCCGCGCCAACCAGTGGCACACCGATGTCACCTTCGTGCCCGCGTACCCGGCGTTCTCGGTCCTGCGCGCGGTCGTGGTCCCGCCCTACGGCGGCAACACCCTGTGGGCCAACACGGCCACGGCGTACGAGAACCTGCCCGCGCCGCTGCGCGCCCTCGCCGACTCGCTGCGTGCCCTGCACACCAACGACTACGACTACGCGGCGCTGCGCCCCGACGCCGTGCCGGAGCAACTGGAGAAGTACCAGCGGGTGTTCACGTCGACCACGTTCCGCACCGAGCACCCGGTCGTGCGTGTCCACCCCGAGACGGGTGAACGGGTGCTGCTGCTCGGCAGTTTCGTGCAGCGCCTGGTCGGCCTCGCCGCCGCCGACTCGCGGGCGCTGCTCCAGTTGTTCCAGTCGCACGTCGAACGCCCGGAGAACACCGTGCGCTGGCAGTGGCAGGCCGGTGACGTGGCGATCTGGGACAACCGGGCGACCCAGCACTACGGCGTGGACGACTCCGACGACCACGAGCGCAGGCTGCGCCGCGTCACCGTCGACGGTGACGTGCCCGTCGGTGTGGACGGACGCCCCTCGGTGCTGGTGGAGCCCGCGGCGGTGCCGGACCCGGGGTTCGGCATCCCGTCGGGCGCGTCCGGCGCCGTCTGAACTCCGCCCGGGCAACGGGCGGTTCAGCGGAAGCGGTCGAGCAGCGCGTCCAGTCCCGCCGCCAGACCGGAGGGCCCGCCCCGCTCGGCGAGAACGACGGCGACGGCACGCAGCCGGGGCAGCTCCCGTGCGGAGATGCGGTGCAGTCCCAGCCGGAACGCGGGGTCGGGTTCGGCGGGATCGTCGTCCATGGCGCGCAGTTCGACCAGCAGGTAGCCCAGCAGCCACGCGGTGAAGGCCCGGTGCAACGCGACCGTGCGCTCCTCGTCGAAGCCCGCGTCGTGCAGCAGGGCCAGCACGCGCTCGTCGCTGCGCAGGACCGCGGCGGGGCGGCGGGCCAGCGGCGTGGACAGGAGCCGGGTGGCCAGCAGCGGGACGACGTGGGGATGGCGCATCGCGACCCGGTGGGCGGCGAGCGCGATCCGGTGCAACTCACGGACCCACCCGTCCCCGGCCGGGCCGCTCGCGTCCGAGGGCCCCCTCCCGTCCGCCGGACCACTCCTGTCCAAGGGACCGCCCTCGTCCGCCGGCAGGCTCGCGCCTGAGGGCCCGCCCCCGTCCGCCGGGTGACTCACGTCCGGGCCGCCCGGGAAAGGCCCCTCGTCGGGGGCCTCGGGAGCGACGGGTCCGAGCGTCGGGGGCTCCTTGCCCGGGCCCGCGGAATTCGCGGGGCCATCCGCGCCGGGTACGTCGCCGGGGCGCCCGGGAGCGGCGGGGCCGTCCGTCGCGGGTGGGTTGCCGCGTTCCCCTCCGGTCCGGCGCCGCCCGGTCGCGAGTTCCGCCTCCAGTTCGAGGCAGAAGCCCTCGACCAGCCCGTCGAGCAGGGCGTCCTTCCCCGACGCGTACCGGTAGAGGGCCATCGCCTCCACCCCCAGCTCCGCGCCGAGCTTGCGCATGCTGAGCCCCGAGAGCCCGTCGCGGTCGACGATCTCCAGGGCGGAGGCCAGCACACGCTCCCTGGTCAGCCGTCCGTAGCGCCCGCGGTCACTGGCCCGGCGGCCCCCGCCGCCTTCTGTCCCGTTCGGCATGGCTGCCTGCTCCTCGCTCCCGGCGGAACCGTTTGACGTAAGGAAACAATAGGCGCAAAGTCGTACATATACGTCGTAAACGTACGCCATCAGTGTACGGAAACCCCCGCACTTCCAGGGCGGAGGCGTCGCCCCATGGCGCAGAGCAAGCCGGTAACCGACCCCCCGGACCTCATCCAGGTGGAGCGTCATCTGGAGCGGATCTCGGACGGCAACGTCGTCCGAGTGGCCGCGAGCGGTCCCGTTTTCGGGCACACGTATCCCGGCCGCAGCGTCCACCCCGGCACCTTCGTCCCCCTGCTCCCCGCACGGGACCGTGCCCTCCTCGCGGTGATCGCCGCGGCGTGGCTGGTGAGCTTCGTCTGGTTCTGGTCCTGGTGGCTCCAGCCCGAGCACCGGGCGGGCTGGGTGGGCCTGATCGTGAACAGCGCCCTGCTGCTGTACCTCACGGCACTGCCCGCGTACTTCTTCGTCACCGCCCTGCGGCTGCGCCGGGTCGACCCCGCGCTGGCCGTCCCCGCCGTTCCGGTCGCCTTCGCCGTGACGCGGGCGCCCTCGGAACCCTGGGCGACCGTGCGGCGGACGCTGGAGGCGATGCTCGCCCAGGACTTCCCGCACCCCTACGACGTCTGGCTGTGCGAGGAGGTGCCGACCGAGGAGACGGCGCTGTGGTGCCTTGCGCACCACGTGCGGATGTCCTCCCGGCAGGGGGACGCCGCCTACCAGCGGGCCGGCTGGCCCCGGCGCACGCGCTGCAAGGAAGGCAACCTCGCCTACTTCTACGACCATTGGGGCTACGAGCTCTACGAGGTCGTGGCGCAGCTCGACTGCGACCACGTGCCCGCCGCGACCTATCTCGCCGAGGTGGTCCGCCCGTTCGCCGACCCCGCCATCGGGTACGTCGCCGCGCCGAGCATCTGCGACGCGAACGGCGACACCTCATGGGCGGCCCGCGGCCGGCTGCACCGTGAGGCCGTCTGGCACGGCGCCGTCCAGCTCGGCCACAGCGACGGACTGGCGCCCATGTGCATCGGGTCCCACTACGCCGTCCGCACCCGCGCCCTGCGCGACATCGGAGGGCTCGGCCCCGAGCTGGCCGAGGATTTCTCCACCACCTATCTGCTCAACTCGGCGGGCTGGCACGGGGCTTTCGCCATCGATGCGGAGGCGCACGGGGACGGGCCGCTGAACTTCCCCGACATGGTGACGCAGGAGTACCAGTGGTCCCGGAGCCTGACGACCATGCTGACGGGTCTGCTGCCGCGCCACGTGGGACGACTGCCGTTCCTGCTCCAGCTGCGGTTCACCTACGCGCTGGCGTACTACCCGCTGCTGGGACTGATGATCGTCGCAGGCCTGTCACTGCCGCCGATCGCCGTGCTCACCGGGCTCCCGTGGATGAACGTCAACTACTTCGACTTCCTCGTCCATTTCTGGTCGATGCCGGTCTGGCTGATCCTGACCCTGTTCCTGATGCGTCGCCGCGGGCTGCTGCGTCCGCGCACGGCACCGCTCATCAGCTGGGAGACCTGGCTGTTCGCGCTGGCCCGCTGGCCGTTCGTCATCTGGGGCCTGTTCGGGGCGGCCGCCCAGCGGGTGAGCCCGCGCCCGGTCACGTTCAAGGTCACCCCCAAGGGCGACCCCGGCGGACCGCAACCGCTGCTCGCGCGGCTGGTCCTGCCCTTCGCGACGCTGGCCGTGGTGCTCTCCTCGGTCGCCCTGCTGGGCGAACTGACCGGGCCGTCGGCCGGATACGTCTTCCTTTGCCTGCTCGCCGGGGTGACCTACGCCGTGGTCGCCGTCGCCATACCACTGCTGCACGTCCACGAGTCCGCCCGGGCCACGGGTACCCGCTTCACCTCGGCCCTGCCCACGGCACGGCTGCCGCTGGCGCTCGGCCTTCTCTCGGCGCTGCCCGCGGCGGTGGCCATCGTCTTCTACCCGGCGTACGCCGCCGCCGTCCTGGGCTGGTGAACACAGTGCGAACGAGGCCGAACCACAAGGGAATCCCGGCGTCGGGCACGCCGTCGACCGTCCTCGTCACCGGCGGGGCGGGCTTCATCGGCAGCCATGCCTGCGTGGAACTCCTGGACCACGGCTATGAGTTGATCGTCGTCGACGACTACTCCAACAGCACCCCGCAAGTGTTCGCGCGCGTGGAGAGGATCGCCGGACGCTTCGTCGGTGCCGTCTATGAGCTGGACATCCGTGATCGGCGCGCCCTCTCGGCCGTCTTCGACCGACACTCCGTGGACGCCGTCGTGCACTTCGCCGCGCACAAGGCCGTGGGCGAGTCGACACGGATGCCCATCCAGTACTACGACACCAACGTCGGCGGCACGACCGCTCTGCTGTCCGTCATGCGCGAACACGGGGTGCACCAGCTGGTGTTCTCCTCCTCCTGCTCCGTCTACGGCGACGCCGGGCGCGGCCCCCTGGACGAGACGACCCCGGCCCGTCCCACCAACCCCTACGCGACCTCCAAGTGGCTGTGCGAGCAGATACTCGCCGACGTCTGCCGCCGCACACCCGAGTTCGCGGTGCTGTGCCTGCGCTACTTCAATCCGGCGGGCGCCCACGCCAGCGGACTGCTCGGCGAGGACCCGCACGGCACACCGGACAACCTGATGCCGTACGTGGCGCAGGTGGCCGTGGGCCGCAGGGAGCGGCTGCACGTGTTCGGCGACGACTACGGGACACCCGACGGGACGGCGATCCGCGACTACCTCCACGTCATGGACACCGTCGAGGCGCACCGCGTCGCCCTCGACCACTTCACCGACGGACCCGGCATGCGGGTGTTCAACCTCGGCTTGGGCAGGGGCAGTTCGGTGCTGGACGTCGTCAGCGCCTTCAGTGCCGCCTGCGGCCGGCCGATCCCGTACGAGGTCGTGGGCCGCCGGGCGGGGGACGTGCCCGAACTCGTCGCCGACGCGAGCGCGGTGGCCCGTGCCTGGGGCTGGCGCCCCACCCGCGACCTCGCCGCGATGTGCCGGGACTCCTGGCACTTCCAGCAACTCAACCCCCACGGGTACGCCGGTTCCGCCCGGCGGTCGGCCCCTAAGGAGTGACGCCATGCGGATCACAGTCATCGGTACCGGATACGTCGGGACGGTGCACGCCGCGTGCATGGCCGACCTCGGCCACGAGGTGCTCGGCATCGACATCGACGAGGAGCGGATCGCGTCCCTCTCGGCCGGTCGCGCCCCGCTGCACGAGGCCGGACTCGGGGAAGTGCTCGCGCGCACCGTCTCCTCGGGACGGCTCAGGTTCTCCACGTCGCTCGCCGAGGGCGCCGCGTTCGCCCGTACCCACTTCGTGTGCGTGGGCACCCCGCAGCGCCCCGACGGCCAGGCCGCCGACCTGCGTTTCGTGGACGCCGTGATCGACGGGCTCGCCCCGCACCTGCGCCCGGGGAGCCTGGTCGTGGGCAAGTCCACGGTCCCGGTCGGCACGGCCGCCCGGCTCGCCCGGCGGCTCGCCGTGAGCACCCGCGACTGCGAGGTCGCGTGGAACCCCGAGTTCCTGCGCGAGGGCTCGGCGGTCCAGGACACCATGCACCCGGAGCGGATCGTCGTGGGTGTCGTGTCCGAGCGGGCGGACAACGTGCTGCGGGAGGTGTACCGGCCCCTGCTCCGCGCCGGGGTGCCGTGGTTCAGCACGGACCCGGCCACGGCCGAACTCGTGAAGGTGGCGGCCAACTCCTTCCTGGCGACCAAGGTCTCGTTCATCAACGCGATGTCCGAGGTGTGCGAGGCGGCCGGAGCGGACGCCACGGTCCTGGCCCGCGCCATCGGGGCGGACTCGCGGATCGGCGACCGCTTCCTGGAGCCCGGACTCGGCTTCGGCGGAAGCTGCTTCCCCAAGGACATCCGCGCCTTCGCGGCCCGCGCCGAGGAACTCGGAGCCGGCGCCTCGGTGGTGTTCCTGCACGAGGTCGACCGGATCAACACCCGGCAGCGGCGGCGCACCGTCGATTTGTCGCGGCGGCTGCTCGGCGGGTCCCTCGCCGGCCGCCGCGTCGGGGTGCTCGGCGCCGCCTTCAAACCCGGCAGCGACGACGTGCGCGACTCGCCGGCCCTCGCCGTCGCGTCGGCGCTTCAGGAAGGGGGCGCCGCCGTCCGCGTACACGACCCGGAGGCCCTGGACAACGCGCGGGCCGCGCATCCCGCCCTCGCCTACACCCTGGACGTCCCCAAGGCCTGCGAGGACGCCGACCTGGTCCTGCACCTGACCCGCTGGCCGGAGTACGGGCGGATCGATCCGGCCGGCCTGGCCGCCGTGGTGCACGAGCCGCTGCTGCTGGACGCCCGCGGCGGACTCGACGAGCCGTCCTGGCGGGCCGCCGGATGGTCGGTGCACGCCCTGGGCCGCCCGGATCGGTCAGCGGCCGTGTCCGCCCGAGGAGGCGCGTCATGAAGGTGGTGGTGACGGGCGGCGGCGGATTCCTCGGATCCCATCTGTGCGAGGCCCTGCTGCGCCGGGGCGACACGGTCTGGTGCCTGGACAACTTCTGCACCGGCGAGCCCCTGAACGTGACCCGGCTGACCGGCCACCGGCACTTCCGGCTCGTGCACGCCGACGTCACCTCGGCGTTCGACGTGCCCGGCGGCGTCGACGCGGTGGCCCACCTCGCGAGCCCCGCCTCGCCGCCCGACTACGATCGGCTGCCGCTCCAGACGCTGTCGGTGGGCAGCCGGGGCACGGAGAACGCCCTGCGGCTGGCCGAGCGGCGCGGGGCCCGCTTCCTGCTGACCTCCACGAGCGAGGTGTACGGCGACCCGGTGCTGCACCCGCAGCCCGAGGACTACTGGGGCAACGTCAACCCGGTGGGGCCGCGCAGCGTCTACGACGAGGCCAAACGGTACGCGGAGGCCCTCACCATGGCGTACCGGCGCAGCCTCGGCGTGGACACCGGCATCGTGCGGATCTTCAACACCTACGGTCCCCGGATGCGCCCGCACGACGGGCGGGTGGTGTCGACCTTCGTGCGGCAGGCGCTGGCGGGCAGTCCGCTCACGCTCTTCGGGGACGGCAGCCAGACGCGCAGTTTCTGCTACGTCGACGACCTCGTCCGGGGCCTCGTCGCCATGCTGGACAGCGGCCACGCCGGGCCGGTGAACCTGGGCAACCCGGCCGAGCACACCGTGCGGGAGCTGGCGCGGCTGGTGATCGAGGCCACCGGGTCGACGTCGCCGGTCGAGCACCGCCCGCTGCCCGTGGACGACCCGGTCCGCCGCCGGCCGGTCGTCACCCGCGCCCGCGACCTGCTCGGCTGGGCCCCCAGGGTCCCGATCGAAGAAGGCCTGCGCCACACGGTCGCCTGGTTCAGGGCGCAGTCGCCCGAGCCGCGGCGGCTCCTCGACGATCCGGTGGAGGCCTGATCGATGCCCCGCACCGTGCTCGCCGCCCTCGCCGCCACGCTGCTCGTGTCCGCGGGCGGCGCCTGCGCGGCCACACCCCACTACGCCCCTTCCGCTGCCGCCGCCGGCACCTACTACGTCAGTCCCGGGGGTGACGACTCCGCCGACGGCTCGTCGCCCGGCAAGGCCTGGCGGTCCCTGGCACGGGCCGACCAAGTGAAGCTGCGGCCCGGCGACAAGCTGCTGCTCCAAGGCGGTGCCCGCTTCCCCGGGACCGTCACCGTCGGCGCCGACGAGGCCGGTGAGGCCGGGCGGCCGGTGGTGATCGGGTCGTACGGCACCGGCAGGGCCCGTATCGACTCCGCCGACTCCCCCGGCGTCTCCGTGCACAACACGGCGGGCGTGGACATCCGTGACCTCACCCTGCGGGGCCGGGGGGCGGCCGCCGGCAAGGACGCCGGGGTCAACCTCTACTCCGACCGCCGCTCGGACGGCCGGCGGGAGCACGTGAGTGTCTCGGGTGTCGACGTCTCCGGTTTCCGGGTCGGCATCGCCGTCGGCGCCACCGAGGACGACAACGGCTTCAAGGACGTGTCGGTGCGCCAGACCCACCTGCACGACAACAGGGACGCCGGGCTGCTCACCTACGGAGCGGACTTCGACCCGGCCCGCCGCGCCTACGCCCACGAGAACGTGGACATCGAGGACGTGGAGGCTTACGAGAACCACGGCGACCCGGCGGCGGTCGACCGGCACACCGGTGACGGCATCATCCTGGGCGGGGTCCGCGGGGCCACCCTGCGCAACTCCAGTGCGCACGACAACGGCGGCCGTTCGGCCACCCACGCGACGGCCGGGCCGGTGGGGCTGTGGGCGTACGACTCCACCCGCGTGCTCATCGAGCACAGCTCCTCCTACCGCAATCACACCCGTTCCACCGTGGACGGCTCCGGATTCGGCTTCGACTCGAACGTCTCCGACTCCAAGATCCAGTACAACGTGTCGTACGAGAACGACGGTTCGGGCTACTACGTGTTCTCCCGCAACCGCGACGGCACCCACACGGGCAACACCATCCGCTACAACATCAGCACCGACGACGCCCGCAAACTGCCCCTGCACGGCGCGCTGACCGTCTACGGCAAGCGCATCCAGGATCTGGCCGTCTACCAGAACACGGTGGTCATGTCCCACTCCCCGGGGGGCCGCGGGCCAGCGGTGCTCCTGCGGGACGGCAACTCCGGGGTGAGCATCCGCAACAACATCCTCGTCACCGAGGGCGATCCGCTGGTCTCGGCGGACGCGGCGCTGTCCACGGACCAGGTCGTGCTGCAGGGCAACGTCTACCACACGACCAAGGGCGAGTGGGCGGTGAAGTGGGGCGACCGCACCTACTCGGACCTGGCCGCCTGGCGGGCCGGCACCGGACAGGAGCGGGTCGGCGGGAAGGCGACCGGAGCGGTGGCCGACCCCTGCTTCGCGGGAGGCGCGCTGCCGGGTCTCCGTACGCCCGAGGACGCCGGGCTGGTCGTCCCCGGCTGCCCGCGGGACGGACTCGACCTGCACGCCCTCTTCGGCACCGACGCGGGCGGCGTCGACTACTTCGGCCGGGACGCCGGAGACCCGCCGGCCGTCGGGGCCGTCGAGCCCTGACGCGCCCGGGACGAGATGCACCTCCACCGCCCCCGTGCCTACGATCGAAGGTGCCCCGGATCCAGGTGAAGCACTCCGTGTCCCGCGACGCTGGGAGGCGCTTGCCCTTGCTGCAGGCACACCGGCTGATGGCCGGATACGCCGCGCTGGTGCTGATCGTCACCGGTGTCTACCTGTCCGTCCCGGTCCTGCGCACCCCGCTGTGGGCCGTGATCGGGCTCGGCGGTTCCGCCGCCGTGGTCACCGGCGTCCTCGTGCACCGCCCCGCCCACCGCTGGCCGTGGCTGCTGCTCGCCACCGGTCTGCTCGCCTTCGCCACCGGCGACACGTACTACAACGTGCTGGAGGCGTACTTCGACGCCTCCAACCCCTTCCCGTCCCCCGCGGACGCCTGCTACCTCGCGACGTATCCGCTGTTCGCCGCCGGCTTGTTCGGCCTCGTGCGCTACCGGTGGGCCGGCCGCGACCTGCCGAGCCTGCTGGACGCCCTGATCCTCACCGCCGGCCTCGCCCTGCCCGTGTGGGTGCTGCTGGTGCAGCCCCTCACGCACGTCACCGGCATCACCTGGCAGCAGCGCGCGATCAGCATCGCCTACCCGCTGGGCGACGTGCTGGTCCTGGCCCTGCTGGCCTGTCTGCTGGCGCCGCGTCCCGCATGGGAGCGCAACCGCGCCGTGCGGCTCCTCGTCGCCGGGACGGCGACGCTGCTCATCTTCGACATCGCGTACGGGATCCTCCAGCTCAAGGGCATGTGGCAGGCCGGGACGCTGGTCGACACCGGCTGGATCGTCTTCTACACGGCGTGGGGGCTGGCCGCGCTGCACCCCTCGATGGCGGAACTGACGGCGTCCGTCCCCCAGCGGGAGTCCCTGCTGCCCCGGCCCCGGCGCCTGCTGAGCCTCGCCCTCGCGACGCTGGTCGCACCGGGGATCCTGCTCTACGAGGGACTCGCCGGGCACCCGGAGGACGCGGCCGCGATCGCCGCCTTCTCCGGGGTGCTGTTCCTGCTGGTGATCCTCCGCCTCGCGGGCATGGTCGTGGCCCACCGCGAGGCGGTGGCACGCGAGCTGGCCCTGCGCACCGCGGCGGCCTCGCTGATGGAGGCCACCCGGCCCCAGGAGGTCACGGCCGCCTGCGACCGGGCCGTCAGCACGCTGTTCGGGCCGGGAGTCGCCCACGGGACCCTCCTGCTGCCCGCCGAGCGCGCCGTCGGCCTGGCGACGAACCGGACGCACCTGGTGCCCACCGGCCGGCTCGGCCCCGAGATCGCCGCCGCCCTGGGCGATCTGCCGACGACCCTGGTGTGTCCGATGGTCCCGCCCGACCGGCCCGCCGGAGAGCTGCCCGGCGCCCTGCTGGCCGCGGGCCCGGAGCACAAGCTCGCGGAGATCCGCGGTTCCCTGCAGATCCTCGCCTCGCACGCGGCCCTGACCCTCGAACGGACCGCGCTGCGCCGGGAGATCATCCGCACGGAGAGCGAGGCGTACTTCCGGACGCTGGTCCGCAACGCCTCCGACGTCATCCTCATCGTCGAGGACGACGACACGGTGCGGTACGCGAGCCCGTCCGCGCGGGCCGTGTTCGGCGGGGCGCCGCTGACGGGCGCCGCCCTGCCGGAGCTGGTGGGCTCCCGCGACCGGCGGCGGGTGACCGAAGGGCTCACGGCCATGCGCCGCGGCGGGTCGCCCGAGACCCACGACCACTGGTGGGTGCTGCGCGACGGGGACCGCATCGAGGTCGAGGTCCGGTGCAGCGACCTGCGCGAGGACCCCACGGTGCGAGGGCTCGTCATCACGCTGCGGGACGTCACGGAGCAGCGCCGACTGGAGCACGAACTGACGGAGCGCGCCTTCCACGACCCGCTGACCGGCCTGCCCAACCGGACCCTGCTGCTGGAGCGCATCGAACGCGCGCTCCTGCGCGGCCGGCGGGAGTCGACGCTGACCTGCCTGCTCTTCGTCGACCTCGACGACTTCAAGATGGTCAACGACACGATGGGGCACGCGACGGGTGACCGGCTGCTCACGGACGTCGGCGAACGGCTCTCGGGCGCGTTGCGGCGCAGCGACACGGCGGCCCGCCTCGGCGGTGACGAGTTCGCGGTGCTGATGGAGGACGCGCGGCAGCCACTCGACGCCGAGCTGCTCGCCGCGCAGGTGATCCAGACCCTCGGCAGGCCGTTCAGCCTGCCGGGGGGTCCGCTGAGCGTGTCCGCCAGCGTGGGCGTCGCCACCGCCCGGGACAGCACGGACGCCGAGGAACTGCTCACCCACGCCGATCTGGCGCTGTACGCGGCGAAGGGGGCCGGCAAGCGTCAGTGGCGCCGGTTCCAGCCCCGGCTGCGGGTGCGGATGGTGGAGCGGCACGACATACGGGCGCGCCTCGACCGGGCGATCGACGACGCCGAGTTCGCCCTGCGCTACCAGCCGGTGGTGGGCATCGAGGCGGGTGAGGTCGTCGGGTTCGAGGCGCTGGCGCGCTGGCCGCGTGGCCGGGGTGCGCCGGTCCCGCCGGAGCACTTCATCGCGCTGGCCGAGGAGACCGGGCACATCGCGCCGCTGGGTGCCTGGGTCCTGGAGAACGCCGCCGCCGACATGGCCGGCCTGCAACGCCTGGCCGGGGAGACGGAGCGTCCGCCGTACGTGAGCGTCAACGTGTCCGCCCGCCAGCTCGGGGACAACGGCTTCCTGGACGTGGTGCGTGGGGCGCTGCGGGACCTCGCCCCCGGCACACTCCAGCTCGAACTGACCGAGACGGTGCTGATGCGGCAGGACGCCCAGATGCAGGCGATGCTGCGGTCCCTCAAGGACATGGGCGTGCAGATAGCCGTCGACGACTTCGGCACCGGGTTCTCCTCGCTGCGCTATCTGCGGGAGTTCCCCGTCGACGCGCTCAAGATTGACAAGACGTTCATCGACGACATCGCCGTGGACCCCCGTCAAGTCGCGCTGGTCCAGGGGATCGTGAACCTCGCCGGGACACTGGGCCTGGACGTCGTCGCCGAGGGGATCGAGGACTCCGCCCAGCGTGATCTGCTCGCCGGGATGGGGTGCGGGTTCGGGCAGGGGTACCTGTTCGCGCGGCCGATGACTCTGGAACAGAGCGAGTTCCTGCTACGGCGCCGAGACGGGAAGCGGACGCCCGCGTCGGTGTACGGCCCGGCGGCGAACGGAAACCGGGACGGCCGGGCGACGGCGGCGACCCCGGCGCCCCCAGGCGGGCGGCCCCTCCCGGACACGCAGCCCCCCACCCGCCCGACCGCCCGCCGTGCGGACGAACCCGGGCCGCGTCCGGCACCCCGCACCTCCGGTCCGGGGACCCCCGCGACCGGCCGCCGCACACATGACATGGGAGACACCGTGGCCGACCGCAGCACACCCGGGCCGCAGCGCACCGCGGCCGACACGCCCATGGCCGGGCCGGTGGCACCGGCCACCCGCCGCCATCCGCTCGACCCCGCCCCACCCGCCTCCCGTCACGCGGACGACACCGCCCCCGCCGCGCTCCGCCCCTCGCGGTCCCCCGCCTCCCGGCCCGCTTCCGCCGAGGCGCCGTGGCGGCCCGGCGGGGACGACCTCGAACGCCTGCGACGGACCAGTCGCATGAGCGACGCCGTCCTCGACGAGGTGCGCGGGCGGCACATCCGCAGCGGGGACCACTGGCTGATCGACTTCGCCTCCTGCAACTACCTCGGTTTCGACTTCGACCCGGAGATCATCGCGGCGATCGAGCCTTCCGTACGCCGGTGGGGAACGCACCCGAGCTGGTCCCGGCTGATCGGCAGCCCGCGCCTCTATCCGGACATCGAGGAACGGCTCACCGCCCTGCTCGGCGCACCTGACACGCTGCTGCTGCCTACGGCGACCCTCATCCACACCTCGGTGATCCCCGTACTCGCCGACCGGGGACACGTGTTCGTCGAGGCGACCGCGCACCGGACCGTGTACGACGGGTGCGTCTTCGCGCGCGGGCACGGGGCGACGCTGCGGCGCTTCCACGCCGAGCGGCCCGACGAGCTGGAGGCCCAACTGTGCTCCGTACCGAGCGGGTTGCCGCGGCTGGTCTGCGTCGACGGCGTCAACAGCATGAGTGGCGACGTCGTCGACCTGCCCGCGCTGGCCGCCGTCTGCCGCCGCCGGGACGCGACGCTGTACGTCGACGACACGCACGGCTTCGGTGTCATCGGGGAACGGGGTCCGAGCGAGCCCTGCCCGTACGGCCTGCGCGGCAACAGCGTGGTCCGGCACACCGGCGAAACCTACGAGGGGATCGTGCTCGTCGGCGGGTTCTCCAAGGCGTACTCGTCGCTGCTGGCCTTCCTCGCCCTGCCTTCGGACCTCAAGGACCGGCTCAAGACGGCCGCGGCGCCCTACCTCTACTCGGGTCCTTCGCCGACCGCCTCCCTCGCCACGACGATGGCGGGCTTGGACGTCAACGACCGGCGCGGCGACGCCGTCCGCGCTGACCTGCACCGCAAGACCGCCCGGGTGCTCGACCATCTGGCGGCCCTCGGAGTGGACACGCTCAACACCGACGGGCTGCCGATCGTGGAGATCCCGCTCGCGGACGCCGGCGATCTCGAAGCGGTCGCCGAATTCCTGTGGGACGAGGGCATCTACGTGACGCTCGCGGCCTATCCGCTCGTCCCGCGTGACCGGGTCGGTTTCCGCGTGCAGATCACCGCGCTCAACTCCGACGACGACATCGGCCGGCTCATCGGCACGCTGACCCGGCTGACCGAGCGCCACCCGCTGCGGCCCAGGAGCTGATCCCGCATGTCCACCCTCAACGACGACGTGAACTGGGACAGTTGGCCCGTCGAGGACTACCTCGCCGAGAACTACCGCGAGCTGCACCCCTCCGACGCGGCAGTCATCGCCCACCACTCCGCGGTCTACCGCCGGTTCGCCCCCGGCAGCCTCGCGTGCTCGGTGGAGTTCGGGGCGGGGCCGAACCTCTATCCACTGATGCTCGCGGGGGCCGCGAGCCGCCGTATCGACGCCGTGGAGGCCGGGACGGCGAACGTCGCCTATCTCAGCCGGCAGCTCGACGGCGGGCCCGACGCCAGCTGGCTGCCCTTCCACGCGCTGTGCAGGCGGCTCAATCCCGGTCTGCCCGCGGACCCCGCGCAGGCCCTGTCGCGGGTGCGCGTGGTGCACCAGGACGTGCGCGCGCTCCCGCCCGGCGGCTACGACCTGGCCTCGATGAACTTCGTCGCCGAGGGAGTCACCGAGGACTTCGACGAGTTCAGGGACTTCTGCCGGCTGTTCGTACGCTCCGTCGTTCCGGGGGGTTGGCTCGTCGCGGCGTTCATGGAGAACATGCCGACCTACCGGATCGGGCCCGCCTCGCGGTGGCCGGGCTGCCCGGTGGACCCGGACGTGGTGACCTCGGTGTTCGCTCCGCTGACCCGGCGGCTGCGCGTCGGGCGCATCGACACCGACCCGACCCTGCCGGACTACGGCGATTCGGGGATGGTGCTGCTCAGCGCGGTGTCGGCGCTCCCGGGCTGAAGCCTGAGCGCCGTCTCCACCAGGGCGATGTGGCTGAACGCCTGCGGGGCGTTACCCAGTTGGCGCCGTTCGACGGGGTCCCACTGCTCCGACAGCAGGCCGACGTCGTTGCGGACCGAGAGCACCCGCTCGAAGACGGCGTACGCCTCCGCCGTCTCCCCCACGGCCGCCAGCGCGTTGGCGTACCACAGCGAACAGGACACGAAGGCGCCCTCTTCGCCCGGTACGCCGTCACCGCGCGTGTAGCGGTGCATGAATCCGCCCCGCATCAGGGATCTCAGCGCCCGTACGGTGTCCCGTACCCGTGGGTCGCCGGCGGGCAGGAATCCCGATCCCGGCAACAGCAGCGCCGAGGCGTCGAGCGCGGACGACCCGTAGGCCTGGACGAACGACCCCTGGCGGCCGTCCCATCCGTACCGGCACACCTGGCGCGCCACGTCGTCGCGCATGACCCGCCAGGCGTCGGGCACCTCGACGCCGAGCAGGCCGCCGAGCCGCAGCGCGCGATCGGCCGCCACCCACGCCATGACCTTGGAGTGGACGAACTGCCGGGCCGGGCCGCGCACCTGCCACAGCCCCTGGTCGGCTTCGCCCCAGTGCCGTCGCAGGTGGCGCATCAGGGACTTCACCAGGCTCCACACGTGCGGTGGCAGCTCGATGCCCGCCCGCTGGGACAGCCACAGGGCGTCCAGGACCTCCCCGTACACATCGAGCTGGAACTGGCCCATCGCGGCGTTCCCGAAGCGCACGGGCTGCGACTGCGCGTACCCGGGCAGCCAGGGGGCCTCCGTCTCCGGCAGGAGCCGCTGTCCCGCGACGCCGTACACCGCCTGGAGTTCGGCGGGGTCCCCTGCTATGGCGCGCACGAGCCACTCGACCCAGGCCGCCGCCTCCTCCCGGTAGCCGCTGCGCAGCAGGCAGGACAGGGTGAGCGTGGAGTCGCGCAGCCAGCAGTACCGGTGGTCCCAGTTGCGGACACCCCCGATATGTCCGGGCAGGGACGTGGTGGGAGCGGCGACGATGCCGCCCGTGGGCGCGTACGTGAGGGCCTTGAGTGTGATGAGCGACCGCGTCACCGCGTCGCGCCTCGGGCCCCGGTAGCGGCATCGGCCGGTCCACCGCCGCCAGAAGTCGCCGGTCTCCTTCAGCGCCGTTTCCGCGGGGACGCCGAGCACGTCGGGCAGGCCGGCCTGGTGCGAGGGCGCCCAGGCCAGGGTGAGGGACAGCCGCCGGCCCGCCGTGACGGTGAAGCCGGTGACGGTGGACGTCTCGTCGCGGAGTGTCTCGACGGGGCCGTCGGCGCTCAGCCAGACGGCGTCGGGCCCGGCGACCGCGACCGTGCATCTGTCGGTGGGCCGGGTCCAGGGTACGACCCGGCCGTGGTGGAATCTCAGCCGCAGTTCGCTGCGCATGTCCACAGCACCGGACAGGCCTTCGATCATGCGGACCATGCAGGGGAAGCGGGTGCGCGGCGGCATGAAGTCGGTGACGCGTACCGTCCCGGCCGGGGTCTCCCACTCCGAGTCCAGGACCAGGGTGTCCTGCCGGTAGGCCCGGCGGGTGCACGACCGTCCTGCGGCACCGACGGGTGCGACCCGCCAGAATCCGTTGTCCGCCCCGCCGAGCAGCGCGGCCAGACAGGCCGGCGAGTCGAAGCGCGGCAGACAGAGCCAGTCGACGGACCCGTCCGTGCCGAGCATCGCGGCCGTCTCCAGGTCGCTGAGAAGGGCGTAATCCTCGATGGGTCTGTTCATGATCGAGATCACGCCGTCGTGCACATCGCCGTACTTCCAGCCTAAGCCCGCCGGGGTCCGGGGGCCACGGTGCCGTCGACCGGAACCCCGGGGGCCTCGCCGTACGGTCAGCCGAGCTCCAGGGTGGTGACGCCGAAGACGCGCTCGGCCGCGAAGGGCCGGACCGGGCCGGTGTACATGCGGGCCGTCTCGAAGGAGGGGGTGAGGCCCAGGTCCTCGGCGAGGGCGACGGCGGGCGCGTTGTTCTCGGGCACGTCGATCGCCACCTCGCGGCCGGGGGCCGTGGCGGTCAGTCCGGCGAACAGGGCGCGGGCGTCCTCGGCGGTGTCGGCGAAGAGCGGGCCGACGCGCAGGGCGTCCCGGCCGGGGCGGATCACGCCGTAGCCGGTGAGCCGCCCGTCGACGACACGGGCCACGGCGCGGTGCCCGTCCTCGGCGAGCCAGTGGCGCAGGAAGCGCGGGCGGTCCGCCGGGAAGCACGCGCTGTCGTACGCGGCGACGACGGCGGGGTCCGTGAGGGGCCGTACGCCGTGCGGGACGGGCAGTTGCGGTGCGACGCCGCTGTGGCGGACGGTCCGGTGGGCGGGGGCGAAGCCGGACCTGCGGTAGTTGTCCTGCTGCGCCACCACGCCGTCCAGGCCGACGGTGCGGTCCCCGGCGTGGGCGAGCGCCGTCCTCCAGGTGGCGATCCCGTGGCCGCGGCCCCGCTGATCGGGGCGCACCAGGTAGAAGCCCAGGAAGGCGTAGTCGGCGCCGTAGGTGACCACCGAGACCGCCGAGACGGGTTCCCCGTCGATCCTCCCGACGAAGAAGCCCTCGGGATCCTGGGCGAAGAAGCTCGGGGCGTCCGACAGCCCGGGATTCCACCCCTCGGCCGCCGCCCATTCGGTGATCACCGTCCAGTCGTCCAGCGAGGCCCGGCTCACGGCGAGGTCGTGGGAGACGGAAGAGGTCATCGAAGCGCTCCACTTCGTGGGGGTCGTGTGGTGCGCGGTGGTCGGCCGCACCGGGGCATCCTCGCCGATCGGGACGGCCCCGGGCACGCCCGGCGCGGCTCCCGGGTCGGCAACCAGCCACTCGCTCACTCCTGTTGTCCGGGACCGGTCGGCGCGACCCGCCGTGCGCGCGGAGCCGCGCGCCCCCGTGTCCGGTCGCGCCCGCCCCTCCGACCGGCCCGTTCGCGCCGGGCGGGCGGCGCGGGAGCGGAGGAGAAGGCGGGCAGGGTACGACAGGCCGGCCCGCCCCGCTCGTCCGGAGGCACGCTCGCGGGGGCCCGCTTATCGTGATCCAGGGGGTGCCCCCGGCACATGGTCGTGGGGTCCCCCCGGTCCGCAGCCGGGCGTCCCTGGAGGCTTGCATGCTGTCCGTGCACCAACGCTGCGTTTTCGCCGGAGCCGCGACCGCGACCCTGGCCCTGCTGGCGGTGGAGCTGCCGTCCGCGGCGGGCGCCGCCGACGGCCCCGACCTGACGCGTTTCTACGACCAGAGGATCAAGTGGTCCGCCTGCGAGGACGAGGAGGCACCCGAGGACCTCCAGTGCGGGAAGGTCACCGTCCCCCTCGACTACGCGCGCCCCGGCGCGGGCACGCTGGACCTGGCGCTGGCCCGCTATCGCGCGACCGGCCCGAAACGGGGTTCGGTGCTGCTGAACTTCGGCGGTCCCGGCGGTTCGGGCGTCAGCGAACTCGCGGCCGGCGGCAAGGACTTCATGGGTCTGACGAACGGCTACGACGTGGTGACCTTCGACCCCCGCGGGGTCGGCCGGTCCTCCCCCGTCAGCTGCGGCGAGGGCGCCGCCGAGGCCGAGGCCGCGAGCTCCGAGGAGAGCGATCCGCTCGAAACCCTGGAGGACCTGCGGAAGATGGCGGACGCGTGCGCGAAGCACTCCGGCCCCGTCCTGCCGCACATAGGCACCGTCAACGCCTCGCGCGACCTGGACGTGATGCGGGACGCGCTCGGCGACAAGAAGCTCAACTACCTCGGCTTCTCCTACGGAACGCGCCTGGGCGCGGTGTACTCGGCGCAGTTCCCGAAGAAGGTCGGCCGGATGGTGCTCGACGGGGTCGACACGCTCACCGAGCCGCTGGCCGAACAGGGCGTGGTGGGCGCCGAGGGACAGCAGACGGCGCTGGAGGACTTCCTCGAGTGGTGCACCGCGCACATGACCTGCCCCTTCGGGGAGGACACGCGGTCGGCGCGCGAGGACGTCGTGGACCTGATCCGTTCGCTGGACCAGGACCCGGTGCCGACGGACTTCGGGCAGGCGTTCTCCGGTCAGGACCTCGTCGGCGCGATAAGTCAGGCGCTGTACAGCCGACAGCTGTGGCCGACACTCGAACAGGCGCTGTCCTCCCTCGTCCAGGACGGCGACAGCCAGGGGCTCATGCAGCTGTCGGGCGGCGCCGCCCTGCCGGACACGCGCCGCGACGGCCGTGCGGCGGGCCCGCGCCGGGACGGCGACCTCGTGGACGCGATGGAGGTCCCCTTCGACAACCTCCCGGCCGCGCTCATCGCGATCAACTGCGCGGACGACCCCGACCGGCCCACCGCCGAGCAGGTCACCCGGGAGATCGGCAGGCTGCGCGACGAGTACGAGGACGCGTCACCGGTGTTCGGCCGCTACCGGCTCACCCAGGTGCTGATGTGCTACGGCCGTCCGCCGGGCACCGACTTCATCCGCGACGAGGTCCGGGACGTCGGCACCTCGAAGATGCTGCTCGTCGGCACCCGCGGCGACCCGGCCACCCCGTACCGCTGGACCCAGGAGACCGCCGACCGGCTGGGCTCCTCGGCCGTCGTGCTCGACAACAAGGGGGACGGGCACACGGGCTACGCGTCCTCCAAGTGCGTGCACCAGAAGGTCGACGACTTCCTGCTGTACGGCTCCCTGCCGGACGACGGCAGCTCCTGCGGTTCCGACACCCGCGACTGAACACGGGTCCCGCCGGCAGGGCGACCGGACGGCCTGACGCCGGGGAGGCCGGCCCACTCCGGAGGACGGGACGATGGCCGTCGGACGCAGACACCGGGACGCCGTCCCGGCCCGACGGGCTCCGGCTCCGGCTCCGGCTCCGGGTGGGCTCGGCCCCGGACTGTCGGGCGCCGGACCGACCCGGACGGGACGGGACCGGCGGTGATCCTCCCCGCACGGCATGGATTCGATCAAGATTCCGCCAAGAACGCGGCGGCACCCCGCGTCGGGGGCACCCGGGAGGCATGCCTGACGTCGCCGACTCCCCTCCCGTGCGTTTGACTCGTGGTGTGCGCCGACTCCTCCCGCTCCTCGTGGTCGCCCTCGCCTCGGCCGGGGCGACCGTCCTGGCCCTCGCCCTGTCGCCGTGGTGGTGGATCGCGGCCGGCGCGCTGCTGGCCCTGACCGGGCTCGGGGTGTGGGACCTGGCGCAGCGCCGGCACTCGGTGCTGCGGAACTACCCCCTGCTCGGTCATCTCCGCTTCCTCATGGAGGCGCTGCGTCCGGAGCTGCAGCAGTACTTCATCGAGCGGAACTACGACGGCCGCCCGTACGACCGCGACGTGCGCAGCATCGTGTACGAGCGGGCGAAGGGCGTCGAGGCCGAGGAGCCCTTCGGCACGGAACTGGACGTGTACGCGGAGGGGCACGAGTTCCTGGTGCCGTCGATGCGCCCGGTGGAGCCGCCAGAGGAGCCGGCGGTGGTGCGGATCGGCGGGCCCGGCTGCACCCGGCCGTACGACATGGCGCTGCTCAACGTGTCCGCGATGAGCTTCGGTTCGCTGTCCTCGAACGCGATCCTGGCGCTCAACAAGGGCGCGGCCATGGGCGGTTTCGCCCACGACACCGGCGAGGGCGGTCTGTCGGAGTACCACCTGCGCGGCGGCGGCGACCTCGTCTGGGAGATCGGGACGGGGTACTTCGGCTGCCGGACCTCCGACGGGGGCTTCGACGAACGGGAGTTCGCGGACAAGGCCGCGCTGCCCGAGGTCAAGTGCGTGTCGCTGAAGCTCTCGCAGGGGGCGAAGGCGGGCATCGGCGGGGTGCTGCCCGGCGCCAAGGTGAACGCCGAGATCGCGAGGACGCGGGACGTCCCGCAGGGCGAGACGGTGATCTCGCCGCCGTATCACCGGGAGTTCTCGACGCCGCGCGAACTGGTGCTGTTCCTGGCGCACATGAGGGAACTCGCGGACGGCAAGCCCACCGGTTTCAAGCTCTGCGTGGGGTCCCGGCGCCAGTTCCTCGCGGTGTGCCAGGCCATGCTCGCGGAGGACGTCACCCCGGACTTCATCGTCGTCGACGGGTCGGAGGGCGGTACGGGAGCCGCGCCCCTGGAGTTCGCCGACCATCTGGGGATGCCGCTCACCGAGGGCCTGATCACCGTGCACAACGCCCTCGTGGGCACCGGGCTGCGCGACCGCGTCCGGATCGGCGCGAGCGGCAAGATCGCCACCGGGGCCGACATCGTCAAGCGGCTGATCCAGGGCGCGGACTACACCAACGCCGCCCGCGCGATGATGTTCGCGGTCGGCTGCATCCAGGCCCAGCGCTGCCATACCAACACCTGCCCGGTCGGGGTCACCACGCAGGACCCGCGCCGGGTCCGCGCCCTGGACGTCGGTGACAAGGCGGAGCGCGTCCACCGCTACCAGCGGGCCACGGTCAAGAGCGCGGCGCAGCTGATGGCCGCCATGGGCGTGCGCGACCCGGGCGAGCTGACGCCCGCCCATCTGGTGCGGCGCACCGACTCCGCGACCGTCGTGCCGTACACGCGGCTGCACGAGTGGCTGGCGCCCGGCATCCTGCTCCACGAGCCGCCCGCCTCCTGGGCCGCGGACTGGGCGGCGGCCCACCCCGACTCCTTCGGCCCCTGACGGGGAGCCACGGTCCGAGGCGGCCGCACCACCTCGGTACCGGGTCGGCCCGTCTCGTCCGGTCCGGCATCCAGGCGGCCCCGTACCGAATGCCCGCCGGATGAATCGGTCCTATCGTGCAGATATGGAGCATGCTCTCAGTCCCGCGACCCTTGCCGAGCTGCGCCGGCCGCGGCCCTACCCGGCCGTGTCGGTGCTGACGCCGACCCACCGCCGCAGACCCGACAACGCCCAGGACGCCGTCCGGCTGCGCAATGTGGTGGCCGAGGCGAAGAAGCAGCTGGAGGCCGATCCCGCCGTCACCCGCGAACGCCGCCTCGACGTCGTCGAGCAGCTCGACCAGGCGCTCGCCGAGGTCGACCTGGCACACACGGAGGACGGACTCGCGATCTTCGCGGCGCCGGGCGAGCACCAGGTGTGGACACTGGCCCGCAGCGTGCCGGAGCGGGTGGTGCTCTCGGACACCTTCCTGACCCGCAACCTCGTCGCCGCCCATGCCGCACAGCGGCCGTTCTGGGTGCTGTCCCTCTCCGCGGACCACGTCACGCTGTGGAACGGCGGCACGGACCGCGTCACCCAGCACCACGGCGATGGTTTCCCGATGACCCGCGACCGCGAGAACTTCGACGCCGAGCGCCAGGAGCGGATCGGCGACCAGCCCAGCATCTTCCGCGACGAGGACACCCGGCACTTCCTGCGCGAGGCCGACAGCGCCATGAGCGCCGTCCTGCGCGAGCGTCCGCGCACGCTGTACGTCACCGGGGAGACCGCCGCGCTCTCCCTCGTCGACGAGATCGGCACCGTCACCAAGGACGCCGAACACCTCTCCCACGGCGGGCTCGCCCAGGCGACGCCCGACGCCGTGTGGCAGGCGATCCGCCCCCTCGTCGACGCCCACGACCGCAAGACGGCCGACGGTGTGGCGGAGGAACTCGAGAACGCGCGGGGGCGCAAGGAGTTCGCCGCCGGGCTGGACGAGCTGTGGCGCAGCGCGACCGAGGGCCGGGTCCGGCTGCTCGCCGTCGAGGAGAACTACCGCGCTACGGTGCGCGACGACGGCGACCACCTCGTGCCCGCCGAGAGCGGTGATCTGGACGCCCGCGAGGACATCGTGGACGAGATCGTCGAGCAGTGCCTGGAGACCGGAGCCGAGGTCCGCTTCCTCGCCGACGGCGCGCTGACGGACGCCGACCGCATCGCGGGGGTTCTGCGCTACTGATCCACGGCCGACAATCTGAGCGGAAGACCGGACTGTCGGCGTGAGAGGTGCGGAGCGCGTGAGCGGACTACTGGGTGTGGCGGTTCTGGGTGCGGGACACATGGGGGCGGACCACATAAGGCGCCTGGACCGGACGGTGAGCGGTGCCCGGGTCGCCGCGGTGGCGGACCCGGACACCGACCGGGCCAAGGAGGCCGTCGCGGGCATCGACGGGGTGTCGGTGCACGCGGACGTCGCCGCCGCGCTGGACGCGCCGGGAGTCGGCGCGGTACTGATCGCCTCACCCGGTCCCGCCCACGAGGAGGCCGTGCTGGCCGCGCTCGGACGCGGGCTGCCGGTGCTGTGCGAGAAGCCGCTGACGCCGGAGTCGGCGGGAGCGCTGCGGGTGGTGGAGGCGGAGGCGCGGCTCGGGCGGCGGCTGACGCAGGTCGGGTTCATGCGGCGCTACGACGCCGAGTACCTGCGCCTGAAGTCCCTGCTGGACAGCGGCCGTCTGGGCCGGCCCCTCATGCTGCACTGCACGCACCGCAATGTGGCGTCGCCGCCCGGCTTCACGACCGCGATGCTGATCAACAGCTCCGTGTCGCACGA
This sequence comes from Streptomyces sp. NPDC028308, assembly GCF_055565855.1. Lineage (NCBI taxonomy): Bacteria > Bacillati > Actinomycetota > Actinomycetes > Kitasatosporales > Streptomycetaceae > Streptomyces > Streptomyces sp. NPDC028308. The sequence goes on from NZ_JBVHTO010000004.1 coordinate 298,497, forward strand.
GATCGACGCGGCACGCTGGCTGCTGGGCCAGGAGCTGACGGCCGTGACCGTGCTGCGGCCGCGGCCCTCGTCGGGGGCGCCCGAGGGGCTGGGCGATCCCCAGCTGGTGCTGTTCGAGACCTCGGAAGGCGCCCTGGTGGACGTGGAGATCTTCGTGAACTGCGGATTCGGCTACCAGGTGCGCTGCGAGGCGGTCTGCGAGACGGGGAGCGCGCGGATCGGCGACGAGCACACGATGGTCGTGACCGACGCCGGCGGTGCGCGGGAGGACGTGGCGCGGGACTACCTCGTGCGGTTCGCGGACGCCTACGACCGCGAGGTCCAGGCGTGGGTGGACGCGACCCGTGAGGGCCGGGTGGCAGGACCGAGCGCCTGGACGGCTACGCGGCGGCCGTCGTCGCCGAGGCGGGTGTCCGCGCGCAGGAGAGCGGCGCGCGGACGGCCGTCGAAGCGGCCCCGCGCCCCGGCCTGTACGCCTGAGCCGAGGGGAGCCCGCGGACGTCTTCGGGCGGGTCCCGTCCCGTGCGGGCGTAAGGACGCGGAACCCGCCCGAAGGCAGTCGCACAGATGACCCTCGAACAACAGATTGGACGAGGGTCCGACGTCTCCCGATGAGCCGTCAAGTCGCGTACTCTGTCTACGACTTGATCCGGTACGAGCGTACGCGATCGGGTCGAGCCGCATCGGCCGGGAGGACTGCGGCATATGCCAGATGCACGACCGCGTCGGGTGTCGCCAAATCCCTTACAGGGCGTCGTGCGCTGTGCCACAGTCGTGATGGTCCTTCCGACTTCCCGGGTCGCACCGTCCCCGCATCGGAGTACGTCATGTCCCCCCATCTCTCTGCGGACAGCCCCGCCGCCCAGCCGCCGCCGAGCGGCACGGTCGACGCGCTCATCTCGCAGACGCGGCGGCTGCGCGGAGAGATGGACGCGGTACGACGTGACGCTCCCGCCGACGGCACCGATCCGCAGGGCCGCTGGCAGCGCGCCCTCTGCGACCTGGCGATGCACCAACTCAACGACCTCGACGCACACTTGGCGCAATTGCGCGACGGGCCGCCGCCCGTGCCCGCGCCCCCAACGGTCCGCCCCGAGCGGGCCGAGCCCGACACACCCCTGCACGGCTCCCTCCTCAGCCGGGTGGGCAGCGCCGAATGGAACCTGCTGACGGACGAGGCCAGCTGGTCCGGGGAGCTCTACCAGATCCTCGGCCGCGACCCCGCCGCTCCCCCGCTCACCCTCGACGAGCTCCCGGCCCTCGTGCACGACGAGGACCGGTCGATGCTCACGGCGATGGTGACCGACTGCCTCATCGACGCCAAACCCATCGACGGGGAGTTCCGCATCCGGCGTCCCGACGGCGGGGTGCGGACCGTGCACATGATGGGCGAGCCCGTCCTGCACACCGACGGCAGCACCGCCTCCATGTGGGCCGTCCTGCGCGACGTCAGCGAACTCCGCCGCAGCCAGCGCACCGTGAGCGAGACCCGGGACTCGCTGCAACGCCAGCGGCACTTCGCGCAGACCGAACGCCGGCTCGCGGCCGAGTTGCAGGAATCCGTGCTGCCCTCCCTGCGCGGCTCCCCGCGCCCCCTGCACGAGGGACCCGGGGCGCTCGACCTCGCCGGCCGCCACCTGACCTCCGCCACGGGGACCCTGATCGGCGGCGACTGGTACGACGCCATGGAGCTGCCCGGGGACGAGACGCTGCTCAGCGTCGGCGACCTCACGGGCCACGGGGTCGCCGCGGCCTCGGGCATGGCCACACTGCTCGGCGCCCTGCGCGGCATGGCCATGGCGGGCACCCGGCCCGGGCAACTCTTGTCCTGGCTCAACCAGTTGATGGACGCCACCGGCCAGCCCGCGCTGGGCAGCGCCGTCTGCTGCCGCTACCGCCCCGAGACCCGCACCCTGACCTGGGCGCGGGCAGGACATCCCGCCCCGCTGCTGTTCCGCGGCGGGACGGGACGCGCCCTGACGGCGCCCGAGGGTGTGCTGCTCGGAGCGACCCCCGGCGCCGCGTACGGGCAGGCCGAGGAAACCCTCGAAGAGGGCGACGTGCTGCTCCTGCGCACCGACGGACTGGTCCCGCGACGCACCGGGACGGCCGCCGTGCGGCGACTGCTCGGCCTGGCCCCGCGCCTGTGCGCGGCACGCACGGCCCTGGACTGCGTACGAACGGTCGTCGAGGAGTGCGGCGAGACGGAGCGCGAGGCCGACGCCTGCGTGCTCGTCGCCAGGGTGATGTCCTGACCCGGCCCCTCACGCCCGGGAGCTGTTGCCTCCCCTGGGCTTCAACGCGCCCTTGGGCAGCGACAGTTTGATCTCCTCACGCAGGTCGTGGATCTTCGGGTAGCTGGAGTACTGCCCGGTGAGCCGGTACATCTCGCGCAGTCGGTCCCAGGTGCGCTGGGAGGAGTTGGCCCCCATCGACGTCAGCGCCAGTCGCGCGTAGCGGTCGGCCTGTTCCGGGTCGTCGGCGATGAAGCAGGCGGACGCCAGGGAGATGTGGTCGAAGATCTTGGAGCGCTCCCGTCCGGACCCGCGCAGCTTGAGTGCCTCCTTCGCGTGACGCTGCGCGGTGGCGGCCGCCGACGGCTCGTGCTCGGCGAGGGTGCGGTAGGCGAGCGCCTGCATCCCGTGCATGTCGGCCTCGTCGAACATCTGCATCCAGCTCGGCGGCGGCACGTCCCCACGGTCGGAGACGAACAGGTCCTCCGCCTCGCCGAGGGTGCGCCGCATGGCCTGGCCCTTGCCCATCGACGCCTGTGCCCAGGCCTCGATGGTGTAGAGCATGGCCTGCGTCCGGGGCAGCATCTCGTCGCCCGAGCCGGACTTGGCGAGCTTCATGAGGTCGAGTGCGTCGTCGGGCCGGCCCAGGTGCACCATCTGGCGGGCCGCCCGGGAGAGCGCCTCGCCGGCACGGGGCCGGTCTCCGCCCTCGCGGGCCGCGTGGGTGGCGATGATGAAGTACTTCTGAGCCGTGGGCTCCAGGCCGACGTCGTGCGACATCCAGCCCGCGAGGACGGCGAGGTTGGCGGCGACGCCCCACAGGCGCCGCTGCAGATGGTCGGGGTGCCGGTAGGAGAGCATGCCCCCTACTTCGTTGAGCTGGCCCACCACAGCCTTGCGCTGGAGGCCGCCACCGCGGGCGGCGTCCCAGGCCCGGAACACCTCGACCGAGCGCTCCAGTTCCTCGATCTCCTGCGACCCGATGGGGGCGGCCTCATAGCGGTCGAACCCAGCGGGGTCGGCGTGCAGGGGGTTGTCGAGTTCCGGAGCGTCGGCGGTCAGGGCCGGATCGGTGTGCAGCCAGTCATGCATGGCACTGCTGAGTGCTGATCCCGCGGCGAGCGCGGCACCCGCGCCCACCAAGCCGCGTCGGTTGAGCATGAGGTCCATTCCCGTGAATTCGGTGAGGACCGCAGCCGTACGGTCGGGCGCCCACGGCACTCCGTCGGGATGTTCCACGTTCCCGTCGCCTTGCCGCTTCCCCGCGCGCCCGTGCCGGACCAGGCCGAGGTCCTCAATGGTCACGACACGGCCGAGTCGCTCGGTGAACAGCGCCGCCAGCACCCGCGGCACCGGATCGCGCGGGATCTCTCCCATGTCGATCCAACGCCGCACCCGTGAGGTGTCGGTCGCCAGCTGGGGGTGGCCCATGGCCGCCGCCTGCCTGTTGACCATCCTCGCGAGTTCACCCTTGGACCAGCCGGCCAGGCCGAACAGGTCCGACAGGCGGGTGTTGGGTTGTCCGTTCACGTCAAGCCCCCAGGTTCTCGGCTGAAATCGACAGTAACCGCCTGTCAGTTGCTGAGCGACTATTCGCCAGGGTTCGCCAGGGTGCGCCAGATGGTGTGCCAGTGACCCCCGGGTGTCAGGTAGGAACGCGCCACCCCGACCCGGTTGCCGCTGGGGCACTCCCCAGGGTGCATCAGGGCGACCGGGCGGGTTGACGCCGCAATTCGCAGGCACACGAAGGGATCTGTATCGCCCATGTACACAGCATCGTCCTCCGTGTCCGCTCCGCCCCGGTCGCTCCACTCCCGCCCGGCGGGCAGCGGCCCCTACCTCGACCCCGCGCGCCAGGCGGCGGGCCCCGTGCTCGGCGCCGGCAGGACGCGGCGTGTTCCGGGGCCAGGTGCCCAACCGCTCAGCGGGAGACTCGACTTGTCCGGCCCCCAGGGCGCGCAGCTGCGCACGGCGATCGCGTCGGTGCACCGGATCTGTCCGGAGTTCGCTCCGGTGCAGGTACTGCGCCGCAGCGGACGCTCCGTGCTCCTGGTCGGCACCACCGGCCGCAGCACCGCCGTCGCCAAGTGCTTACTGGACCACTCCCCCATCTGGGCGGAGCGGATCCGGCACGAAATAGCTGCCTACCGCTCGTTCGTCCGGCACCGGCCGCCGGTCCGGGTGCCCCGGCTGATCGCGGCGGACCCGGACAACTGCACCCTGGTGATCGAGCGGATGCCCGGTCGGGTCGCCGCGCTGCAGCGCCACCCTCTGGAGACGCCGCCGCGCGCGGACATCCGGGCGGCACTCAGCGCGATCTGCCGGCTGAACGCGTGGCGGCCGCCGGCGGGGACCTTCCATGCCCCGCTGGACTACGCGGAGCGGATCTCCCGCTTCCATGAGCTGGGTCTGCTCACGGACCGGGACATGGGTGATCTCCAGAAGCTCGTGCACGGCATCGCGCATTCCACGGGCCGTCAGGGCATGGGCCAGTTCTGCCACGGCGACGCCCTCCTGTCGAACATCCTGCTCTCACCGGCCGGTCCGGTGCTGGTGGACTGGGAGCACGCGGGCTGGTACCTGCCGGGCTACGACCTGGCGACGCTGTGGGCGGTCCTCGGTGACGCCCCCATGGCGCGGCGCCAGATCAGTCAGCTCGCCCAGGCGGCGGGACCGGCGGCACGCGACGCCTTCCTGGTCAACCTGATGCTGGTACTGACCCGCGAGATCCGTACCTACGAGACGGCCGTGCAGCGTTCGATGCACGACACGACCCCGGCGGCACCGGGACCGGCCCATCCGGGTGCTGCGCCGTCCGGCGAGGAACAGCGGCTGCTGCTGAGGCGGCTGCACGACGACTGCCAGATGGCCCGCAAGGCCGTCCGAGCGGCGGTCGGCACTCGCTGACGGGGGATGGCGGTCCGCGGTACGCCCGGGACAGGGGCGTACCGCGGACCTTCGTCATGTCCGGGCGCGAACCGGGTCCAGAGGTCCACGCCACTGACGCCCCGCAGGCCGCCACGCCGCCGCCACGAAACTCCCTTCGACCGCCTCTGACATGGGAAAGCGGCCTCTGCTGGGCATGATTGACGGATCGTCGGAGAGCGGGTACCACTGACCCACGTCGGGCCCGCCCCACCCACCGCGCCCGACCGTCCCAGGAGGCCGCATTGCGAGGAACCGCCACCTACCCCAACGCCCCCGGCACATCCGGACGCGTACGCAGGACGGCGGTCGCGGTCGCCTCGGCCGCTCTGCTGCTGCCGCTGCTCGGCGCCGCCCCGTCCGGCACCTCGGCACCGGAGCCCGCCGGGAGCCTGCGGGGCGCCTTCGCCGCCGCGGCGGCCGAGTACCGGGTCCCGCAGAGCGTGCTGCTCGGCGTCTCCTACCTCCAGTCCCGCTGGGACACGCACGGCGGAGCGCCGAGCGTCTCGGGCGGCTACGGGCCGATGCACCTCACCGATGCCCGCACCGCGCTCGCCGAGAGCGGTGCGCGCCACCACTCCGAGGGCACGGAGGACGCCCGCGGCGACGGCTCGCGTGCGCCCCTGCTGCCCGGCACGAAGGTGCCGCGGAACGCTGAACTGCCCGCACGGCTCACGACGTTGAGGAAGGCGTCCGAGCTGACCGGGCTCTCGCCCGAGCGGCTGCGCACGGACGCCGCCGCCAACGTGGCGGGCGGCGCCGCGCTGCTCGCCGCCGCCCAGCGGCAGCTGGGTGAACCCCTGAGCGGTGACCCCGCCGACTGGTACGGGGCGGTGGCCCACTTCTCGGCCGCCGACGACAGCGCCACCGCGGCGGCGTACGCCGACGACGTGTACGACGTCATCCGCGGGGGCGAGCGGCGCACCACCGACACCGGAGAGCGCGTGACGCTCGCCGCGCGGCCCGCGCTGCGGCCGGACACCGCGCAGCTGCGCCGCGCCGGTCTGCGCCAGGCCTCCGCCGAGGGCACCGAATGCCCGGCGAACGTGTCCTGCGAGTGGATCCCGGCGCCCTACGAGGAATTCGGCGACGGCGACTACGGCAACCACGACCTGGGCGACCGGCCCGCGGCACAGCGCATCGAGTACATCGTCGTCCACGACACCGAGGGCGCCTGGGAGGGCGTCCTGAACATGGTCCAGGACCCGACGTACGTGTCCTGGAACTACACGCTTCGCTCGACCGACGGCCACATCGCGCAGCACGTGAAGGCCAAGGACGTCGCCTGGCACGCGGGCAACTGGTACGTGAACGCCAAGTCGGTCGGCCTGGAGCACGAGGGCTTCCTCGCCTCTCCGGACGCCTGGTACACGGAGGCGATGTACCGCTCGTCGGCGCGGCTGGTGACGTACCTGGCCAGGAAGTACGGCATCCCGCTGGACCGCCAGCACATCCTCGGGCACGACAACGTGCCGGGCCCGACCGCGTCGACGGTGCCCGGCATGCACACGGACCCGGGCCCCTACTGGGACTGGCAGCACTACTTCGCGCTGATGGGCCGTCCCTTCCACCGCACGGCCAAGGCCGACGGCGGGCTGGTGACGGTGCTGCCGAAGTACGCCGAGCACAAGCCGCTCTACACGGGCTGCGTCACCAAGGGCGAGCCCTGTGCGGCCCACGGTTCCAGCGAGGTGCGGCTGTACAGCCTGCCCGACGAGAGCTCGCCGCTGATCAAGGACATCGGTTTGCGGCCCTCCGGGGGCGACTCCACGACCGACGTGAACGACATCGGCTCACGCGTCTCCACCGGCCAGCGGTACGCGGTGGCGGAGCGTGACGGCGACTGGACGGCGATCTGGTACCTGGGCCAGAAGGCCTGGTTCAAGAACCCGAGGAAGCAGCCCACGGCGGTGGACGCCACGGGCCGGGTGGCGACCCCGAAGGCCGGTCTGAGCGAGGTCCCGGTGTACGGACGCGCGTACCCCGAGAAGGAGGCGTATCCGGCGGGCGTGCCGGTGCAGGCCGTCTCCCCGCTGCCGTACAAGCTGCTCGCGGGCCAGCGCTACGCGGTCGGCGCCACGGTGGCCGGCGAGTACTTCTACGCGCCGACCTTCGACACGGCCCCGCACAAGGTCGTGATCGGCAAGGACAAGTACTACGAGATCCAGTTCGGCCACCGGGTGGCCTTCGTCCGGGCCGCCGACGTGGAGCTCACCGGCTCCGCCTCGTAGCGCCGCGCACGGAAAGGGCCGGGTCCGCGTCGCCGCGGGCCCGGCCCTGTCGTCTCCGGGGGTGCCTGCGCTCCGGCACCGGGAGTCCCGTCCTGGGCTCAGCCCTGCTGGAACAGTTCCGCCGGCAGCGGCTTCAGCAGCGCGTACAGGTCGTCGGTGATGGGGCGGTCCCAGGCGGCGATGGTCACCAGGACGTTGTCACTGCGGTCGAACTGGACGCACGAGATACGGCTCTCGGAGAGCTTGAGGCGGCGCACGATCAGCAGGTTGTCCCCCTGCATCACCGGCATGTCCTCGGCTCCGACGACCGTGACCTCCTCCTCGTTCTCCAGCGCGAGCAGGAGCTGCGCCACCTCGAACGGGACCTCGTCCTCCTCGATGTCACGGGCCGGGGAGCCCTCCGGCAGATTGCCGATGATCATCGCGGGGCCGCGTCCGCCGAACAGGTCGTAGCGCAGGAAGACGCCCTGGCAGCTGCCGTCGGGGGCGGGGAGCAGGCCGGCGCCGAGATTGCCCGGCCAGTCGCCCGGGTCCATGGCCAGCACGTCGAAGTCGGGGCCGGCGGGTGTGGCGCTGCGGCGGCGGAGGAAGGACATGCCGCCATGGTACGTGCCCGGGCGGGTGCGGGGCCCTGGGGGCGCCGGGGCGGGCGGCCGGGAACACGGCCGGGACGTCACCCCGGCCCACGGCGCACCGCCGGTCACTCCCGTCCGGCCGACGCGCACCCTCGGGGCCCTGGACGTCTTCGCGTACATGCCCTCGCCGTGTGCGGGCGGGCAGGACGGCGGCGGGCGTGGCGGCCGGCCGCGGTCCGCGGTGGAGCGGCGGTGGCGCCGGACAGTCGCGCGCGGGAGGGGGCCGGCCGACCCCCTCCCGGCCGGCGGGAGGGGGTGGCGGGGCAGGCTCTCAGGTGAGGGCCGGGCTCTCTAGTGGGAGTCCGGGCTGTCAGGTGAGGTCGAACTCGCCTTCGCGTGCCCCCGACACGAACGCGCCCCATTCGGCGGGCGTGAAGATCAGCGAAGGGCTCTGCGGGCGGCCGCTGTTGCGCATCGCGATGAAGCCCTCGACAAAGGCGATCTGGACGTCTCCCCGTCCTCGGCTGCTGGACTGCCACTCGGCGTTGCTGAGATCCAGCTCCGGCTTGTCCCAGCCCGCGAGCGGGTGCTGCTCGATGGTGCTTTCGGCCACGTCCGTGCTCCTCCCGGTTCGTCGTCCGCCGCCAGCCTAGCGATCGGTTCGGGTGGCGGACAGGCCACGTGAGGGGGACGGGTTCAGGAGACCGGAGGCGCGGCGCCGACCAGCCACATCGAGAAGAACTGGGATCCGCCGCCGTAGGCGTGCCCCAGCACCCGGCGGGCCCCGTCCACCTGGTGCTCTCCCGCCTGTCCGCGCACCTGGAGCGCGGCCTCCGCGAAGCGGATCATGCCGGAGGCCCCGATCGGATTGGTGGAGAGGACCCCGCCCGACATGTTGACGGGCAGGTCGCCGTCCAGCTCCGTCACGCCGGACTCGGTGAGCTTCCAGCCCTCCCCCTCGGCGGCGAAGCCGAGGTTCTCCAGCCACATCGGCTCGTACCAGGAGAAGGGGACGTACATCTCGACGGCGTCGATCTCCCGGCGCGGGTCCGCGATGCCCGCCTGCCGGTAGACGTCGGCGGCGCAGTCCTTGCCGGCCTGCGGCGACACGAAGTCCTTGCCTGCGAAGAGCGTGGGCTCACTGCGCATCGCCCCGCCGTGCAGCCAGGCGGGCGGGCGCGGCGAACGGGCCGCGCCGGCCCGGTCGGTGAGGACCATCGCGCAGGCCCCGTCCGAGGACGGGCAGGTCTCCGAGTAGCGGACCGGGTCCCACAGCATGGGCGAGGCCTGGACCTTCTCCAGGGTGATGTCGTGTTCGTGGAGATGCGCGTACGGGTTCTTGAGCGCGTTGCGGCGGTCCTTGTACGCGACCAGCGAGCCGACGGTGTCGGGGGCGCCGGTGCGCCGCATGTAGGCACGTATGTGCGGGGCGAAGAAGCCGCCCGCGCCGGCCAGCAGGGGCTGCTGGAAGGGGACCGGCAGGGACAGGCCCCACATGGCGTTCGACTCCGACTGCTTCTCGAAGGCCAGGGTCAGGACGGTGCCGTGGACCCGTGCGGCGATCAGGTTCGTGGCGACGAGTGCCGTCGAGCCGCCGACGGAACCGGCGGTGTGGACCCGGAGCATCGGCTTGCCGACGGCGCCGAGCGCGTCGGCCAGGTACAGCTCGGGCATCATGACGCCCTCGAAGAAGTCGGGCGCCTTGCCGATCACGACGGCGTCGACGTCGGCCCAGGTCAGCTCGGCGTCGTCGAGGGCCCGCCGGGCGGCCTCGCGGACCAGGCCGGCGACGGACACGTCGTGCCGGGCGGCCACGTGCTTGGTCTGGCCGATGCCTACGACGGCCACGGGCTCCTTGCTCATCGGGCGTCCCCTTCGAGTACGGCGACCAGGTTCTGCTGGAGGCAGGGCCCGGACGTGGCGTGGGCGAGCGCGCGGTCCGACTCCCCGCGGTGGACGCGGGCGGCGGCCTCGCCGATGCGGATGAGCCCGGCGGCCATGACGGGGTGGGCGGCGAGCGCGCCCCCGGAGAGGTTCACTCGGACGTCGTCGCCGAGCCGCAGCGCCTTGCGCAGGACCACCTCCTGCGAGGTGAAGGGGGCGTGCAACTCGGCTGTGTCGACCGGTCGTTCGAAGGCGCCGGCCTTCTCGGCGGCGAGGCGCGTGGAGGGCGAGTCCGTCAGGTCGCGTACCCCGAGGGAGTGCGCCTCGATGCGGTGGTCGATGCCGCGGATCCAGGCGGGCCGCTCGCACAGCTCACGGGCGCGGTCGCCGGCCGCGAGGACGACCGCCGCGGCCCCGTCCCCGACGGGCGGGCAGTCGCCGGTGCGCAGCGGGCGCACCGCGTAGTCGCCGTGCGGTACGGAACCCCGCAGCTGGGCATGGGGGTTGTGGGCCGCGGAGGCGCGGCTGCGGGACGCGACGGCGGCGAGGGCGCCCTCGTCGGTCTCACCCGCGTCGATGAGCGCCTGCGCCTGGAGCGCGGCGAGGGCGACCGAGTCCGGCCACAGAGGCGCCACGTAGTACGGGTCGAGCTGGCGGGTCAGGACGTCCCGTACGGAGCCGGGCGACGACTTGCCGTAGCCGTACACGAGCGCGGTGTCGGCGTCGCCGGTCAGCAGCTTGGTCCACGCCTCGTACAGGGCCCACGCGCCGTCCATCTCCACGTGGGACTCCGAGATCGGCGGCCAGGCACCCACCCCGTCGAGCGCCATGGTGAAGGAGAAGGCGCGGCCGGCGAGGTAGTCCGAGGAGCCCGAGCAGGTGAAGTCGATGTCGCTGGTCCGCAGGCCGGTCCGGTCAAGGACCTCGTGCAGGACCGGGAGGAGCATCTCCACCTCGGAGAGCTCGTCGCTGGTGCGCCGGTGGTCGGTCTGCCCGAAGGCGACGACGGCGATGTCCCGCATCACAGCAGCTCCTTGTACGCCTCGTAGTCCGCGTCGGGTTCGCCGGTGGGCCGGTAGTGGTCGGGGTACCGGCCCCCGTCCGTCCAGACCGGTTCGACCCGCAGCCCCATGCGCACCTGGTCGTAGGGGATGCCCGCGATGCGGCCGTGCAGGGCGAGGTCGGCGCCGTCGAGGGCGATGTGCCCGTAGACGTAGGGCACTTCGATGTCGAGGTTCTTCGCCTTGATGTTGACGATGCAGTACGTGGTGAGCGTGCCGCGCGGGCCGACCTCGACCTGCTCCGACGTGGCGACCCCGCAGGTCGGGCACGCTCCCCGGGGCGGGACGTACACCTTGCGGCAGGACGGGCAGCGTTCGCCCACCGTGCGCCGGTCGGCGAGGGCGTTGATGAAGGCGGTCTGGGCGCGGCCGGGCGAGTACACGTAGTCGAGGCGGGCGGGGGCGACGATGCCGGTCACCATGTCGTCGAACCGCCCGTCGTGGGGTGCCGGTTCGGCCGCGCCCGCCCGTCCGGGCGACTGGGCGCTGACGCCGGGCGGGTCCTCGTGCGGTTCGAAGCAGGCGATGTCCGTGATGGCGCCGGAGCGTTCCCCCGCCCAGCGCACACGGACGCGCATGCCGGTGCGGACGGCCTCGGGTCCGGGGGCGTCGAGGGCGTGCAGCAGGGCGGTGTCGGCTCCGTCGAGGCGGACGAGCACCCAGGCGAAGGGGGTGCCGAGGGGCTGGCCGCGTCGTGGCGCGTGGTTCCACGCCCAGGTGGTGACGGTGCCGGTGGGGGCGACCTCGACGAGGTCGCGTATCTCCTCGGCGGTCACGGGGTCGTACTCGACGGGCGGGACGAGCGTCCTGCCGTCGGTCGTCCGCACCCCGAGCACGACCCGCTCGCGCAGACCGGTGAGGAAGGCGCTCTGGACGGGGCCGAGCGAGCGGGTGAAGGGGAATTCGAGGACCAGGGGGGCTTTGAGGACTTCGGGCATCCCGGGTGGCTCCTTCGGGGGTCGAGCGCCGCGTCTCCTGCCGGAGGTCAGGCGCGCCGGAAGACGGGCGGGCGCTTCTCGGCGAAGGCCCGGGAGCCCTCCTTGGCGTCGGCGGTGTCGAAGACCGGCCAGCCGCGCTCCAGTTCGGCGGCCAGTGCGTCGGTCTCGCTCAGGCCGGCGTTCGCGTACACGGACGCCTTCACGGCCTCGACGGCCAACGGGCCGCAGGCGTTGACCCGTTCGGCGATCTGCAGCGCCTCGGTGAGCGCGGTGCCGTCGGGGACGACCCGGCCGATCAGCCCTATGGCGGCGGCCTCCTCGGCGCTGTACGGGCGCCCCGTGAGCAGCATCTCCAGGGCGTGGGTGTGCGGGATCTGCCGCGGGAGGCGGACCGTGGACCCGCCGATCGGGAACAGGCCGCGCCTGACCTCGAAGAGCCCGAAGGTCGCCGACTCCCCGGCCACCCGGATGTCGGTGCCCTGGAGGATCTCCGTGCCGCCCGCGACGCAGTGGCCCTCGACTGCGGCGATCACCGGCTTTCGGGGGCGGTGGTGGCGCAGCATCGCCTTCCAGTGCAGGTCCGGGTCCTCCTTGAGCCGGTCCCGGTACTGCTGCCCGTCCATCCCGCCGCCCGCGAGCGCCTTGAGGTCCATCCCGGCGCAGAACGTGCCGGCCGCTCCGGTGAGGACGACCGAGCGGACGGTGTCGTCCTCGTCGGCCTCGGTCCAGCCGTCGTACAGGCCGACCAGCATCGGCAGCGAGAGCGCGTTCTTGGCCTCGGGCCTGTTGAGCGTGAGCACCAGTGTGGCGCCTTCGCGCTGCACGGTGAGGTGTTCCGTCCCACCCATTGCCGTCCTCCCGTCTCAGGAACGAGAACAGGTTGCAGGAGGCGCCGGGCCAGTACAAGGGTTTTCTGACAGACAGTCAGATTTCTTCGCCCCGGGCCCTTCCCTGTTGGGTCCCGCTTTGCTCTGATGACCGACGAGCCGAGGGATACCGGGCCTGCCCGGGGTCAGGAGGAGCGGTGGAGTACAACCTTGCCGACCTGTTCGAGTCGGTCGTCGACGTGGTCCCCGACCGCGAGGCACTCGTGTACATCGACCACCCCGGCACCGGCGCCGAGCGCCGTCTGACCTACGCCGAGCTCGACACGGCGGCGAACCGCGTCGCCCACCACCTGATCGACGCCGGTGTCCGTCCCGGCGAGCACCTCGGACTCCATCTCTACAACGGGGTCGAGTACGTGCAGACCGTGCTGGCCTGCCTGAAGGCGCGGATCGTGCCGGTCAACGTCAACTACCGCTATGTCGAGAAGGAGTTGGTCTACCTCTACCGGGACGCCGATCTGGTGGCCCTGGTCTACGACGCCGAGTTCACCGACCGCGTGGCGGCGGCCCTGCCGCGTACTCCCGCGCTGCGGCACCTGGTCCGCGTCGGGAGCCCCGGGCCCGGTGCCGTCGCCGCGCCGGGGGTGGACTTCAGGGACGCCGAGGCCGCGGGCTCTCCCGCACGGGGATTCCCGTCGCGGTCGGCGGACGACCAGTTCATCATCTACACGGGCGGCACGACCGGCATGCCCAAGGGCGTGATGTGGCGCCAGGAGGACCTGTTCTTCTCCGGGCTGGGCGGCGGCGCGCCGACGGGAGAGCCGGTCGCCTCCCCGCAGGAGCTGGCCGAGCGCGTGGCGGCGGGCGGCGACGGCATCACCTTCTTCCCGACTCCCCCGCTGATGCACGGCACCTCCACGCTCACCGCGTTCATCGGGTTCAACTTCGGCCAACGCGTCGTGATCCACCGCAAGTTCGTGCCCGATGAGGTGCTGCGCACCATCGAGCGGGAGCGGGTCACCAGCGTGTCCCTGGTCGGCGACGCCATGCTGCGGCCACTGATCGACGCGCTCGGCGGCCCCCTCAAGGGCACCGACTGCTCCTCGCTGTTCAGCGTGTCCTCGTCCGGGGCGATCATGTCGGAGACGGTCCGCGAGCAGTTCCAGGCGCTCGTCCCGAACGTGATGCTGCTGAACAACTTCGGTTCCTCCGAGTCCGGCTTCAACGGCACGGCGACACCGGACTCGGGCCCGGACAGGGGCTTCCGGGTGCGCGTCAACGACCGTACGCGGGTGGTGGATCCGGCCACCCACGAACCGGTCGCGGTCGGCGAGCCCGGGCGCATCGCGCAGCGCGGTCACGTGCCCCTCGGCTACTACAACGACCCGAAGAAGACGGCCGAGACCTTCTTCCACAAGGACGGTGAGCGGTGGGTCCTCCTCGGTGACATGGCGACGGTCGACGAGGAGGGCGTCGTCACCGTCCTCGGCCGGGGCTCCCAGTGCATCAACACCGGGGGCGAGAAGGTCTATCCGGAGGAGGTCGAGCAGGCCCTCAAGGCCCACCCGGACGTCTACGACGCACTGGTCGCCGGGGTGCCCGACGCCACGTGGGGCAATCACGTGGCAGCCGTGGTCCAGTTGCGCCGGGGAGCGGCCGAACCGTCCCTGGAGGACATCCAGACGCACTGCCGTTCCCGTCTCGCCGGGTACAAGGTGCCGCGACAGCTGGTGATCACGGACAGCATCCAGCGTTCGCCGAGCGGGAAGGCCGACTACCGGTGGGCGCGCGGGGTCGCGGTGCGGGCGGACATCTAGGGCCGCGTGTACGGAGTGGTCGGCGGGTCCCGGCGTAGTCTTTGCGCGCGGTTGACCGTGCGGATTGAACTGCGGGTGAAGGCGGGCCGTACGGAGGGTGGCGGTCCCGGCCTCGGGGCGGTTCCGCCGCGTCAGCACGGGCTTCGTACGGAAGGACCTTCGCGTGTCGCACATCACGCGCTCGCCGCAACAGCCGGACACCGGAGCGGAGGCGGCTGCCGCCGGTCCCGGCGCGACGGCGGACGCCGTCCCCGGACCGGACACCCCGGCGGACGCCGGCCGGGTCGGCTCCCAGCGGGCGCCCGGGCGTGACGGACGGCCCGGCACGCAGGAGCCGGACCGCGGTGGCGTTGGCGGTGACGCGGACACCGCGACGGACGATGACACCCGCGATGCCGGGGTAGCCCGCGAGGCGGGCGATGGCGTTCCGGGTGCCGAGAACGCCGCCACGAAGGCCGACAACACCTCGGGCCTCGAAGACCTCGCCACGGATGGCCACGGCACCCCGCACCCCGAAGACCCCACCCCGGAGGGCCACAGCACCTCGCGCCGCGAAACCGCCGGCGCGAGGGGCGACGCCGCCCCGGACCTCGAAGCCGCCGGCGCAGAAGGCGACCGCGCCCCGGACTCCGGCGACGGCGTCACCACCCCGCACTCCTCCGCCGTGGAAGCGGACGACGACGGCGCGATACCCGGGGAGCCCGGCGAAAGCGATGCCGCCGACCAGGGCCCCGATGCCGAGGCCGGCGACGACACCCCCGGCCTCCGGGAACCCGCCGAAGGCGACACGCCCGAGGAGGCCGCCGGTGCCGGGGAGGGGGACGGGGACGCCGTCCGGGCCGGCTGGTGGGGCTGGCGTCGCAGGTACCCGCGGGCGGCCCGGACCGTGACCGTCGGCACCACCGTCCTCGCCGGCGCCCTGGTGCTGTTCGCCCTCCTCGTGCCGAACCACCTCGACCGCCTCAGCTTCGGCGCCTTCCTCCGCATCCCGGCCGAGGGCGTGCTCCTCGCCGGGCTGCTGCTCGTGCTGCCGCCGCGGGCGCGGCGGATCACCGCGTGGTGCGCGGGAATCGGCCTCGGCCTGCTGACCGTCCTGAAGTTCATCGACATGGGCTTCTACTCGGTGCTGGACCGGCCGTTCGACCTGGTCCTCGACTGGATCCTGTTCGACGACGCGGCGGAGTTCCTGAAGGAGTCCGTCGGCCGGACCGGCGCGCTGCTCGCCGTGGTCGCGGTCGTCGCCCTCGTGGTGGTCCTGCTCGTCCTGGTGGCCCTCGCCGTCGTGCGGGTCAGCACACTGATGGCCGCGCACCGCACGGTCGCCGCCCGGACCACCCTCGTCCTCGGCACCGCGTGGATCACCTGCGTGACGCTCGGCGTGCAGTTCACCGACGTGCCGGTGGCCGCCAAGCTCAACGCCAACCTGCTGGAGAACCGGGCGCACCAGGTGCGGGCCGGTATCCGCGACGGCCGCGTGTTCGCCGAGCAGGCCCGCGTCGACGCCTTCGCCGACACCCCGCCGGACCAGTTGCTGACCGGACTGCGCGGCAAGGACGTCCTGTTCACGTTCATCGAGAGCTACGGGCGTTCGGCGATCGAGGACCCGGCGATGGCCAAGCAGGTCGACGCCGTACTGAAGGACGGCACCGCGTCGCTGAAGGCCGCCGGATTCTCCTCGCGCAGCGGCTGGCTGAAGTCGCCGATCGCCGGCGCGGGCAGCTGGCTGGCCCACTCCACGTTCCTGTCCGGTCTCTGGATCAAGAACCAGCAGCGCTACCGCAATCTCACCTCCAGCGACCGCGCCACCCTGACCAGCTACTTCCAGAAGACCGGCGCCTGGCGCACGGTCGGCATCGTGCCCGGGGTCCGTCGCGCCTGGCCCGAGGGCAAGTTCTTCGGCCTCGACCACATCTACGACTCGGAGCACCTCGGCTACAAGGGCCCATACTTCAGCTGGACGCCCGTACCGGACCAGTTCAGCCTGGAGGCCTTCGAGCGGCTGGAGCACGGCAAGAAGGACCGGAAGCCGATGATGGCGGAGATCATCCTGGCCTCCAGCCACAACCCGTGGGCGCCCATCGCCCGCATGGTCGACTGGGACGACCTCGGCGACGGATCGCTCTTCGAGCAGATCAAGAAGGAGGGCAAGGACCCCAAGGAGGTCTGGAAGAACCCGGAGGACGTGCGCACCGAGTACCGGCGGGCCATCGAGTACTCGCTGCACAGCCTGACCGAGTTCGTGGAGCGGTACGGCGACGAGAACACCGTGCTCGTCTTCCTCGGCGACCACCAGCCGAACCCGACGGTCACCGGCAGCGGCGCGGGCAAGGACGTGCCGGTCACGGTCGTCGCCCACGACCCGAAGGTGCTGGAGAAGATCTCCGGGTGGAACTGGACGGAGGGCCTCAAGCCCGCCGAGGACGC
Source organism: Streptomyces sp. NPDC028308 (assembly GCF_055565855.1). Lineage (NCBI taxonomy): Bacteria > Bacillati > Actinomycetota > Actinomycetes > Kitasatosporales > Streptomycetaceae > Streptomyces > Streptomyces sp. NPDC028308. Next base: position 315,413 of record NZ_JBVHTO010000004.1, read on the forward strand.
GCCGAGGTGGGGCATGGACAAGTTCCGCGACCGGTTCCTGACGGCGTACGGCCCTCATCCCGGTTCTGCCGCCCCGGCCACGAAGCCCTGACCGGCGCACGCGTGCCGTGGCCGGCGCCGCACACACCTTGACGATCCGCCCGGGCCCCTGAATTACTGATCCCGAACAGCACGACCGAATGATCGGTCGCCCGTAATGACGCGGTTGTCGAGGGAGAGGTCCCGTGGCGGATTCCATGGACTCCAGGGTTCCGGCGGACCCGGAGGGCCTGCTGGACGAGGCCGAGCGGCTCGACCCACAGGCCCTGCGGGCCCTGCAGACGGAGCGCCTGCGGGCGTCGCTGCGGCACGCGTACGAGAACGTGCCCTTCTACCGGGAGTCCTTCGACAAGGCGGGCCTGCGTCCCGACGACTGCCGCTCCCTCGCCGACCTGGCCCGCTTCCCGTTCACCACGAAGGCGGACCTGCGCGAGCACTATCCGTACGGCATGTTCGCCGTGCCGCGGGACCGGGTCCGCCGGCTCCACGCGTCGAGCGGCACGACCGGGCGCCCCACGGTCGTCGGCTACACGGAGAACGACCTGTCCATGTGGTCCGACATGGTGGCCCGTTCACTGCGGGCCGCGGGTGCCCGCCCCGGGGACGTCGTCCATGTGGCGTACGGCTACGGCCTGTTCACCGGGGGCCTCGGCGCGCACTACGGGGCCGAGCGGCTCGGCTGCACGGTGATCCCCGCGTCCGGCGGCATGACGACACGTCAGGTCCAGCTGATCCAGGACCTGGAGCCGCGGATCATCATGGTGACGCCCTCGTACATGTTGACGCTCCTGGACGAGTTCGAGCGGCAGGGCGTCGATCCGCGGAGCACCTCGCTGCGGGTGGGCGTCTTCGGCGCCGAGCCGTGGACCGAGGCGATGCGGCGCGAGATCGAGGAGCGGTTCGCCATCGACGCGGTCGACATATACGGCCTGTCGGAGGTGATCGGCCCCGGCGTGGCCCAGGAGTGCGTGGAGACCAAGGACGGCCTGCACGTGTGGGAGGACCACTTCTACCCCGAGATCGTCGATCCGCTGACGGGCGAGGTGCTGCCGGACGGCGAGGAGGGCGAGCTGGTCTTCACCTCGCTCACCAAGGAGGCCATGCCCGTGATCCGTTACCGGACCCGGGACCTGACACGGCTGCTGCCCGGCACGGCGCGGGTCTTCCGCCGGATGGAGAAGATCACGGGGCGCAGCGACGACATGGTCATCCTGCGCGGGGTCAACCTCTTCCCCACGCAGATCGAGGAGATCGTGCTGCGCACCCCCGGCGTCGCACCGCACTTCCAGCTGCGCCTCACCCGTGAGGGCCGCCTCGACGCGCTGACGGTACGCGCCGAGGCCCGGTCCGGCGCCTCGCCGGAGGCACGCGAGGACGCGGCCCGGGCCATCACGCGGGCCGTGAAGGACGGGATCGGGGTCTCGGTGACGGTGGAGATCGTCGAACCGGAGTCCCTGGAGCGGTCGGTGGGAAAGATCAAGCGGATCGTCGATCTGCGTCCCCGCTGACCGCCATCACGAACCGGCAACGACCGTGCCGGGAGGACGACTGGGGCGAACGTCCGGCGCGCCCGGCACGTCGAAGTGGTGTTCCGGGCGTGTCCCTCGCGGAGGATGCGCCCGTCCCGTCGTCCCTGGGGGATCCATGCGTACGTACACCCGGCGCACCGTCGACCTGTTCCTCGTGCTGGCCCTGGGCGCCGCCACGGCCGGTGCCCTCGCCGGTTGCGGCGGTGGACCGCGCGCCGGGTCCCACCCGGCCCACGCGTCGGAGGCCCGTGCCCGCGAGGTCGCCGAGGCCTGGGACGGGTCCGATGCCGCGCGGGTGTGGAGGACGGGCTACCACCCCGTCGGGGACCTCGTCCAGCTGCCCGACCACGCCTTCCGCAGCGACGCCGACAAGCGTGCGTACGGCAGCGGCACCTTCGTGCTGGAGGGCGAGCTGCCCGACGCGCCGCGCGAGCCCGGGCGGGTGGAATGGGAGAACGGCGACTCGCTCACCCTGCCGGTACTGGGCGCGCGCAGGGCCTACGAGCAGGTGGCGCGCGGCGGCGACGAGGAGCCGCACCTCACCGTGACCGGGGCGAGGCTGGGCGAGATGACGGTGGCCACCACCCGGGGTCCGGCCACCGTCCCGGCCTGGCTGTTCACCCTGAAGGGGTACGACACTCCGCTCAGGCGGGTCGCCCTGGACTCCTCGAAGACGCCCGGCCCCCCGATCGGCGCTGCCGGCGAGGTGCCGACCGATCAACTCGCGCCGCTCCACGGCCTGGTGGGGACGGCCCGGGACGGGCGGTCTGTCACCGTGACCGCCGGGCACGGCTCCTGCGACGACGGACCCGCCGTGGACGTCCTGGAGACGAAGGGCAGTGTGGTGCTGTCCGGGTACGTCAAGGGAACGGATGACGGTCCCTGCACGTCCGATCTGCGGTTGCAGGCAGTGACGGTGAAGCTGGACCGGCCGCTGGGCGACCGGCTGCTGCTGGACGCGTTCACGGGCCGCCCGGTGACCACCGATGAGCGTAAAGGAGACGCACAGAAAGGGAGTTGAACGTCAGGCGTCGGCGAACCGATCGCGCAGCTCCCGCTTGAGGATCTTGCCGCTGGCGTTGCGCGGCAGCTCGTCCACGAACAGCACGCGCTTGGGGGCCTTGAAGTGGGCGAGCTTCTCCCGGGCGTGGGTGAGGAGTTCGTCCTCGGTGACCTGGCCGCGCGGGACGACGACCGCGGTGACGGCCTCGATCCAGCGCTCGTCGGGCAGCCCGATCACCGCCACCTCGGCGACCTTCTCGTGCGTGTACAGCGCGTCCTCCACCTGACGCGAGGCGACCAGCACGCCACCGGAGTTGATGACGTCCTTCACCCGGTCGACCACCGTGAAGTACCCGTGGGCGTCCCGCACGGCGAGGTCCCCGGAGTGGAACCAGCCGTCCCGGAAGGCGTCCGCCGTCTCCTCGGGCTTGTCCCAGTACCCCTCGCACAACTGCGGTGAGCGGTACACCACTTCGCCCGCCTCGCCGTCGGGCGCATCCTTGCCGGACTCGTCCACGACGCGCGCCTCGACGAAGAGCACCGGCCGCCCGCAGGAGTCCATCCGGCCCTTGTGCTCGTCGGGCCCGAGGACCATGGCGAGCGGGCCGATCTCGCTCTGCCCGAAGCAGTTGTAGAACGCCAGCCTCGGCAGTCGCTCCCGCAGCCGTTCCAGCACGGGCACCGGCATGATCGACGCCCCGTAGTAGGCCTTGCGCAGACCGCTGAGGTCACGGGTGGCGAAGTCGGGGCGGTTCGACAGGCCGATCCACACCGTGGGCGGCGCGAACAGGCTGTCGGCCCTGCCCCGCTCGACCAGGTCGAAGATCTGCTCGGCGTCGGGCGCGTCGAGGATGACGTTCTCCGCGCCGACCGCGAGGTACGGCAGCAGGAACACGTGCATCTGGGCCGAGTGATAGAGCGGCAGGGAGTGCACGGGCCGGTCCCCTGCCTGGAGGTCCAGGGCGGTGATCGCGCTCAGGTACTCGTGCACCAGGGCGCGGTGGGTCATCATCGCGCCCTTGGGGAGCGCGGTGGTGCCCGAGGTGTAGAGCAGCTGCGTCAGGTCCTCGCCGCGGGGCTCGGGGCCCTCGTACGGCCGGGCCGCCGGGAGCCGGGCGAGGAGCGAGTCGTCGGTGTCGCGCAGCGGGAGGACCCGGGTGCCGTCGGGCAGGTTCGCGGCGAGGTCCTGGTCGGCCAGCACGAGTCCGCAGCCGGACTGGCCGACGATGTAGGCCAGGTCGTCGCCCGTCAGGTTCTGGTTGACGGGTACGTGCACGAGGCCGGAGCGCGCGCAGGCCAGGAAGCCGATCAGGTAGGCGTCGGAGTTGTGGCCGTAGGCGCCCACCCGGTCGCCGCGCTCCAGTCCGGCGCCGAGCAGGACGCTCGCGGCGCGGGACACCGCCTCGTCGAGTTCGGCGTAGGTCCAGGAGCGGTCGCGGTAGTGGACCGCGACGCGCTCAGGGGTCCGCCGGGCGCTGCGCCGCAGCACCCCGTCGACCGTGACACTTCGTCCCGCCGTCATGACCTGCTCCTTCGTCCGCCGTGCCCTGGCGTGATCCTCGTCGGGCCGCACGACCGGGGTCAAGCATCCGTCACGGTCGGCGGACCGGGAAGGCGACGGGGGGTGCCGCGCGGATACGCGGCGCTACGGGTGTGGGTGTTGTTGCGCCCGCCCACCTGATCGGATGCACCGTCGTGGGTTTTTTCGTCACTCCACAGCGTGGCCGATGAGTTGGTGGCTCCCGGCCGGTCCAAGCTCGTGAGACCTCAGGAAAGGACACCGCCATGTCGGAGCTTCTCGTCGACTTCATCACCTCCCTCGACGGCTACGCATCGGGAGAGGGATGGCCCGGGTTCTGGGGCCTCGAGGGCCCCGAGTACCTCGCATGGCTCGGCGAGCAGCCCCAGTCCACCTACCTCATGGGAGCGAACACCTACCGGCTGATGTCGGGCTTCGCCGCAGGCGAGGTCCCGAGCGGTCAGAACGAGTTCAGGCCCGAGGAAGAGGCGTCCGTCGACGAGCTGACGCAAGCGTCCAAGGTGGTGTTCTCCTCCTCACTCGGGGAGCCATTGGCGTGGGCCAACTCCACGCTCGTCCGCAATGACGCCGTCGAGGCGGTCCGCGCCATGAAGTCTAGTGGCTCGGGGCTTCTCAGCACGATCGGCAGCCTCAGCCTGTGCCGGTCCCTGCTGCGAGCCGGACTCGTCGACCGCCTTCGGGTCGTCATGTTCCCCGTGATCACCGGGGCCACGGGCGAAGAACGCATCTACGACGGCTATCCGGACGTCGCCCTCGACATGATCGAGCACCGCACCTTCGACGGCCGCATCCAGCTGGTCGAGTACAAGCCCCGCGTGCTCGAGCACCCGCCGCTGGGCGCCCCTGCGTGACGTCACCCCGCCAGCCGGCCTGGACAGCCGCCGGGCTGGCACCGACGGGTGCGGAGCAAGACCGTCCCCGGCGGCCCAGCCGCCACTGGAGCCCCGACAGACTGTCGGTCGGCTACGGGATCAGCCGGCGTGGAACGCGTGAGTGCGGCCGCGGCACCACGCCACCCAGCGCGGATCCTCCGAAACGGCGCAGAGATCTCGGAGTTGCGGCTCGATTCACACCCATGACGCGTCAGTCACCGGCACACACGAACGACGACCGACAGGGCTGGTTGGAACGGCGCCGCTATCAGGCCGTCGGCCCAGCGTGGAGCCGTCGCACGTCCCGCACGAGCGTGTACGAAGCGCTGAGGAAGATCACAGCTCCAGCCACGAGCCAGAGGGCCGACGCCCCAGAGCTGTACTCACGAACGAAAGCAACGAGCAGTATCGCGCCGGCAAGGACGCCGAAGGCCGAGATCAGAGCGCTGATGCGGTGAGTCACACGGCCATCATCAACGACACCCTGCGCCAACGGAAGTGATTCAACGCACCGGCCTAGCGGTGGGACGAGCTGGATGACACGCGGCGTGTGAGGCCCCAGCGAGGTAGGTCGGCTGCATGAACCTGCCCGTCCACGCTACGAGGAGTTGCACGGCCAACGGTGTCAGCCGCTCACACCGTCAAGGAAGTCCTGAGGCCCGACGCCGACGGATGCGCACCTGGGGGGGATCGAGGCAACAGTCCCCTACCGTCATTTCGGTGGGGGAGGCGGCGGATGGGGCGGAGGTGGTGGAGGCGAAGCCGGACGTTTCCTCGGGCCGCGAGCCAGGAAGAAGGGGAATGCGAAACCCACGGCTGCTCCTGCGACACCCCCGACCAGCATGACCAGAACAGCGTCCCAGGTGACACCAGAGTCCAGAAGTTCTATCGGGCCTGCCACGACGCACCCGAACAGGGCGGTGAAGAACGCACCACGCCAGCGCTGCCGCATCATGGGCCACGTTCTCCTCACAACACATTCCTTAATTGGAGAGGGCCCGCGAAGTGGTGAGCCCCGCAAGCCCTTGCCCGGCCTGTTCTCCTACCGCATCAAACCTGCGATCCAGCCTCCTGCCGGAGTGGCTCCGACAGCTCCCCACAGCAGGTCGTTTTCGAAGGCAGCGGTGCGGTCGTCGTCGTTGCTCCCGCCGAGCGCGGCGGAACCGATGGCATAGCCGGTTCTACGACCAAGCCCGACGAGCGCTGCTCCGCCCCGCACGTCGAGCGACTCGTCGAACGGTTCAAGGCGTCGCCCGGATAGTTGCCATGTGGGCCTTGTCGCGCCCGCCACGGCGCGGTCCCCGCTGACTGGATAATCGCCACGCTCTGTATCACATTCGTGCCCCTTGCTGGGCAGTCTGCCGTCCAGGCCTGGCAGATCCGCAGACCGTCGCCAGCCGTGCGGTCGGCCACGTCAACCGCCTCGGCAGGCGTGGCTTTCCGTCTAGGCAGAAAGGCGGAGAATTCGCGTTCCTCGTCGGTGACGATGGCGCTGGAGGCGTCCAGCAGTTCTCCCCCCGGAGTGTTCCGGCAAGCTGCTGCCCGAGCGGCGGCGTCTGGACAGGGCTGCGGCCGCTCCATCCCAAGGCCGGACAGCGGCTGCCCGGGAAAGGGCCAATGGGCTACGTGAGCGCTCCCCTTGCCCTCAGCTCCTGGAGCGCGTCTTCGTACGGTTGTCTCGGCTCGCGGTGCAGCGACGCCAAGTCGGCGGAACAGGTGTGGCTCCCCCCGTGCCGCACAGCACCCTCGTGACGTCATGCGACGTGCTTCACGTGGCGGACCAGCCACAGCAGGAGAGCGTCCAGGTCCGCGGCGGCCGAGAGGACCCGGTCGACTGCCTCGGGGGTGTGAAGCCACTCCTCGCAGCCGAGGGAGCGGGCGGCGATCAGGGAACGGTGGCGCAGCAGGTCCGTACGGGGGTGGTCCGCCGGATAGCCGCGTGGGGGGCGTTTCATCACGTCCCCGGGGATGTCGTAGCCCTTCTTCCTCAAGTCCTCGACAATGGCGGACAGTTCGCGGCCGCTCCCCTCGGCTGCCACGGCTTTGCGGAACATGTCCACCTGGCCGGGGTCGGGGTACCACCAGGCGCCCTGGATCCGCAGGCCGTCCAGCGAGAACCGGAGACCGATCTCGATCTTGCGGCCGAGGCGGATCACCGCGCTCTGGTGCTGCCACCACCAGGAGTCGGTGCGGTAATGCCAGACGGAGAAGTCCTCGTATCGGGGATCGGTGTCCGCGACCTCGTTGAGCAGGGCGACCATCGGCTGCCTGACCAGGCGTTCGCGGTCCGCGCGACAGCGCTCGCCGCCGTCGCCGACCTGCTCCCCGCACCGGTGCTGGAACGCCGCAAGAGCCCCTATCCGATGGTCCGCGATCCCGCCTACCGCACCACCCTCACCCAGCAGGTCGGCCGCCTCCTGGCCGGCAGCGGCAGCCCTGCCACCGACCTCCTGGACACCGAGGCCGTACGCAGCCTGCTGCTGGAGCCCTGTGGCCCGGACCGTTTTCCCCGTGAGGGACTGGAGTTCGTCCTGGACCTGGACCAGTGGCTGCGCACCCACCGCCCCGCCCTGCACCTCTGATCACCCGCCCCTCGTCACCACATCCCCCAGGACGTCCCGTCATGCCGCACGCCGTGATCACTTCCGCTGTCCGCACCCCGATCGGCCGCGCCCACAAGGGCATGCTCGCCGCGGTGCGTCCCGATGACCTGCTCGCCCGGACCGTCGCCGAAGCCCTCGCCCGCACCCCCGGCCTGGAGCCGGCGGACGTCGATGACCTGGTCGTCGGATGCGCCCTGCCCGGCGGTGAGCAGGGCTTCAACATCGCCCGGATCGCCGCCGTCCTGCTCGGCTGGGACCACGTGCCGGGGGTGACCGTCAACCGCTTCTGCACCTCGTCCCTCCAGGCCATTCGCATGGCCGCGCAGGCCGTGCGCTGCGGCGACGCCGACGTGGTCGTCGCGGCCGGCGTCGAGTCGCAGTCCCGCCTGGCGTACGGCAGTTCCGACACCTGGCCGGGGACGGAGAACCCCGCCTTCCGGCAGGCCGGAGAGCGCACCAGGCAGCGGTCGGGGCCAGGCGCGGGGCTGCCATGGGGCGATCCACGCGAGAAAGGTGAGCTCCCCGACCCCTACATCCCCGTCGGGCTGGCCGCCGAGAACACCGCCGACCTGTACGGCATCACCCGAACCGACATGGACGCCTACGCTGTCCGCTCCCACCAGCTCACCCAGCACGCCCTCAGCGAGGGCTTCCACTTCGGCGACATCGTCCCCATCAAGCTCTCGGACGGGACAACCGCCACCACCGACGACTGCCCGCGCACCGGGGTCACCACCGAAAGCCTCGCCGAGCTGCCCCCGCGCTTCCGCCCGGACGGACGCGTCACCGCGGGCAACAGCGCCCCGCTGTCCGACGGAGCCGCCGCGCTCGTCGTGATGTCCGAGGACTACGCCCGCGCCCACGGCCACACCCCCCTGGCCAGGATCCTGGCCACCGCGGTCTCGGCCGGCACCCCGGAGACCGAGGGCCCCGTCCCGGTCGCCGCGACCCGTACCGTCCTCACCCGCGCCGGCCTGTCCCTGACCGACATCGGCACCGTCGCCGGCAACGAGCCCTTCGCCGCTCAGATCCTCGCCTACTGCGCCGAACTCGACCTGGGTCCCGAGAGGATGAACCCGCATGGCGGCTCGATCGCGCTGGGCGAGCCCTACGGCGCGGCCGGAGCCCGGCTGGCCACCACCGCCCTCACCACCCTGCGCCATGACGACCTCACCACCGCCCTCATCAGTGTCGTCGCCGCCGGCGGTCAGGGCATGGCCCTCGTCCTGGAACGCATCGCGTAGAGGGCATCACCGTCAAGCACCAGCCGGGGCGGCGGCCGGCAGTGGCATCTCGGGCAGCCGGTGCCTGAGCTGAACGACTTCGTGGGCCACGCGGCTGGATCCGTACAAGCCGTTGGCGACGAGAGCCGGGCCGGAAAGCAGATGTGTGGATTTTGTGACTGGCTCCCTGTCGCGCGGAGGTTGGGGGAAGGCCGGGGATACTCGTGCCATGAAGAACCGCGCCCCCGCGACTAAACGGCTCTGACGTGCGGGACCTCATACTGATGATCTCCCTCTGATCCCGCACGGGATGGGAGGGCCGGGACAGACGGCTGGCTCTGAGACGGCACGGCCGTCTGTCCCGGGGCAGAGTTACCGCCTGAAGGTGCAGAGCCTCATCGGGCGGTACGGGTTCGTCCAGCGGCCGGCCGGGGCAGCCGTTCCCGTCATGGGCAGGCCCTCCAGTGGAGTCGGATCTCGCTGACTCCCGCAGTGACACCGCCCGGCCCAGGGCGGTTCCACGACGGACGCGGATCTCCCCCGAACAGACCAACGCGCACGAGCCGCACGAACCCGAAAGCGTCGTGCGACATGAGCGTCCACCGGTGAAGCGAGCCGCTTGAGGTTTCGCGAAGAGTGCGGAACTGGTGAGGTCTCGCTCAGTCAGTGCGTGCCGACGGTGACTGGGCGAAGGCGCCGGCGGCCGCGGCCAGGGCGGCGGTTCCGGCCGCGTGGCCGGGCAGTCGCGGGTCGGGGGGCGTGCGGACAACCTGTGACGGGCCGGTGACCGGGGCGGGGAGGCCGAGAAAGCGCACCCTGACCCCGCGCACGGGGAACCGTGGTGGCCGGATCGCGGACACCGGGGCGGCAGGTGGAGTCCGGCCGGCCGTGGTGCGGGTCTCTAGTCGGGGGTGGTCAGGTACTCGTAGGTGCCGGTGACCTCCAGCAGGCGCTGCAGTACGGGCCCGATGTTGTCCAGATGGAAGCCGAAGCCGTTCTGGCGGGCGGTGCGGTGGATCTGCAGCAGGGCCGCCAGGCCCATGGAATCGACGACGTCCAGCTCCCGGCAGTCCAGGCGCAGGTGTTCCACGTCCGGGCGGTCGCAGAGCCGGGCGTGCACCAGCTGGAGGAGCTCCCCGTAGGTGTCGTAGTCCAGGTCGCCCGTGAAGGACAGGTACACGGTGTGCGCGCCGGCGGACGGGGTGGCTGCGACGGGCTGGGCGTCGGGAGAGGTGGTCACGAGTTCTTTCTCCGGCGGGTGGGGATCAGGTCCGTCCACGGGGCGGCCCGGTTGTCACGGTGCGGCGCGGTGAACCGGACGCCGAGGTCGTGCCGAACCGGCCCGTCGTCGGCATCGCAGGCCACGGTGGTACGGGTGCTCATGGGGTGAGTGAACCTTCTCTTGGTTTCCCGGCGGTCCTTGGGCCGCCGTCTTTGACGGGTGAGGGTCTGTCAGGACTGCTCGTCGGATTGGTCGACCAGGTGCAGAGGGCTGTGGGCGCTGGTGGGGTTGGCGATGGCGAGGACCGCCATGTCGTCATGGTTGTTGCTGCCGAGCCACTGCGAGGCCACCATCTGCACCCGCTCCACGACCGCTTCGGCCGGCATCCGCCCGCACTCCCGCAAGGTCTGCAGCAACCGCTCCTCGCCGAAGAGTTCGTCTCCGAAGGGCCCGCCGCGGGCCTCGGTGATGCCGTCCGTGTACAGCAGGCAGGTCTCACCGGGGGCCAGCACGACCTCGGCTGTACGCGCCAGTGCCTGCGGCAGGGCGCCCACGAGCTGGCCGGCGGTGTCGGCTTCCTCCACGTGGCCGTCGCGGCGCACGATCAGCGGCGGCATGTGGCCCGCGCTGGTCAGCCGCAGACGGACCTGCCCGGCCTGGCGTCGCACGGAGGCCAGCACCAGGGTGGCGAATCGGGTGTGGTGGGAGTTGAGCAGCGCGTCGTTCAGGAGCGTGAGGACCCTCTGGTGGTCGTCCGCCAGGGGCAGCAGGGCCTGCAGCACGCTGCGGATCTTCCCGGTCAGGACCGCGGCCTCCAGTCCCTTGCCGGCGACGTCACCCAGCACGACGAACGTCTCCCGGGACGGGTCGGCGCCGGGATGGACGTCGTAGAAGTCGCCGCCGACGCGCTCGTGGTCCTGCGCGGCGCGGTACGCCCCGGCGAACTCCACCCCGTGCACCCGCTTCAGCTTCGGCGGCAGCAGCTCCCGCATCAGGGTGGCCGTTATCGACGCCTGCTCGCTGTACAGGCGGGCCGCGGACAGGGCTGCCCCGGCGCGGGCCGCGAACAGGCGGGCGAAGACTTCCTCGCTCTCGGAGAAGGCGCGCCGGGTGCTGGAGCGCAGCAGGATCAGCGCGCCCGCGGGGATGCCGTGGCCGGGCAGCGGCGTGACGATGACCGAGCCGATGGGGCCCTCGAAGCCCGGCGGGACGGCCCAGGCGGGGATGTCGTCGGGGCTGATCCAGCGGGTCGGCACCGGCGGGAAGCCCTGCAGCGCCTCGGACAGGCCGGGGACGGTGCCCGGGTCGATCCGGGCGCTGGTCTGCGAGACGTCCCCGCCGACCTGGGCGTAGGTGAGCGGGTGGCGCGGGCCGTGGGCGGGGGCGACGATGACCGCCGCGTCCGCCAGATGGTCAGCGGCCATGCGGGCGGTCACCTCCGTGCAGCGCTCGACGTTCAAGGTCGACAGCAGCGCGCTGGAGATGTCCGCGAGCAGCCGCGTCCGCTCCCGCTCACTGTCCAGGGCCTGCTCGGCCAGCCGTAGATCCGTGCTGTCGACCAGCCACCAGACGACATTCCCGCCGGAGGCCGGAGTCGGATGCGCCTCGAAGGAACGACCGGCGATCTCACCCGAGGCCGGCCCGTCCAAGGCGGCGGAGCCGGGGGCGGAGTGGCGAGCGCGGGCGCTGTGATCGAGACCGGCATGGGCGCCGGCGAGCCACGGCACCGTCTGCTCGAGCCGGGCACCGGGCCGCGCCTGCGGCACAAGACCTCGTGCCGTGCCGTTCGCCTCGACCAGGATCCCGTCCTGGTCCACGACGACGACGGGGTAGGGGGCGTCAGCCGCCGTGCCTGTACCGGCGACCTCGCCGGTCGACTGAACGTGTGTTCCGTGCGAAGGAGTCACTGCAGGGGGGACGCGTCCTGCGCACCCCACCACCTTCCTGCGGAGAGAAAAATGTTGTCTCACGGCAACGTTCCCCTATGCGCCCCTCGCTGTGCAACATTCCACCGAGGTGCACACATCTTCGCCACAGCCTCCCAAAGGTGCACGCTCTCCGGCGGACCCCGCGGCGGCACCCGCCGACCTCGGTCGGCGACGGTCCCGCACGCCCATACGGTCACCCACGCTGTCCACATCAGGGGTGTGCACACCAGCAGCGCAGGAACGTCAGCAGCCTTGCGCGCAGCAGTGCATGGCGGGCCTCGCGCTTGTCCCGTACCGAGCGAGTGCGGCGGACGACCGTTGCCCCTATGGCGCTCCGTCGGTCAGCGCGGGCCGTAGGCCTTCATGAACATGCCGATGCCACGCTCCACGACGGCATCGATCTCGGCGTCGCGCAACGGGACCTGACCGAGCATCGACTCCAGCTGCGCCTCGCCGACCAGTAGCGCCCGCAGCTGCCGGGCTGCCACTTCGGTGTCGACGATGTCCAGGTGGCCGGCCCGGGCGAGCAGCGCGAGCTGTTCGGCCACGGAGCGCAGACCGGCGTCCCGGTCCAGGCCGCGCAGCGCCTTGCGCAGGGGCTCCTCCACCTGGGCTTCCGTCAGAATCCGCCAGCGCAGCGCGGCGGTGTCGCCCAGCATCAGCCGCACCCAGCGCCGGCCGAAGTCCAGAAACTGGGCCGGCAGGTCGGTGCCGTCATGGGCGGCGATGGTCTCGCGCACCAATGTGTCGAACTGGCCGGCCAGCGGGTCCATCGCCGCCGCCACCACTTCGGCCACGAGGGAGTCACGGTCTCCGAAGTGGTTGTAGAGGGTCTGCTTGGCGACGTTCGCCTCGGCGGCGATGGTGTCCAGGCTCGCTCGCGCGAAGCCGTCGCGGACGAACACCGCGGCCGCCGCCTGGAGGATCTGTGCCCTGCGGTTCCGCCCGCCGTGCACACGGCGCGGGCGGGGCCGGCCCGCCTCATCGGTCTTCGCCACTGCTGCTCCTTCTGGGGGCCGGAGTTACCGCCTTGATTTCTGGACGGCCTAGTCTACTATTCAAAACTAGACGCTCCAGTCCATGTTTCTGCTTCGCCACGCCTACGGAGGGCACCCCTGCCATGAACCCACCCATGCCCGCGGCCGGCGCCGCGGAGCAGGACACCCGCGTCGACCGCGAGCTGTGGTGGCTGTGCGGCGTCCTGGTCCTGGGAGCCCTGGCCACCCTGCTCGACAGCACGATCGTCAACGTCGCCGTCGACACCCTCACCCACGAGCTGGACGCCCCGCTCGACTCCGTCCAGTGGAGCGTCACCGGCTACCTACTGGCCCTCTCCCTGGTCGTCCCGCTCGCCGGCTGGGCCATGGAACGCTTCGGCGCCAAACGGGTATGGCTGGCCGCCCAAGTTCTCTTCCTCGCCGGCTCAGCCCTCTCCGGACTGGCCTGGTCCGTGGAGAGCCTGGTGGTCTTCCGCACCGTGCAGGGCCTCGGCGGCGGCATGGTGATGCCCATGGCGCAAGCCATGCTCGCCCGCGCCGCGGGGCCCGCCCGGCTGGGCAGGGTGATGGCCATGGTCTCCGTGCCCGCGATGCTCGCCCCGATCATCGGCCCGGTGCTGGGAGGGGTGTTCGTCGACGAGCTGAACTGGCGCTCTATCTTCTTCATCAACATCCCGATCGGGCTGGCCGCCATCGTCCTCGCCTGGATCAAGCTCCCCGCCGGCCGCCCGCAGACCGACCGCAGGCTGGACACCCTCGGCCTGCTGCTCCTCTCCCCCGGCCTCGCCCTGCTCCTGTACGGCCTGGCCGAGGCCGGCGGCAACGGCTTCACCGACGCCGGCAGCCTGTCCTGGACTCTGGGCGGCGCGGCCCTGCTGACCGGCTTCGCCGTGCACGCCCTGCGCACCACCGGCACCCCGCTGATCGACCTGAGGCTGTTCGCGGACCGCGGCTACCGCGCCGCCGTCGCCACCCAGTTCACCCTCAACGCCGGCCTGTTCGGCGCGATGTTCCTGCTGCCCCTGTACTTCCAGCTGGACCGCGGCGCCACCGTCCTGGAAGCCGGACTCATGCTCGCTCCGCAGGGCGTCGGCTACGTCATCGCCATGGTCCTGGTCGGCAAGGCCACCGACAGGACGGGGGCGAACACACTCGCCGTCGCCGGTGTCCTGCTCACCCTGCTGGGCACGCTGCCCTTCGCCCTCCTCGACGACAGCACCGGCACGGTTCTGCTCGCCGCCGCCATGGTGGCCCGCGGCATCGGCATCGGGGTGGTGACCCTGCCCAGCCTCGCGGCCGCCTACCGCTCCCTGGCCCCCGCCGCGCTGCCCCGCGCCTCCAGCGCCATGAACATCTTCCAGCGGCTGGGCGGATCGGCCGGCACCGCCGTGGTCGCCGTCGTCCTGCAGAACGAACTCACCGACGGGAAGACCTCCGGCACCCCGCTGTCCGACACCTTCGCCACCTCCTTCTGGTGGGTGTTCGGCTTCACCGCCCTCACCCTGCTGCCCGCGCTGCTCCTGCCGCGCACCCTGCCGGCGCCCTCCGCCGACACTCCGGTTGAGGCGCCCGCCGCCGCTTGATCACATCCCCCGCCTGCGGCGACAACACTTCGGCCCGGCGTTCCGTCGAGGAGGAACCGGGCCCAAGTCGTCGCGGGCGTGCGGGCTTCAGGCCACCAGCACGACCTCGTGGTCACTTCGAGCTCCGGGCTGTCGGCGAGGTCGGTCCCGACCGCAGGCCAGCGCGCATGCCTCCGCGATCCAGGCGGCTGTCGCGCCCGCCTCCCCCGCCATGACCGTGACCTGCGATGATCCGAACCGGACATGATCACGGGGGATCCAGGCGTGCAGCTCTTCTTGAAGTCGGACAGATCCGGGCCTCAGTCCTGGCAGAGCACGAGACGATCGCGTATGCGGCTGCCGGCCATGCTCGGCGTCGCTGTCTCCCTTGCGGGGTGCGGCGGTTCCGGCGATGAAGGACTGCCGGTGCGGGTGGTCAACGAGTCGGTCTGGGACGCCCGTGTGATGGGTTGCCCCCCGTGCGGCGAGCACGGTCTCGTGGTCGAGGGAGATCCAGGACGCACGCCTGCCGCGGACGGCGGCTCGTACTTCGGGTGGACGGAAGAGCGCGCGTGGCCTGTCACCTACAGAGTCGTCGTCCGAGGAGTGGAGACGGTCTGCCCGTTCATCGACCCCGGGCCCGGCAAGGCGAAGGGCGCGGTGGGCACACGTGATGTCATCTATCAGGTCGACCTGGCCGGGAAGTGCGTCGCCGGCCCGGGGAGCATGGACGACATGTGACATCAGCGCGGTCACCGACACGGCGTTGAGGCGACGGCCCCGCTCGGCGAACACCGTAGGGACGTCCGTGGTCCCGCCCCGGGCCGGGGGCGGGACCACGGACGCGTCACACCGCCCGGGTGCGTCCCGCCCAGTAGGGGTCGCGCAGTCGCCGCTTGTAGAGCTTTCCGTTGGGGTCGCGGGGCATCGTCTCGATGAAGTCGACGCTCTTGGGCCGCTTGTATCCGGCCAGTCGCCGCGCGCAGTGCTCCAGGATGTCGGCGGCGAGTTCCCGGGTGGGCTCATGGCCGGGGGCAGGCTCGATCACGGCCTTGACCTCCTCGCCCCAGTCGTCGTGCGGGATCCCGAAGGCCGCGGCGTCCGCGACGGCGGGGTGGGCGAGCAGCTCCGACTCGATCTCGGCAGGGTAGATGTTGACCCCGCCCGAGATGATCATGTCGATCTTGCGGTCCCGGAGGAAGAGGTAGCCGTCCTCGTCGAGACATCCCAGGTCGCCCACGGTGAAGAAGTCGCCGATGCGGTTCTTCCGCGTCTTGGTCTCGTCCTTGTGGTACGAGAATCCGCCGGTGCTCATCTTCATGTACACGGTGCCGAGTTCACCCGCGGGCAGCCGGTTGCCGTCGTCGTCGAAGACGGCCAGTTCGCTGATGGGCCACGCTTTGCCGACGGTGCCGGGCTTCTTGAGCCAGTCCTCGGCGGTGGCGAAGGCGCCGCCGCCCTCACTGGCCGCGTAGTACTCCTCCACGCACTCGCCCCACCATTCGATCATGGCCCGTTTCACGTGGTCGGGGCAGGGCGCGGCGCCGTGGATGGCGTGCCGCATCGAAGAGACGTCGTAGCGCGCCCGCACCTCGGCGGGCAGGGCCAGCAGCCGGTGGAACTGGGTGGGGACCATGTGGGTGTGGCTGCACCTGTACGTGTCGATGAGGCGCAGCATCTCCTCCGGCGTCCACCTCTCCATCAGCACCAGGCGGTGGCCGATGTGCAGGGAGGCGCCCGCGAACTGGAGGACGGCCGTGTGGTAGAGCGGTGAGCAGACCAGGTGGACGTTGTCGTCGAACGGCTTGATGCCGAAGATGCCGAGGAAGCCGCCGAGGTACGTGTCCTCGGGCGGCCTGCCCGGCAGCGGGCGGCGGATGCCGCGGGGGCGGCCGGTGGTGCCCGAGGTGTAGTTCATGACCCAGCCGAGGGTGCGGTCGTCGGGGGCCGACGCGCGCTGCCCTTCGAGGAGGTCGGCGTACGGGCGGAAGCCCTGGACGTCGCCGACCGCGTACCGGTGGGCGGCGGGGAGGGCGGCCTCGTCGGCGGCGTGGCGCGCGGCGTCGGCGAACCGCTCGTGGGCGATGAGCACCTTGGCGCCGGAGTCGGAGACGATCCACGCGATCTCGGGCCCGACGAGGTGGTGGTTGACGGGGACCAGGTAGAAGCCGGCCTGCGAGGCGGCCAGGTAGGCGGTGAGGAACTCGACGCCGTTGGGCAGGACCACGGCGAAGGCGTCGCCGCGTCCGAGTCCCGCGGCGCGCAGTCCGTGGACCAGCCGGTTGGCATCGGCGTGCAGGCGCCCGGCGGTCCACTCCTCGCCGTCCGGCGCGACGAGGACGGTGCGCCCGGGGTCCGCGGCGGCCTGCGCCCAGAAGCCGTTGGGGGGCGGGGTCTCGGGGCTCATGACCGGGTGCTCCTTCCCGCGATGCGGTTGATGCGGTCGACGGCCTTCTCGAAGCCGCGGGTGAGGTCGTCGAAGACGGCCTGGACGCCGCGTTCGCTGTTCATCCGTCCGACGATCTGTCCGACGGGTGTGCCGAGCAGCGGCTCGACCTCGTACTTCTGGATGCGGGAGAGCGCGTCGGCGACCAGCAGGCCCTGGAGCGGCATCGGCAGGGTGCCGGGTCCGTTCGGGTCGTCCCAGGCGTCGGTCCACTCGGTGCGCAGCTGGCGCGCCGGTTTGCCGGTCAGGGCGCGGGAGCGGACGGTGTCACCGGAACCGGCGGCGAGCAGCTTCTCCGTGACCGTGCGGGAGTGCATGTCGGCCTCCGTGGTGGTCAGCCAGAGCGAGCCGAGCCAGACGCCCTGGGCGCCGAGCGCGAGGGCCGCCGCCACCTGCCGGCCGCTGCCGATCCCGCCCGCGGCGAGCACGGGCAACGGGTCGACGGCGTCGACGACTTCGGGGGTGAGGACCATGGTGGCGATCTCCCCGGTGTGGCCCCCCGCCTCGTAGCCCTGCGCGACGACGACGTCGATGCCCGCCTCGGCGTGCTTGCGGGCGTGCCGGGCGCTGCCCGCGAGGGCGGCGACGAGCACGTCACGGTCGTGGGCGCGGGCGACGACGTCGGCGGGCGGCGAGCCGAGGGCGTTGGCGAGCAGGGCGATCGGGTAGTCGAAGGCGACGTCGAGCTGGTCCCGGGCCACCTGCTCCATCCACCCGGTGATGCGCCAGCCGGACGCCTCTCCCTCGGCGAGTTCCGGCACTCCGTACTTGGCGAGGGTGTCGGCGACGTACTGCCGGTGCCCCTGCGGGATCATCGCCTCGACGTCGGCCTCGGAGACGCCCTCCACCTTCTTGGCGGGCATGACGACGTCGAGGCCGTAGGGCCTGTCGTCGACGTGGGCGTCCAGCCAGTCGAGGTCGCGCCTGAGGTCGTCGGGGGCCGTGTAGCGGACCGCGCCGAGCACACCGAATCCGCCCGCTCTGCTGATGGCGGCGGCGACGGCGGGGAACGGCGTGAAGCCGAAGACGGCGTGCTCGACTCCCAGAGTGGTGCTCAGCTCCGTCTGCATGGCCGCAGGATGCCGCAGACGTCCGGACGAGGGAAGACCTTTTCTGATGCTCCGTCAGTTTTCTGTGGGGCGGCCCCGACACCCCTCGGCAGGGTTGACACGCCCCTCGCCTGACAGGAAAGTTTCACCGCGCAGGGCGAAACCGGAAAGATACTTTCAGGCGGCGCGGCAGGAGGCTCCTCGGTGACCGAAGACGCAGCGGGCAGAGCGACCGGCGGGCCGACCCGCCGCCAACTCGGCCGACGTGCACTGGCCCTGGGCGGCGCCCTGGCCATCGCCCCCTTCCCTGCCGGGCCGGCGGCCGCCACCGGAGGGGGCCGACGCCATCCGACGCTGCGCCACGGCTCCGCCGAGCGGGCCGGCCTGCTGGCCGGACACCTGCGCCAACTCGTCACCGACGCCGAGGCGTTCCTCGGCCCCTCCCCCAAGCATCCCTGGTACGCGGGCGCGGTGCTCCTCGCCGGCCGCGGCGGCACCGTGGCCCTGCACCGGCCGATCGGCAAGGCGGTGCGCTACTCGGCGTACGACGAGAAGACGGACTCGGGCGTCGAGTTCCTGCCCGAGCGGCAGATCCCGATGGCCGAGGACACCGTCTTCGACCTCGCCTCCGTCTCCAAGCTGTTCACCTCGATCCTCGCCGTGCAGCAGATCGAGCGCGGCGCGCTGGAACTCGGCGCCCGCGTCGCGTCGTACCTCCCGGACTTCGCGGGAGGCGGCAAGCAGGAGATCACGATCCGTCAACTGCTCACCCACACCTCCGGGTTCCGCGCCTGGATCCCCCTCTACAACGCGCCGACCCGCGAGGCGAAGCTCCGGCTCATCTGGGACGAGGCCCCGCTGAACCCGCCGGGCAGCCGCTACCTCTACTCCGACCTCAACCTGATCTCCCTCCAGCTCGTCCTGGAGAAGGTCACCGGCCGTGCACTCGACACGCTCCTGCACGACGAGATCACCGCCCCGCTCGGCATGCACCGCACCCGCTACAACCCGCCCGCCGCCTGGAAACCCCGGATCGCGGCCACCGAGGACGCGCGCCCGCCCTGGTCCGGGCTCGACCGCGGGCTGGTCTGGGGCGAGGTGCACGACGAGAACGCGTACTCCCTCGGCGGCGTCGCCGGGCACGCCGGCGTGTTCTCCTGCGCCTGGGACCTCGCGGTGCTGGGCCGCACCCTGCTCAACGGCGGCGCGTACGGGTCGGCGCGCATCCTGGAGCCCGAGTCGGTGGAGCTGATGTTCACCGACTTCAACACCGCCTTCCCCGGCGACGAGCACGGCCTCGGCTTCGAGCTCTACCAGCACTGGTACATGGGCGCGATGGCCACACCGCGCACCGCCGGGCACACCGGCTTCACCGGCACCTCTATCGTCCTGGACCCGACGACGGACTCGTTCCTCGTCCTGCTGGGCAACTCCGTTCATCCGGTGCGCGGTTGGCGGTCCGGGTCCGCGCCCCGCGTCGCCGCCGCCGACCATCTGGCGCGAGCCGTACCGGTACGCCCCGCGCGCGGCCGAACGGCCTGGTTCTCCGGCATGGCGAGCGCGACGACGGCGACGCTCACCCTGCCCGCGCTCGACACGACGGCGGCGGGGACGCGGCTGCGCTGCTCCGTGTGGTGGGACACCGAGCCCCAGTCGGACGGCCTGTTCCTGGAGGCCTCGGCGGACGGGGGCGCGACATGGCTGCCGGTCCCGTTCACGACCGTACGACGCGACGAGGAGCCACGGGACCATCCGGCCGGCTCGGTCACCGGCTGGTCGGGCCGCGTCTGGCACAGGCTGCACGCCGGCCTGCCCGCGGAACGGGCGCTGACGCTGCGCTGGCGGTACGCCACCGACCGCCTGTACGCCGGACGCGGCGCCTACGTGGACGCGCTGCGGGTCGAGACGGGCGACCGCGTCCTCTTCGACGGCGCGCGGCCCGCGGACGCGGCGCGGATCGAGGCGGCGGGCTGGTCGCCCTCGGCCGACTGAGACTCCCGCACACGGCGCGGGGCGGCACCGGTCCGGTGCCGCCCGGGGTACTCCCTAGCGCGGGCCGCCCTGCTCCACCGCCTCCAGTACGGCCATGGCCGCGTTGTGCCCGGGTACGCCGCTCACCCCGCCGCCGCGTACGGCGCCGGCGCCGCACAGCAGGACGTTGGCGTGCCGCGTCTCCACACCCCAACGGCCCGTGTATTCCTGGGTGTACGGGAAGGCGAGGTCGCGGTGGAAGATGTTGCCGCCGGGCAGCCGCAGGTCGCGTTCCAGGTCGAGCGGAGTCCTGGCCTCAATGCACGGGCGGCCCTCGGCGTCGGTCGCGAGGCAGTCCGCGAGCGGCTCGGCGAGGTACGCGTCCAGCTCCGCGAGCGTCGACTTCAACAGCTCCGCGCGCACACCGTCGTTGTCGGCGGCGAAGAGCCGGGCCGGGGTGTGGAGGCCGAAGAGCGTGAGCGTCTGGTAGCCCTCGTCGGCCAGGCCGGCGCCGAGGATCGTCGGGTCGGTCAGCGAGTGGCAGTAGATCTCCGAGGGCGGCGCGGCGGGCAGCGAGCCGGACGCGGCCTGGGCGTGCGCGGCCGCCAACTGCTCGTACCCCTCGGCGACATGGAAGGTCCCGGCGAACGCCTCGCGCGGGTCCACGGACGTGTCGCGCAGCCTCGGCAGCCGCTTGAGCAGCATGTTCACCTTGAACTGGGCACCCTCGGCGGGGGCCGGCGAGGCGTCGCCGACCAGGGCGGCCAGCTCCTGCGGCGAGGCGTTCACGAGGACGTGCCGGGCCGCGACGACGGCCTCCCCGCCGTCCGCGCCGCGGTGGATGACCTCGGCGGCCCGTCCGTCCGTCTCGATCCGCACCACCTCGCGGCCGGTGGCGAGGACGGCGCCGGCGGCCCGTGCCGTGGCGGCGATCGCGTCCGTGAGCGCGCCCATGCCTCCGACGGGGACGTCCCAGGCGCCGGTGCCGCCGCCGATCACGTGGTAGAGGAAGCAGCGGTTCTGCCGCAGGGAGGGGTCGTGGGCGTCCGCGAAGGTGCCGATGAGCCCGTCGGTGAGCACCACGCCGCGCACCAGGTCGTCGGCGAAGTTCTCCTCGATGGCGGCACCGATGGGCTCCTCGAAGAGGATCCGCCACGCGTCCTCGTCGTCGACGCGCCGGCGCAGCTCCTCGCGGGTGGGCAGCGGTTCGGTGAGGGTCGGGAAGACCCGTTGGGCGACGCGGCCCGTCATCCCGTAGAAGCGCTGCCATGCCGCGTACTCGCGGTCGGCGCCGGTCAGCCGCGCGAAGGCCTCCCGGGTGCGCCGCTCGCCGCCGCCGACGAGCAGCCCGGTGGACCGGCCGTCGCGCTCCACGGGGGTGTACGAGGAGACGGTGCGCCCGCGGACCCGGAAGTCCAGGCCGAGGTCCCGCACGATCTTCCGGGGCAGCAGACTGACCAGGTACGAGTAGCGCGACAGGCGTGCGTCGACGCCGGTGAACGGCCGGGTGGAGACGGCGGCGCCGCCGGTGGTCCCCAGTCGTTCGAGGACCAGCACGGACCGTCCGGCCCGGGCCAGGTAGGCGGCGGCGACCAGTCCGTTGTGACCGCCGCCGACGATCACGGCGTCATATCGCTCGTGTGCAGACATGGTTCTTGGTAGCACGCGATGATCAGGGCGGGCCAGAGGCGTGCGGACGAGCCGCCGTACGGCGGACGGGCCCCGGACGTGGCGGCACCCGGTACCGGCCTCGAATCGGGCCGGTCGCCGTACCGCTGGTCGCCGTACCGCGGGACGCCGGCCGGGTCGGGGCCGACCTGGTCGGGGCCGGCACCGCACCGAGCACGGCCTGCGCCGCCCGTACGACGGCCCCCGCCGCCCCCGCACCCTGCGCGGGCCGTCCTACGGAGCGAGCTGCCCGCCGGCCTCGTACCGTGCCGGACGGGCGTCGGGGCCGAGGCGGGCCACGGCGCGGAGTACGTGTCGGGGCGGCAGTTGCCGGCGCAGACCCGCGGGAACGCAGCGCAGCGCCGTGCCCGTGGCCCGCAGGCGCCGGGTCACCTTGGCCGGGGGCGGGGCCGGTCTGCCGTACAGCGCGTGGGCGTACGGCGGCAGGGCGCCGTACGCGAGCCGCGCCACGCGCCGCCAGAGCAGGGCGCGCGCCGGGACGAGCAGAGGATGTGTCGGCGGCCGGAGCAGGAAGTCGTCCACCGCGCGCGCGTCGGCTCCCGCGGCGAGCTCGGGCAGCATCCCGCGGAAGTACGCGGCGAGTTGGGCCCGGTCGGCGGGCACGGTGTCCGGGTCGAGGCCCACCAGCCGGGCGCTGGTGCGGTGTTCGGCGACGTAGCGGTCGGCCTGCGCGTCCGTGAGCTGGAAGCCCGAGCGGCGCAGGACGTGGAGATACGAGTCGATCTCGGCGCAGTGCACCCACAGCAGCAGGTCGGGCTCGCCGACACCGTAGGGCTCCCCCGTGGCGGGGTCCGTCGCCCGGAGCATGCCGTGGATCTTCCGCACCCGGGCGCCCGCCCGTTCGGCCGCCTCCGTGGTGCCGTACGTCGTGGTCCCGACGAAATCCGCCGTGCGCATCAGCCGGCCCCAGGCGTCGCGCCGGAAGTCCGAGTTCTCCATGACCCCGCGGACCGCGCGCGGATGCAGCGCCTGGAGGTAGAGCGCCCGGATGCCGGCGATCCACATCATGGGGTCCGCGTGCATCTGCCAGGTCACCGACGCGGGGGTGAAGAGTCCCGGGTCGGCCCCGCGCTGTTCGGCGTCCATCCGGTCAGTGTGGCCGCGCCCGTCGCCGCTCCTCAAGGCACGGGAGGGATCCCGGCCGCCTCCCGGTGAGGCTTCTCCGCCGCTCCCCCGCATTCGCGCCGCGACCGTCACCCGTGCGCGGCTTCGGGCCCGTCCCTTCGGTACTGTCGGGGTGACAGGTCCGCAGCAGCCGATGACGGAGTCACCCGTGAGGGCGAGGCGCCAGGTACGCGCGGCAGGTGCCATGGGGCATCTGCTGCTCGTCGTCGTGCTCGCCCTGGGCGTCTTCGTCATGCACACCGTGGGCCATCCCCGCGAGTCGTCCCACGCCACGATGAGCACCGTGTCCCACACGCAGGCGATGCGTGCGGACACCTCGCACACGGCCGACCGGGGTCACGGGAACGAACCCGCCGCCACCGGCGGCGTTCTCGATGACGCCGGCCTCGCGGCCACGTCGGCCTCGTCCTCCTCGCACGAATCGGCCATGGCCATGGACATGCTCTCGCTGTGCATGGCGGTGCTGTTCGGTGCGTGGGTGATCACCGCGCTCCTCGCGTCGGCGTTCGCCCGCCGCCGTGAGCGGTCGGCCGGACTGCTCGCCCGGATCGTCGGCGTACCGCGGCCCGATCCGCCGCCCCGCGGGCCCGATCTCACCCGTCTGTCGGTTCTGCGGCTGTAGGCCGTACCGCCTCCCGTCGGGCGCGCCGCCATGCGCTCCCGCGGGTTCGCCTGCGCCGGAACAGCCGAAGAACCAAGCACACGAGGTGGATTCACCATGACTTCCCACACCCGCGCCCAGCGCCGCACGCCCGTCCGCCGAGCCGTCACCGCGGGCGCCCTCGCCGTCGGTGCGCTGCTCCTCACCGCCTGCGGCGGCGACGGAGGCAGCGGCGGTACGGCCCACGGCGGCCACGACGGCTCCGCGTCGGCGAGCGCCCGGTCCGGCTCCTTCAACGACGCGGACGTCGCCTTCGCCCAGATGATGATCCCGCACCACGAGCAGGCGCTGGAGATGGCCCGGCTCGCCCCCGACCGTGCCTCCGACCCGGAGGTCAAGAAGCTCGCCACGAAGATCGAGAAGGCTCAGGCCCCGGAGATCCGCACGATGAAGGGCTGGCTCACGTCCTGGAACGAGCCGACCGCCATGGAATCCATGCCCGGCATGGACCACGGCGGCGGCGACGGCATGATGTCCGGCACGGACATGGCGCATCTCAAGGGCATGAAGGGCGCCGACTTCGACGAGATGTTCACCGAGATGATGATCGACCACCACAACGGTGCGATCGGCATGGCCGAGGACGAGCAGAAGAAGGGTGAGAACGCCGACGCCGTGAAGACGGCCGACGACATCGTCACCAGCCAGTCCGCGGAGGTCGAGCAGCTGAAGGGCATCCTCGGCCGGCTCTGACCCGCGCCGCGGCGGGCCGGACGTCCGGCCCGCTCGGCCCCGGCCGCCGTCCGGGCTCCGCACCGTTCACCGCGGACCCGCGTTCGCACTCCTCACCCGGGCGTCGCGCAAGCACCATGACGGGGACCTGTCGGCGTTCCTGCACCGTGACCACCGGGTCGTCGAGGCGCAGCGGGAACTGCACGGCATGATCGAGGAGTTGCTGGCCGAGGCCGCCCGGGCCGGCGCCGTCCGCGACGACATCGCGCCCGCCGAACTCGCGAGCTACTGCCTGCACGCCCTGGCCGCGGCGGGCGACCTGCCGTCCGAGGCCGCGGTGGACCGGCTTCTCGCCCTCACCCTGGCCGGGGTGCGTCCCGAGGGCGCCGAGCCGTCACGCGCCCCGGCCCGCGCCGAGGGCACGACGCACCCCCGGCACCACGGCCCCAGCCGGCACCACCCCGAGCCCCGGCCCTGAGTACGGCGCTCCGACCTCCGCCGCCCCGCTTCTACCGGCGCACCCTCGGCATGCCCAGCCCGATCCACGCGATGATCTCGCGCTGGATCTCGTTGTTGCCGCCGCCGAAGGTGAAGATCACCGCCGAGCGGTAGCCGCGCTCCAGTTCGCCGTGGAGGACGGCGCCCGCCGAGCCCTCCTTCAGTGCCCCCGGCGCGGCGACGACCTCCATCAGCCAGGCGTAGGCGTCCCGGCGTGCCTCGGACCCGTACACCTTGACGGCGGAGGCGTCCTGCGGGGTGAGGGTGCCCTCCTGGACGGCGTTCACCATCTGCCAGTTGAGGAGCTTCATGGCGTCGAGCCGCGTGTGCGTCTGGGCGAGGCGCCGCCGCACCCAGGGCAGGTCGACCAC
The DNA here is from genome assembly GCF_055565855.1 of Streptomyces sp. NPDC028308. NCBI lineage: Bacteria > Bacillati > Actinomycetota > Actinomycetes > Kitasatosporales > Streptomycetaceae > Streptomyces > Streptomyces sp. NPDC028308. The sequence continues at coordinate 340,413 of NZ_JBVHTO010000004.1, forward strand.
GCGGCGGCCGTCGGCGAGCTTGGTCTCCATCGCCCAGCGCTGCACGTCGTGCAGGGCGCGGATCGCCATCGTCCCGTGGGCGGCGAGGGTCACCCGCTCGTGGTTGAGCTGGTTGGTGATCAGTTGCCAGCCCTTGTTCTCCTCGCCGACCCGGCGCGAGGCGGGGACACGGATGTTCTCGTAGTAACTCGCCGTCGTGTCGTGCGAGGCGAGGGTGTTGATGAGGGTGCAGGAGTAGCCGGGGTCGGAGGTCGGCACGAGCAGCATGGTGATGCCCTTGTGCGGCGGCGCGTCCGGATCGGTGCGCACGGCGAGCCAGACCCAGTCGGCGGTGTCGCCGTTGGTCGTCCAGATCTTCTGGCCGTTCACCGTGTAGTGGCCGGTGGCCTCGTCCCCCTCCCGCACCGCCTTCGTCCTCAGCGCCGCCAGGTCCGTGCCCGCGTCGGGCTCGCTGTAGCCGATGGCGAAGTCGATCTCACCGGAGAGGATCTTCGGCAGGAAGTACGCCTTCTGCTCGTCCGTGCCGAACCGCATGAGGGTCGGGCCGACCGTGTTCAGCGCCATCAGCGGCAGCGGCACCCCCGCCTGGGCGGCCTCGTCGAAGAAGATGAACTGCTCCATGGGGCTCAGTCCGCGCCCGCCGTACTCCTGGGGCCAGCCCACGCCGAGCCAGCCGTCCGCGCCGAGGCGGCGGACGGTCTCGCGGTAGAAGCGCTTCTGGGCCGCCGGCTCGCCGTGGCGGGCGTAGGCGTTGTCCGGCACCAACCGGGCGAAGTAGCCGCGCAGTTCGGTCCGCAACCGCTGCTGCTCGGGCGTGTATTCGAGATGCACGGCGCCTCCTGGCTCCCAGTGGATCGGCAGGTCCCACCCGGACTCGACGGCGCACACAGTAGAACTCGTTCCAGAAATTGGGAATGCCGATGACGCGCCGGGAGGGAGCGGCAGGTCCCGCCGGTCCCAGTGAGGGCGCACTGAAGGCTCGTACGGCCCGGTCCAGGCGGGGCATACGCGAAGGCTCGTGCGGCCCGGCCCCGGCGAGGGCGCACGCGAGCGCCCGTGCCGCCGTACCGCCCATGTTCCGGACGACGCGCCGGACGTAGCATGCGGGGAGTTCCGTAACCGGCCCCCCGACCGGTTTCCGAACGGTGCCGGAAGCGGCCCGACCACGAACCTGGACCGACTCGTCTCATGAAGACCGACAGACACGCAGCGGGGACCGGCCCGACGCCCCCTCCTCCCAGACCGGCGCTGAATCGTTCCCGCATCGCCGCGGCGGCCCTGGCGCTGATCGACGTCAACGGCCTGCGCGCCTTCTCGATGCGCAAGCTCGGCGCGGGCCTCGGGGTCGACCCGATGGCCGCGTACCGCTACTTCGAGGACCAGGACGCGCTCTTCGACGGCGTCGCCGAACTCCTCTTCGCCGAGGCCGACCTCGAATCGCTGCCCTGGGAGGAGTCCTGGCGGACCGTGGCCGGGGAGTACTGCCTGCGACTGCGGGCCACCCTGCTCGACCACCCGCACGCCGTCGCGGTGTTCGCGACGCACCCGGTGCGCTCACGGGCGGCGGCGGACGTGTGCGCACGGCTCACCGGGCACCTCGCAGCCGCCGGTTTCGATCCGTCGCAGGCGGCCCATGTCGCGCGCTGTCTACGGGAGTTCACCGTCGGGCACGCACTGAGCGTGGCGGTGCGGCACCCGGAGCCGGAAGGCGCCGACGAGGATGCCGCCGCGCGGTTCGAGACCGGTCTCACCGCGATGCTGGACGGCTTCGAACGGCTGAGGTGAGACGCGCGCTCACCGGGCACCGGCACGCGGCTCCGGCCGGAAGCGTCCCTCCGGCGCGTGCGGACGGGCCCCGGTCGTCCGGGGCCCGTCGTTCGTGCACGCTCAGGGCGCCGCGGAAGCCGCCGGGGCGGCGGACGCCTTCTCCTCACCCTGCCCCGTCACCCGGGGCGTCCCGCCGACCGCCAGCCGGTGGGCCAGCTCGCCGAAGACGAGCCCGAAGGAGGTCCACAGCGTCACCTGGATCGCCAGCGCGGCGAGCCGGAACTGCCAGAGCAAGGTGCCCGAGAAGTCCTTGGGCACCTCGTCGAACGCCGGCAGGAACGCGTACGCCAGGCCCACGGCGGCGACGAAGAACGCGCCCGCCGCCAAGGTGGCGTACCAGTTGCCCAGTCGGGGCGCGAGGCGCTTGCCCAGGATGACGGTGGCGACGGCGAGCAGCACGCTCAGCACCGTCATCAGGAAGTACAGCGTCGTGCGCTTGCCGATCGTGTCGGCGTCCCCCACCGCCGGCGGATTCGCCGGGTACTTGAGGAACGGCACGACGTACACCGCGACGAGCCCCGCCGTCGAAAGGAGCAGCGCGCTCGCACGCGGCCCGAAGCGGCCGATCCTGCCGAGGGCGAAGCAGTACGCGAGGGCCGCGATGCCGCCGAAGGCGACGCCGTAGACGAGCACACCGGTGGCCAGGCCGCCGGTGGACTGCATGGTGCGCGTCACCGCCTCCATGCCGTGCTCGTGATGGTGCGCGTGCGATTCCTCGTAGGCGATCGCGGCGTCCACCCGCGACTCGCCGAGGAAGTACGCGACGACCAGGGCGAGCACGCCGGCGGCGAGACCCGCCAGCATGCCGCGCACCAGCAGGTTTCTCACTGTTGCCGAGTTCATCGACTCGTACGCTTCCCTGTCGCCGTCAGTGGCAGGGGAAGCCGAGCAGATGGCGGGCGTCGTGCACCCACTCGTGCACGTTCTCACCGGAGACGAGCGAGGTGGCGCCCTGTTCGGCGCCGACGAAGTAGAGCAGGACCAGCATCAGGATGCCGAAGAAGACCGCCCAGGGGGCGATCGCGCTGATCGGCAGCTTCGCGGGAACGGCGGTGGGCGTGACGGCCGGCTGAGCGACGGACTGCGCCATGTGGCAGGACCTCCTGGGGAACTCGCGTCCCATCGTGGTGGTGCACAGGACGACGGCTGCGGGTCTGACTTGCCGGGCCCTCACCGCCCTTGGAGGGGGCGGCCGTTGCCTGGCTTACAGTGGCGCGACCGTGCCGGATTCTCACCGGGCTTCCGCCGGACCGTCGTCAATATCGTCGAGACCGTACCGCGAAGCGGAGGCCCGGCCAAGGGCGCATGAGTCCGGAGGAGCGCGCCCCGGGGCGCCCGCCGGTCGTCAACTCGCCCGCCGCGCACGGAGGTTGGGCACGGGGACGGCACCATCACGACCACGAAAGCGGATCCATGACGACCCGAGTGACCTTGATCTCAGCGGCGTCCAGCAGGGCCTTGCGCGAGGCGCGCTTCGACGACGGCTGCCCCGCCGACGCGGCCGGTCTGCGGCTCGCGCGGGCTGCCGCCGGCACGCTCACGGCGAGGGGTGAGGTGTGGGTCTCCCCCAGCGCGCGCTGCCGTGACACCGCGGGCGCGCTCGGCCTGGACGCCGTCGAGGTGGCCGCGCTGGCCGGTCTCGACGTGGGCCGCTGGCGCGGCGCGACGCTGGACGAGGTGGGCGCGAGGGAGCCGGACGCGGTCGTGCGCTGGCTGGCCGACCCCAAGGCCGCTCCGCACGGCGGGGAGTCGGTGCGGGACCTGTGCGACCGGGTCGCCGGGCGGCTGGACGCGGCGGCGCAGCTCTCGGGACGCGTGATCGCCGTCGTGGAACCGGAGGTCGTACGGGCGGCGGTGGTGAGGGCGCTCGGGGTGCCCGAGACGGCGTTCTGGCGGATCGACGTACCGCCGCTGACCGCCACGGAACTCAGTGGCCGCGCGGACCGCTGGAACGTCCGGGTCGGCCGCCCCCTCACGGGCGTGGAAGCGGACCGAGACGGCTCTGGCACCGAGGCCGGCTGAGACCGCTTCGACAGGGGCGGCGACTGAGACCACCTCGGCGCGGACGGCGACTGACGTCACCCGGCACGGACAGCGGCTGAGACGACCCAGGCAGGACGGCCGCGTTTCGCCGGTGCGTACGGCGGTCCGGCCCCGTCGACGTGGCGCGCGCCGGAAATGCCGGCGGTGCCGCCCAAGTGCCGGACCCGAAGCCGCGAGAGCCCGGTCTCAGCGGAGCGTGGCCATGAAGTCGGTGCAAGCCTGGGCGCACTCGCGGCAGGCCTTGGCGCTGTCCTGCGCGCCGGGGTGGTCGTCGAAGACGTCGGCGCACTCCAGGCAGACGTCCCGGCACCACTCCAGCTGGACGCGCATGCCCGCCTCGTCCAGGCCCGCCTGCTCGGACAGCATGCGGCACGTCGCGTCGCACACCTCCGCGCACATGATGCCCTTGCGGCGGACGAGTTCCTGTTCCTTCGGCCCGTCCGGTTCCACGAGGCTCGCGCGCAGCGCGCACGCCCGCGCACACTCCGTGCACGACTGCGCGCAGGTGAAACGGTCCTCCAGGAACCGGAAGAGCTCCTGCTCAGATGTCATTGAGGTCACCTGGTCCGGGTTGCCCCGGTCTCCCTTGTCAAACCCGGCGTCCACGGCCACGCCCCGCCGGGACGGCGGCCGACCGATCGGAATTTGTCATTCCGGTTCGCCCGTGGGCCGGGGGGTACTCGCGCGCCAGGACCACACGAGGGACGGATGCGCCATGAGCACACCAGGGATCGACATGGCTGCGGACCGCGGTCTGGTGGCCGGCTTCGCGCCGCTCGCGATCGGGCTGGCCGTCGTGGCACTGCTGGCCGGCGCCATGTGGATGGACAGCCGGATACGCGGCAGGGAGAACGACCGGCCGGGGCCCGAGGAACAGCCGAAACCGCCCGAGAGCGGCCCGGTCTTCGAGGTCAGCGAGAACCGCGAGCCCGACGAGGTGCCCCGCAGCAGCCGGCGGCTGACGCCGTACGAGCTGGCGGCGCACGGCAACATCGCCTCCCGGCCGAGCCGCGACCGGACCAGGCAGCGGTGGAGCCGCGGCTCCAGCGGCTCCTTCGGCGGCGGCGGTTCGGGCGCCCACTGAGAGCACTCCGGGGCCGCGCCCGCGGCCCCACGGCTGGTGGGGCCGCCTCGTCCACCGGGGCCGGCGCCGGGTGCCCCGGTGGTGAGGTGTGCGCTGCCCCGCGAGCGGCCGACGCGAGGGGCGGGACGGGAGCGAGCGGCCGGCGTCACAAGGCCGTTGACCGGAGCGGCCGGCCCGGCATCACCAGGCCGTCGGGCAGCCGCGCCAAGGCGCGCGCCGAGTCGCGCCGGGCTTCTGCGAACGCACTGTTTCCGTCTTGCGAACATCGCGCCGAAGGGGAGGACACGCGTCCTCGGCCGGGGTGACCATGCAGGTCCACGGGCGTCCGCACCCCGTGCCCGTCCCCCGCGAGGAAGAACCATGAGCCTGCCGTCCGCCACCCTGAGGTGGGAGTCCGAGAGCTGGAACGCCGCCGCGGCGGTCCGGCTGCGCGAGCTGATGTCCGCCGAACTGGCCCCCCGCTACGCCCCCGTCGAGCACCGGCGCGTGCGCGCGCCGCAGCCGTCGGCGGACGAGATCGTCGTCACCTGGATCGGCTACGCGGACGACGTCCCCGTGGTGACCGCGTCCCTGCGCAGGCTGCCGGACCGGCACGAGGTCAAGCGCGTGTTCGTGCACGCCGACCACCGCGGGCGCGGCCTGGCCAGGGCCGCCCTCGGCGCCGTCGAGTCGACGGCGCGGGAGCTCGGCGTCGAGCGGCTGTGGCTCCAGACGGGCGCCCTGCAGCCGGAGGCCCGGGCCCTCTACGCGCGGGAGGGCTGGCACCACGTGCCGCCCTACGCGCCGTACGACCGCAACCCGTTCAGCGTGTGCTTCAGCAAGTTCCTCGCACCGCACCCCGGCGGCGGCGCCCATGTCGCCTGAGCGCGCCGGAATCCCGGCGGCCCCGCGCCGGCCGTCCCCTCCCCTGCCCGCCCGGCGGCCGGCCGCTCTCCGACGCCCGGGCACCGGCCGCCCGACCGTCCTCGTGACCCGCCGGTACGTCGACCACGCGCGCGTCACCACCACCGGGTGTCCCGGCGTCGACTGAGCCCGCCGGGAGCCGGCGCCCGAAGCGCTGTCCGGTACCCGTCCGCTCCGCCCCCGTGGCGCGCCCCCGACGGCTGCCGCCACGCCACGCCCTCGCCCACTCGCGCGCCCTCGCACACCGCACCAGGGAGAACCATGAGCCAGCCGATCGACTCCGTCACCGCAGGTCACACCCCCGAGGAGGAACCCGCCGGGCCCGACACCTCGGCCTGGTCGTTCGAGACGAAGCAGGTCCACGCCGGTGCCGTGCCGGACCCGACGACCGGGGCGCGGGCGGTGCCCATCTACCAGACCAGCTCGTTCGTCTTCCGCGACACCCGGCACGCCGCGGACCTGTTCTCCCTCGCCGAGCCCGGCAACATCTACACGCGCATCCACAACCCCACGCAGGACGTCTTCGAGCAGCGCGTCGCGGCGCTGGAGGGCGGTGTCGCCGCCGTGGCCCTCGCCTCCGGGCAGGCGGCGGAGACCCTGGCGATCCTGACCCTGGCGAGCGCCGGCGACCACATCGTCTCCAGCACGTCCCTGTACGGCGGCACGTACAACCTCTTCCGCCACACCCTGCCGAAGTTCGGCATCGAGGTGTCCTTCGTCGACGACCCGGACGACCCCGAGGCGTGGCGGGCGGCGATCCGGCCCACCACCAAGGCCCTGTTCGCGGAGACGCTGGGCAATCCGCGCGGCAACGTCCTCGACGTCCGGGCCGTCGCGGACGTCGCCCACGCGGCGGGCCTCCCGCTGATCGTGGACAACACCGTGCCCACGCCGTACCTGCTGCGGCCGATCGAGCACGGCGCCGACATCGTCGTCCACTCGGCGACCAAGTTCCTCGGCGGGCACGGGACGACCATCGCCGGTGTCGTCGTGGACGGCGGCACCTTCGACTTCGGCGCGCACGCCGACCGCTTCCGGGACTTCAGCGAGCCCGACCCCAGCTACCACGGGCTGCGGTACTGGCCCGCGCTCGGCCCGGGAGCCTTCGCCGTCAAACTGCGGGTGCAGCTGCTGCGTGATCTCGGCCCCGCGCTGTCCCCGCACTCCGCGTTCCTGCTCCTCCAGGGCGTGGAGACGCTCAGTCTGCGCATCGAGCGGCACTCGGCCAACGCCCAGGCCCTGGCCGAATGGCTGGAGCAGCGCGACGAGGTCGCGGCCGTCCACTATCCGGGGCTCGCGTCCAACCGCTGGCACGAGGCCGCGCAGCGGTACCTGCCGCGCGGTGCTGGCGCGGTGCTGGCCTTCGAACTGCGGGACGGCGTCGAGGCGGGGAAGCGGTTCGTGGACGCGGTCGAACTGTTCAGCCACCTCGCCAACATCGGTGACGTACGCAGCCTCATCATCCATCCGGCGTCCACGACGCACAGCCAGCTCGACGAGGAGGGCCTGGCCGCCACCGGGACCTCGCCGGGGCTGGTGCGCCTGTCGGTCGGCATCGAGAACCTCGCGGATCTGAAGGCGGACCTGGAGGCCGGCCTCCGGGCGGCGAAGGGCGCGTCCTGAGCACCGTACCGACGACGTCTCCGCTCCCCCTCCCGCCTGCCTCGGGTGCCTGGCGGGAGGGGGACCCGCCCGGGCGGCGCCACTGGCACGTCCGGGAGAGGCCGCTGCCCCTGGAGGCGGGCGGTGAACTGCCCGGGGTGCGCCTGGCGTTCGAGACCTGGGGTCGGCTCGCGCCGGACCGGTCCAACGCGGTGCTGGTGCTGCACGCGCTCACCGGCGACAGCCACGTGGCCGGTCCCGCCGGTCCCGGCCATCCGACGCCGGGCTGGTGGGACGGGCTGGTGGGCCCCGGCCGGGCTCTCGACACCGACCGCTGGTTCGTCGTCGCCCCGAACGTGCTCGGCGGCTGCCAGGGCAGTACGGGTCCGTCCTCCCGGCGGCCCGACGGACGGCGCTGGGGCGGCGCCTTCCCGTTTCTGACGCAGCGTGACCAGGTGGCCGCCGAGGCCGACTTGGCGGACGCGCTGGGCATCGGCAGGTGGGCCCTGGTCATCGGCGGCTCGATGGGCGGGATGCGTGCCCTGGAGTGGGCCGTGTCGTATCCGGAGCGCTCGGCGGCGCTCCTGCTGCTGGCGACCACGGCCGCGGCGAGCGCCGAACAGATCGCGTGGGCCGCGGCCCAGGTCCACGCGGTCCGCGCCGACCCGGGGTGGCGCGGCGGCGACTACCACGACGCCGGGCCCGGTGGAGGTCCGCACGCGGGGCTCGGCCTGGCGCGCCGTCTCGCCCACGTCACCTATCGCAGCGAGCCGGAGCTGCGGGCCCGCTTCGGGCGTGCTCCGCAGGACGCGGAGGACCCGTGGCGCGGCGGCCGGTACCGGGTGGAGTCGTATCTGGACCACCATGCCGCCAAGCTGGTGTGCCGCTTCGACGCGGGGAGCTATGTCGCGCTGGCCGAGGCCATGAACAGTCACGACGTCGGCCGGGGCCGCGGCGGTACGCGCGCCGCGCTCCGCCGGGTGACCGCTCGGACGCTCGTCGCCGCGGTCGACTCCGACCGTCTCTATCCCCCGTACCAGCAGGCCGAGTTGGCGGCCGGGATCGGCACGGCGGACGGCCTGCGCACGGTCGCCTCGCCGTACGGCCACGACGGTTTCCTCATCGAGGTGGCGCAGGTCGCCGCGCTGGTCCGGGAGTTGCTGGACTAGGGCCTGTCTGACAATTCCCGTCGTCGCCCGGAGGGCGGCCTCGCGGCGTCAGGTGCGTGCTCTCGGCGTGCCGGGCGTAGAGCCTCGTACTGGACGTACTTGGGTCTGCGCCCGGTGCGGCGAGAGTGCGTGCATGGCGTCGCGAGGCAGACGGGAATTGTCAGACAGGCCCTAGCACGGCGACCTGTCCGGCGTCAGGACGCCACGCGGTCCGCCTCCGCGTCGGAGCGCCGGGCGGCGGGCTCGGCCAGGCCGAGGTGGTCGCGCAGGGTCGTGCCCGTGTAGTCGTGCCGGAAGACGCCGCGTTCCTGGAGGAGGGGTACGACCCGGTCGGCGAAGGGGTCGAGTCCGCCGGGCGTGATGTGCGGGACCAGGATGAAGCCGTCGGCGGCGTCCGCCTGGACCAGGGAGTCGATGGACTCGGCGACCGTGGCCGGGGAGCCGATGAAGGTCTGGCGGTTGCCGGTCTCGATGACGAGGTCGCGGATGGACCACTTGTTGGCGGCGGCGAGCTCGCGCCACTCCCTGGCGGTGGCGACCGGGTCGCGGTACATCCGCACCTGGGCGCGGCCCCGGGCGACGGTGTGCTCGCCGGGGTCGGGGTCGATGTCGGGCAGCGGGCCGTCGGGGTCGTACCCGGACAGGTCGCGGTTCCAGACGAACTCCAGGTGCTTGATCGCGGTCGCTCCGCTGACCTGGAGGCGGCGCACCTCGTGGGCGATCTCCTCCGCCTCGGCGTCCGTGTCGCCGAGGACGAAGGTCGCGGCGGGCAGGATCAGCAGCTGGTCGTGGGTGCGGCCGTGGCGGGCCAGGCGTCCCTTGACGTCGCTGTAGAACGCGCGGCCCGCCTGCAGGGTGCTGTGCCGGCTGAAAATGGCGTCCGCGTCGGCGGCGGCGAACTCCCGCCCCTCCTCGGAGTCGCCGGCCTGGAAGATCACGGGGCGCCCCTGCGGACTGCGCGGGACGTTGAACCGGCCCTGGATGTCGAAGTGCTGCCCCCGGTGCGCGAAGGCGCCCGCGCGCGCGTCCCGCAGGAAGGTGCCGCTCTGCTGGTCGGCGGCGATCTCGTCCCCGTGCCAGGAGTCGAAGAGTTCGTGGGCGGTCGCAAGGAACTCCCTGGCCCTGGAGTACCGCTCCTCCTGCGGGAGGAAGCCACCGCGGCGGAAGTTCTCCCCGGTGAAGGCGTCCCAGGAGGTGACGACGTTCCAGGCGGCCCGCCCGTCGGAGAGGTGGTCGAGGCTCGCGAACTGCCGGGCCACTTCGTAGGGTTCGTTGAAGGTGGAGTTGATGGTGCCGGTCAGGCCGAGGCGGTCGGTGACGGCGGCGAGGGCCGACAGGACGGTGAAGGTGTCGGGGCGGCCCACGACGTCCAGGTCGTAGATGCGTCCGCCCTGTTCGCGCAGCCTGAGCCCCTCGGCGAGGAACAGGAAGTCGAACTTGGCGCGTTCGGCGGTCCGCGCGAAGTGCGCGAACGAATCGAACTCGATGTGGCTCCCCGCCGCGGGGTCGCTCCACACGGTGGTGTTGTTGACTCCGGGGAAGTGGGCCGCGAGGTGGATCTGCTTCAGCGGCTTGTCGGACGACGTGGTCAACGGCTTGCTCATGGCTGGAAGTCCTCGGGCTCAGGCGGTGGCGTAGCGGTTCGCGGGGCGGGCGAGGCCGAGCAGGCCGCGCAGGGTGTCGCTCTCGTACGCGTGCCGGAACACCTCGCGGCGCTGGAGTTCGGGCACCAGGCCCCGGGTGATCGCCGGGAGGTCGTGGCCGGCGACGGCGGGCCGCAGCCGGAAGCCGGACAGTCCGGCCTCGCTCAACTCCGTCAGCAGGTCGGCCAGTTGTGCGGGCGTCCCGGTGAAGACGGGTGCGTCACCGGTGTACGGGTGTCCCGCCAGGTCGTCCAGGCGGTCGCGGCGGGCGGCCGCCGCGGCCGGGTCCTCGTCGAGGAAGACCAGGAGGTCGCCGAAGAGGTGGAGCGGCTCCTCGGCGCGTCCGCCGGCGGCCCGGGCGGTGCGGACGGCGGCGACGAGGTCGCGGGCCTGGCCGCTGTCGTGCGGGGTGAGAAATCCGAGGTCGGCGGAGCCGGCGAGCAGACGGAACGGGGCGCCCGAGGGGGTCTGGTGGGCGAGTGCGCCGACGAGGGGCTGGCCCTGCGGGGGCCGGGGGGTGATCGAGGGCCCCTTGACGCTGAAGTGCCTGCTCTCGAAGTCGATGTAGTGCAGCTTGTCGCGGTCGATGAAGCGGCCGGTGGCGGTGTCGCGGATCTCCGCGTCGTCCTCCCAGCTGTCCCAGAGGCGGCGCACGGCCTCGACGTAGTCGGCGGCCTCCTCGAAGAGCTCGGCGGCCTGATCCGGGGCGGCGGCCGTGCCGGGTACCTCGGCGGGGAGGCCGGGGACCGTACGGCGGCCGAAGTGGGCGGCCTCGTCCGGCCGGGCCGACACCTGGACGCGCAGGCCCGCGCGGCCGTTGCTGACGTAGTCCAGGGTGGCGACGGCCTTCGAGATGTGGAACGGCTCGGTGTGTGTGGCGACGACGGTGGGGACCAGTCCGATGTGCCGGGTCAGCGGGGCGACGCGGGCTGCGACGAGCACCGCGTCGAGCCGGCCGCGCACCTGGTCGGTACGTGCGTCGGGGCCGGCGGGGAGGGAGGACTGGAGTCCGAGGGAGTCCTCGATGGTGACGAAGTCGAGCAGGCCGTGTTCGGCCTCGGTGACGAGATCGGCCCAGTAGCGGGCGGTGAACAGCTCCTGGGGGCGGGCCTCGGGCTCGCGCCAGGCGGCCGGGTGCCAGCCCGCGCCGTCGAGCGCGACGGCGAGGTGCAGCGGGGAGTTCGGGGACACGGAGGGGTGCCTTCCTGGTCGACCATGGGAGATCGCCGGCCCTCGTCCGGTGGGGGCGGCGGCGCGGGTGCACGGTCAGGGACGACAGAGCGCGCCGGCCACGCGCAGCAGGTCGATGTGCGGCCGGGAGTACAGGCGGACACAGCCGCGTGGGGTGAACGTCACCACGGGACGGCGGAACGCGGGCGACGCGACTCCCATCGCTCCCACCTCCGCCTCCGCACTCGGTGCCCTCCAGAGCGGCAACCAAGCGGCCGCGCCCTTTGTTCCGCCGAACTGTACGCCGCGCCGCGGGAGTCGGGCATGCCGCCGACCACGTCGTGAGACGGCGCGGACGCCTTCTTGACGCTCCCCCGGGGCGCGGCGACACTGCTGAGGACGGTCACGATTGTCAGCGCCCCGCGAGTGTTCGTGCTCGTACGGTCATCGGCCCCGGCCCGCTGGCAGGCAACCCTTCCACCGCGACGGGGTGCCCCGGGTGACGACCGGGTTCCGCCGGTGCGGCGGGACAAGCGTGGTCTCGCGTCTCGCGAGCCCCGAGCGTGGACCGGTGGGAATGCCCAGGAACGACTTGACGAGGCGCCTGCACATCGATCTGCTGCGTGTCTCCAGCGCGTACTAAGGACCGTCCGGCCCTCCGCGTCGCTGCCCGCGAGGCACCTTCGCATACTCGGGTCCGCGCTCCCGGCGTGCCCGGCGACGAGCCCGGCACCGCACGTACGCGGGCCCGCGCCCGGCGCGCGAGCGAGCGTGCCTGACGTCGCGAGGCGGACGGGAGAGGCCGGACAGGTCCCGGTTCCGGCGATCCCGGACCGGTACGAGAGAAGCGCGGTCACTCCGTTTCGTCACGGCGCCCACGAGGCGGCCGGGACTTCCTCACCCATGGAGAGTCATGCCCGAGACCCTGTCGCACGCCTCCAGCACGAGCACTCCCCGCACCGGCACGCCCGAGCCCGGAACCACCGACCCCACCGGCGCCTGTTCCGGCGTCGGGGACACACCCGGCACTCAGTCCTCCCCCGCGGAGTCCGCCGACGCCGGTGCCCCGGCCCGGTGTGCGTCGTCCTTCCGCGCGGCCGCGCCGCTCGACGCGCTCCCCCGGCCCCGCGGCGCGGGTTCGGCCGGTGCTCAGCAGCACGTCCACAACCGGATCGGCGTCGGTCTCGCCGGCGGTTTCTACCCGGCCCCGCACCGCTATCAGCTGTACCTGTCCCCGGACTGTCCGCGCTCGCTGCGCGTCGCGGTCACCGTCGACCTGCTGGGCCTCGGGGACTTCGTCGCCACCCTTCCCGCGGGCCCCGCTGCCCCTGGCGGCCCGGACTGCTCCGCCTCCCTGCGCCGGGCCTACGAGGCCACCTGGCACCACTACGACGGCCCGCTCGCCGTGCCCGCGCTGTGCGACCGGTGGACCGGACGTGTCGTCAGCAACCACACGCCGGACATCCTGCGCGACCTGGCCGGCCTGGCGGACCGCACCAGGGCACAGGTCCCCGCCCTCCGTCCGCCGGCCCTCGCGGCGGACATCGACGCCCTGCGCGAGCTCCTCGACACGGAGGTCACCCCGGACGCCCGGCCAGGGCGCCGGTCGGCCGCGCTGGACCGACTGAACGGGCAACTCACCTCGTCTCCCTACGTGTTGGGCCACGAGATGAGTGCCGCGGACGTGGACCTCTGGGCCGCCCTCGTCCATCTCGACGCTCCCGGCGCCCTCGCCCCGTACGAGCACCTCCGGGGTTATGTGCGGCGGCTCGGCGCCCACCCGGCGTTCCGCGGGAAGACGAGCCGGAGCGAGGGGGCGGGCGTCGCACCGCTTCGGCGACGGTAGTCCGGACCGGCGGAGGCACCGCCTCCGCCGGCCGTCGTCACTCCGCGGCGCCCATCGCCTCCCGGGAGATCTGCTCGAACTGCGCGGCCATCGCCTCCTGGAGGGCCTGGGCGGCCGACAGCGGGCGGACCATCACCGTGAAGTCGTCGATCCTTCCGTCCTCGTCGAGGTGCAGGAAATCGCAGCCCTCGATCTCCTTGTCGCCCACCTTCGCCCGGAAGATCAGGGCGTGGTCGACGCCGTCGGCGTCACCGATCTCACGGACGTAGTGGAAGTCGGTGAAGACGCGCGAGACGCCGCGGACGATGGCCGCGGTGATCGCCCTGCCGGTGTACGGCTTGAACACCACCGGGCTGGTGAACACCACGTTCTCGGCCAGCAGCGCCTCGATCGCGGCGTGGTCGCCGGCCTCCACCGCCTTGCGGAAGGGATGCATCGCGCCCACCTCTCATAGTCAACTAATTGAATAGGTGTGGAAGAGATTACTCGCGTCGGCGGCCGGACATCTAGCCTTGCGGGCATGGCATTGCGCAACGCGGTCCTGGCCGCGCTTCTGGACGGCGAGGCATCGGGCTACGACCTGGCCAAGGGGTTCGACGCGGCGATCGCCAACTTCTGGATGGCGACGCCCCAGCAGCTGTACCGGGAACTCGACCGCATGGCCGCCGAGGGGCTCATCGAGGCGCGGCTCGTGCGCCAGGAGCGCCGGCCGGACAAGCGGATGTTCTCGCTGACGGACGCCGGGCGCCGTGCCCTGCGCGATTTCACCGGCGCCCCGCCCCGGCCCACGGCCATCCGGGACGAGCTCCTGGTCAAGGTGCACGCGGTGGACGAGGGCGATCCCGACGCCGTACGCGCGTCGATCACCGAGCGGCTGGAGGGGGCCCGCGCGAAGCTGGCCCGCTACGACCGGCTGCGCGCCCGCCTCCTCGACGGGCGGACCGAGGACGCGTACCTCGCCGAGGCGGAACGGGTCGGGCCGTATCTGACGCTGATGCGGGGCCGTTCGTTCGAGCGGGAGAACATCGCCTGGGCGGAACGGGCGCTGCGCGTCCTGGAGCAACGCACCGCCGTACGCGGGTAGTTCCGGGAGCAGTGCACGGCCTTCCCCGACGGGAGGCGGCCCGCCTTGCCGGTCGGTGCGGCCCGCACGTATTCCCTCCGGCCCATTGGAAGTCCTATGGCAGCGAATGGCATGTCTATTGGTCACCTATGGGCCGTACGGCCTACCGTCGCGGTATGTCGAAGATTCTTTTTGTGATGACCGGCGCCGACCACTGGACGCTGGCGGACGGCAGCAAGCACCCGACCGGCTTCTGGGCCGAGGAAGCGGTCGCCCCGTACGAGGCGTTCACGGCGGCGGGCCACGAGATCGTGGTCGCCACACCCGGCGGGGTCGTCCCCACCGTGGACCGGGCGAGCCTGGCGCCCGAGGCCAACGGCGGACAGGACAACGCCGACAGGATCGCCGGGGCCCTGGACTCGATGGACGCGCTCCGCGAGCCGATCCGGCTGGAGGACGTGCGGCTCGACGACTACGCGGCCGTGTTCTACCCCGGCGGGCACGGCCCGATGGAGGACCTCGCGGTCGACGCGGTCTCCGGACGCCTCCTCACCCTCGCGCTGACGTCGGGCAAGCCGCTCGGCGTGGTCTGCCACGCCCCCGCCGCGCTGCTCGCCGCGCAGGGCGAGGACGGCCGCAACGCCTTCGCCGGATACCGCCTGACCGGCTTCACCAACGCGGAGGAGACGCAGGCCGGACTCGCCGGCAAGGCGAAGTGGCTGCTCCAGGACCGCCTGGTCGAGGCGGGCGCGGACTTCCAGGAGAGCGAGCCGTGGGCACCGCACGTGGTGGTCGACCGCAATTTGGTCACCGGACAGAACCCGTCCTCCTCCGCCCCGCTCGCCGCGGAACTGCTGAAGAAGCTCGGCTGAGACACCTCTCCGCCCCCTGAACCGGGCCGGGATCCGGCCGCCCCCACGGGCGGCCGGATCCCGGCCCGCCGCGCTTTCCGGACACCTCTCCGGTGCCCGCGCCGGCCCGCCGCCCCGCCGCCTGATCCGTCCGGATCGGCGCCGCACGTGACCACCGCCTCCTGAGCGCCGATACTGCAAGAGGCTGATCTCATCAGGAGGTACCCATGAAGATGCTCATCAACGTGGCGGAGACAGTGGTCGCGGACGCCCTGCGGGGCATGGCGGCGGCTCATCCGGAGCTGACGGTCGACGTAGAGAACCGGGTGATCGTCCGGCGCGACGCGCCGGTGGCCGGAAAGGTCGGGCTCATCTCGGGCGGCGGATCCGGGCACGAACCGCTGCACGGCGGATTCGTGGGTCCGGGGATGCTGTCGGCGGCCTGTCCGGGCGAGGTCTTCACCTCGCCGGTGCCGGACCAGATGCTGCGGGCGGCGGCCGCCGTGAACAGCGGCGCGGGCGTGCTGTTCATCGTGAAGAACTACACGGGCGACGTGCTCAACTTCGACATGGCCGCGGAGCTGGCCGAGGACGAGGGCATCCAGGTCGCCAAGGTCCTCGTCAACGACGACGTCGCCGTCACCGACAGTCTGTACACGGCCGGCCGGCGCGGCACCGGCGCGACCCTCTTCGTCGAGAAGATCGCCGGAGCGGCCGCGGAGGAGGGCGCGCCGCTGGAGCGGGTCGAGGCCATCGCCCGGCAGGTGAACGAGAGCTCCCGCAGCTTCGGGGTGGCGCTGGCCGCGTGCACCACGCCCGCCAAGGGCAGCCCCACCTTCGACCTGCCGCCCGGCGAGCTGGAGCTGGGTGTCGGAATCCACGGCGAGCCCGGCCGGGAGCGGCGCGCGATGATGACCTCGCGGGAGATCGCCGACTTCTCGGTGCACGCCGTCCTGGAGGACCTCGACCCGCGCAATCCCGTCCTGGTGCTGGTCAACGGCATGGGGGCGACCCCGCTCCTGGAGCTGTACGGCTTCAACGCGGAGGTCCAGCGAGTGCTGGCCGAACGCGGTGTCGCCGTGGCCCGCACCCTCGTCGGGAACTACGTCACCTCCCTGGACATGGCGGGCGCCTCGGTGACCCTGTGCCAGGTGGACGAGGACCTGCTGCGCCTGTGGGACGCGCCGGTGAAGACCCCGGGTCTGCGCTGGGGCATGTGAGCGGGGCAGGCATCCGGTCAACGTTCGTACCACGCAAGGAGACCTTGTGCTCGACGCCGACTTCTTCCGACGCTGGATGACGGCCACCGCCGCCTCCGTGGAGCGCGAGGCCGAACGGCTCACCGCGCTGGACTCACCGATCGGCGACGCCGACCACGGCAGCAACCTCCAGCGCGGCTTCACCGCCGTGGTGGCCACGCTGGACAAGGACGCCCCGGACACCCCCGGCGCCGTCCTGACCCTCGCCGGCCGGCAGCTGATCTCGACGGTCGGCGGCGCGTCCGGACCGCTGTACGGCACCCTGCTGCGCCGTACGGGCAAGGCGCTCGGGGACGCCGCCGAGGTCACCGAGGAGCAGCTCGCGGAGGCGCTGCGGGCCGGGGTGGACGCGGTCATGGCGCTGGGCGGAGCCGCGCCCGGCGACAAGACCATGATCGACGCGCTGGTGCCGGCCGTGGACGCCCTCGGGGAGTCCTTCGCGGCGGCCGCGGCCGCCGCGAACGACGGCGCCGAGGCGACGACACCGCTCCAGGCACGCAAGGGCAGGGCCAGCTACCTGGGCGAACGCAGCATCGGGCACCAGGACCCGGGCGCCACGTCGTCCGCCCTGCTCCTCGCCGCTCTCGCGGAGGTGTCCGGTGAGTGACGACAAGCTGGTCGGGATCGTCCTGGTGTCGCACAGCGCCGCCGTCGCCGCCTCGGTCGCCGAGCTGGCGGTGGGCCTGGCCGGCGGCGGCACGACCGCCCCGGTGGCGCCCGCGGGCGGCACCGCGGACGGCGGCCTGGGCACCAGTTCGGAGCTGATCTCCGCGGCGGCGGCCTCCGTGGACCGGGGCGCCGGGGTCGCCGTCCTCATGGATCTGGGCAGCGCGGTCCTCACCGTCAAGGCGCTGCTCGCGGAGGGCGACGAGCTGCCGGAGAACACGCGGCTGGTCGACGCGCCCTTCGTCGAGGGGGCGGTCGCGGCCGTCGTCACCGCCTCGGCGGGCGCGGACCTCGCGGCGGTGGAGGCCGCGGCGGCCGAGGCGTACGCGTACCGGAAGGAGTGAGCGCCGGGAGTCGGGCGGCGAGCCTCCGGCCCTCCTCGGGCCGGAGGCTCGCCGCGTCCCGCGTGGGCCGGCGGCGGTGTCGGCGGGCGCTCAGTCCCGGTTCGCGTCGAGGAACTTGCGCGCCAGCGCCTTCCCCCGGGTGACCGCGGCCCGCTGGTCCTCGATCGGCGACACCACCGAGTCCTTGAAGACGATGTAGGTGACCCCCGAGGGCACGCCGCCGCCCCGCGGGTCGGTGCGGATGCCGAGGCCGCGGGCGGCGGCGTAGGACGCCTCACCGATGATGTCGCGGGGCCCGACGTCGCCGACGACGGCGTACTGGACGCGGTCCCGGTAGATGACGGCGGCGACGGAGCCGCCGCGGATCCCGTGGTCGCGGTGGTTCCAGACGGGGCCGGGGGCCGGTACGACGATGTAGGGCAGGGTCTCGGCACTCAGATAGCGTCCGTCGGACTGCTGGAAGGCGGTCATGGACGAGAAGAGCGGGTCGGTGCGCCCGTTGCAGCGGGGGCCGGGGCGGCCGTCGCAGTCGATGTCGAGGTCGCTCTTCCAGAACACGGCTCCGCGCTTGCCGCACACCGGGATGTCCGCCGGGGCGGCGTCGTCGCTGCGGTAGCGGCCCCTGGAGACCGGCGCGCAGTCGCGCACCTCGGCCAGCAGGTCACCGGCGCGTACGGACTCCTCACGCGCCGCGGGCCGCTGGGGCCCGGCGGCGGGTACGGCGGGCGGCGGCTTCGCCGGCAGCGTGGTGGGGGCGAGCAGGGCGGCGCCGGCCGCGGCCAACGTCAGCGACTGGACACGCACGATAAAGAACCCTCTCCTGGGCGACACTGACGGGCACTCACCCAAATCTGGGGTGGGTCACCGAGAGCGGCCACCGGTGAGGGTCCGGACGGTGCACGGCGAGGGAGCACCGCGTGCCCCGGATGCGCATGGCGCGGTGCCGACACGCCCGCCTCGCGGGGGTGGTCGGCCGAGAGGCCGGACCTGGTCGGCCCGGCCCGCTCGGCCGGCCTCTCCGGCGCGGATTCAGCGACGACAGCGGCCCGCGCCGTTGGACATGAACTCCCTTGGACGGAAGGCGAGTTCACGCCGTGTCGGAGTTCAGCATACGGAGCCGCCCGCGGCCCCGGCGAACGGCTCCCCTTCTCGACCCGCCCCCTTGATGTGGCCGCGCCGGCATGGCATACAGGTACAGACCAATCCCGCCGAGGGAAGGCAGTGCCGTGCGACGCACACCCATTCCGGTGATCTGCGGCTCGCTGCTCCTGGTGGCGTCCTGCGGCTGGGGCGGCCAGGACGGGGACGAGAGGGGCCGGCTGCCGTCGGCCCCGGCGGGCGTCACGGCGGCGGCGGGCAGCGCGACCAGCGTGCACGTCATGTGGAACCTGGCCACGGGCGATCCCGAGGTCGACCGGTACGAGGTGTACCGCGGCACCCGGAAGGTGAAGGAGGTGCCGGGTACGGAGCACATGGTGGACGTCACCCGGCTCACCCCCGCCACCACCTACGTCTTCACGGTCCGGGCGCGGACCGCCGACGGCGACGCCGGACCCCCCAGCAGGCGCGTGCGCGCAACGACCCCCGCGGCGGGCACCGCCGACGGCCGCGCCCCGACCCGCCCAGGCCGCCCTCACGGCAAGGTGGCCGGCGGCCGGGCGGTCCAGTTGTCCTGGGAGGCGTCGGCGGACGACCGGCGTGTCGCCTCGTACGACATCTACCAGGGCGCCTCGAAGATCCACAGCGTGGGCGGCGGGCAGACGGCCGCCGTGGTCACCGGACTGCGCCCGGGGACCCGGTACTCGTTCACCGTGCGGGCGCGTGACGCCGCAGACAACGTCTCGCCCCCCAGCGAGCCCGTCCGGCTGACCACGGCCGCCGGCCGCGACGACGGCCGGGGGGCGGCGCCCACGGCCTTCCGCGCCGCCACCCACCGCGCGGACGGCGGGTACTACATCGACCTGTCCTGGGACCCCCCGGAGACGGACGGCGTGATCACGGAGTACCGGATCGTGCTCGACGGGCGCACCGCGACCTCGCTCGTGTGGGGCGGCACCCCGCCGGCCGGGCGGGCGACGCACAGCTTCTACGTCGGACGCGAGGCCGGGGCCGTGCACCGCGTGCGGATCCGGGCGAAGCTGCCCGACGGCACCTGGGGCGGGCTCTCGGCGGAGCGGACGGTGACGACGGGAGCCGGCCGATAGGCGGAGACTAGGGTTGTCCTCATGACCCATAGGGATTCCGATGCCTCCCCGCTGGACCTCTCCCAGCTGCGCACCTTCCTCGCCGTCCACCGCGCCGGTTCGTTCACCGGCGCGGCGCGCCTGCTCGGGCTCTCCCAGCCGACGGTGACGACACAGATGCGCGCGCTGGAGGAGCAGCTCGGCCGTGAGCTGTTCGAGCGGCGGCCGCGCGGGGTGGTGCCCACGGCGGTGGCGGACGAGCTGGCCGCGCAGGTGGCGGCGCCCCTCGACGCGCTGGCGGCGGTCGCCGAGCGCGGCGGACCCGGCGCGGACCAGACACCCGAGCCGGTGCATCTGGCGGGCCCGGCGGAGCTGCTGTGCACGCGTGCCGTGCCCGCGCTGGCCCCGCTGACGGACCGGGGCGTACGGCTGCGGGTGAGCACGGGGCTGACCGACGAACTGCTGGAGGGGCTGCGCGGCGGCCGCTTCGACCTGGTGATCGCCACGACCAGGCCGCGCGGACGCTCCCTGACGTCCGCGCCGCTGGGCGACGAGGAGTTCGTCCTGGTCGCCTCGCCCGCGTGGGCCGAGCGCATCGGTCCCGAGCGGGTGGCGGCCGAGGGGGCGGCGGCCCTGCACGGGGTACCGCTGGTGTCGTACGCGGAGGATCTGCCGATCGCGCGCCGGTACTGGCGGCACGTCTTCGGGGTCCGTCTCAGCGGGCAGGCGGCGGTCACGGTACCGGACCTGCGCGGGGTACGGGCGGCGGTGGCCGCCGGTGCCGGGATCAGCGTGCTCCCCCGCTATCTGTGCCTGGAGGAGCTGGCCTCGGGGGCGCTGGTGGCCCTCCTCTCGCCCGAGGACCCGCCGATCAACACCGCGTACCTCGTCCGGCGCCCCGGGGCGCCGGACAATCCGCATGTCGCCCTGGTGCGGGAGCGGCTGCTCCAGGCCGGCCGTACCTGGTGAGCGCGGCGCGCGGGCGGGTCGGGGGCCGCCGTCCGAAGGAGTTCGTCACCTGCCCGGTCCCCCTCCGCGTGCGGTACCGGTCCGGGGCGCGTTGGCTCTCCCTGAGGCAGCACGGCCGCTTCCCGATCAAGGCGGCTCATGGGATGTACCGCCACCGTGCCGCTGGAGGGCAAGTCCTATGCGTTCAACTCAGATATTCCTCCGCTCCGGCCTGACCGTGGCCGCAGCCGCCGCGCTTCCCCTCACCCTGTCCGCCGGCTCGGCCGCCGCGTGGGGTGCGGGAATCTCGGTGAGCACCAGCGGCTCCACGGTCACCGTCACCACCAGCGCCTGCACGGGCAGCGGCGGCAGCTTCGGCAACGCCTCGCTGCTCACCAGCAGCCAGTCGAGTTTCGCCCAGGGCCGCCAGGCGGCGCTGACCGGGACCAGCAACAGCCAGATGGCCAGCTGGTCGGGCGTGCGCTCGGGCACCTACACGGTCATCGTGGTCTGCCAGAACGGCACCACGGCGGGCACCCAGTCCATCGTCGTCTCGGCTCCGACGATCTCCGCCACGGCCTCCCCCTCGCGCGGCGTCATGGGCGGTGTGGGCGGCGCCAGCAAGGACTACGGCACGCTCACCCTGGCCGGCGGTTGCGCGCTGGTGGCCGCGGGCACCGTGGCGGCGGCCTGGTTCCTGCGCCGGCGCTCGAAGCCGCACCGCCTCTGACCGCGTGTCCGGTGCCGGTCACACGGGCGGCCGTCGGTCGGCTCCGGCCGGCGTGACGGCCTCCTGTGCGTTGCCGGTCCGCTGCCCGGCCTGTTCGAACTCCGCCAGCGCCTGGGTCAGCCACTGGGTCCAGAACGTCTCCAGGTCGATCCCGGCCCGCAGGACGAGGTGCCGCAGACGGTGCTCGGGTCCGTCCTTGCCGGGCGGGAAGTCGCGCTCCTGGATCTCCTCGTACTCCGCCAACTGACGCCGGTGCAGGTCGAGATGGCGGCGCAGGTCCGCCTCGATGCCGTCGGTGCCGACGACCGCGGAGGCCCGCAGCCGCAGCAGCAGGGTGTCGCGCAGCGGCTTCGGGTCCTGCGGTGCGGCGGTCCAGCGGGCCAGTTCGGCGCGGCCCGCCGTCAGCACCTCGTAGCTCTTCTTCTGGCCCCGGGCCGGCTGCTCGGCGGGCAGCGCGCGGATGAACCCCTCGGCCTCCAGCTTTCCCAGCTCGCGGTAGATCTGCTGGTGCGTCGCCGACCAGAAGTAGCCGATCGACTTGTCGAACCGCCGGGTCAGTTCGAGCCCCGAGGACGGCTTCTCCAGCAGGGCGGTCAGGATCGCGTGCGGCAGTGACATGGCCTCATCCTAGGGAGGGCCGCCCACCGGGCCGCCCTCCCGCCTTTCTAGAGTGCCGCCGCCAGTTCCGTGCCCTGCTTGATGGCGCGCTTGGCGTCCAGTTCGGCGGCCACGTCGGCGCCGCCGATGAGGTGGACGCTGCGGCCGGCGGCGCTCAGCTCCTCGTAGAGGTCGCGCCGGGGCTCCTGGCCGGTGCACAACACGACGGTGTCGACCTCCAGGACCTGGCTGAGGCCGTCCACGGTGATGTGCAGTCCGGCGTCGTCGATCCGGTCGTACCGGACCCCCGGCACCATGCTCACGCCGCGGTGCTTGAGCTCGGTGCGGTGGATCCAGCCGGTCGTCTTGCCGAGTCCGGCGCCCACCTTGGTGGCCTTGCGCTGCAGCAGGTGGACGGTGCGCGGCGGGGCGGGCCGCTCGGGCTCCGTGAGGCCGCCGGGGGCCCGGTAGTCCATGTCGACGCCCCAGTTCCGGAAGTACGTGGCCGGGTCCTCGCTCGCCTTGTCGCCCGCGTCGGTGAGGTACTCGGCGACGTCGAAGCCGATGCCGCCGGCCCCGAGGACGGCGACGCGCTCGCCGACCTGGGCGCCGTCGCGCAGCACGTCGAGGTAGCCGACGACGCTCGGGTGGTCGACACCGGGGATGTCGGGGGTGCGCGGGCTGACGCCGGTGGCGACGACGACCTCGTCGAATCCGGAGACGTCCTCGGCGCCGACGCGGGTGTTCAACCGGACGTCCACGCCGTGCAGTTCGAGCTGGTGACGGAAGTAGCGGATCGTCTCGTCGAACTCCTGCTTGCCGGGGACCTTGCGGGCCACGTTGAGCTGGCCGCCGATCTCGCCCGCGGCGTCGTAGAGGGTGACGTCGTGACCGCGTTCGGCCGCGGAGACCGCGCAGGCGAGCCCTGCGGGACCCGCGCCCACCACGGCGACGCGCTTGCGCAGCCGGGTCGGCGCCAGCACCAGCTCCGTCTCGTGGCAGGCGCGCGGGTTGACCAGGCAGGAGGTGATCTTGCCGCCGAAGGTGTGGTCGAGGCAGGCCTGGTTGCAGCCGATGCAGGTGTTGATGGCTTCGGGGCGACCCGCCTCGGCCTTGGCGACGAAGTCGGGGTCGGCGAGCATCGGACGCGCCAGCGACACCATGTCGGCGTACCCGTCGGCGAGCAACTGCTCTGCGATCTCCGGGGTGTTGATGCGGTTGGTGGTCACCAGGGGCACCGACACGGCACCCATCACCTTCTTGGTGACCCAGGCGTACGCGCCGCGCGGCACCGAGGTCGCGATGGTCGGGATCCGCGCCTCGTGCCAGCCGATGCCGGTGTTGATGATCGTCGCGCCTGCCTCCTCCACGGCCTTCGCCAGGGTGACGACCTCCTCCAGCGAGGATCCCCCGGGCACCAGGTCGAGCATGGAGAGCCGGTAGATGATGATGAAGTCGTCGCCGACCGCCTCGCGCACCCGCCGGACGATCTCCACGGGGAAACGCATCCGGTTCTCGTACGAGCCGCCCCAGCGGTCCTCGCGCCGGTTGGTCCGCGCCGCGATGAACTCGTTGATCAGGTAGCCCTCGGAGCCCATGATCTCGACGCCGTCGTAGCCCGCGCGCCGGGCCAGCCGCGCCGCACGCGCGTAGTCGTCGATGGTCTGCTCGACCTCGGCGTCGGTGAGCGCGTGCGGCGGGAAGGGGCTGATCGGCGCCTGGAGGGCGCTCGGGGCGACCAGGTCCTGGTGGTAGGCGTAGCGCCCGAAGTGCAGGATCTGCAGGGCGATCCGGCCGCCCTCGCGGTGGACCGCCGAGGTGATCTCCGTGTGCTGCTCGGCCTCCGCCTCGGTGGTCAGCTTCGCCCCGCCCTCGTAGGGCCGTCCCGCGTCGTTGGGCGCGATGCCGCCGGTGACGATGAGTCCGACGCCGCCGCGGGCCCGGGTGGCGTAGAACTCCGCCATCCGCTCGAAGCCGCGCTCGGCCTCCTCCAGGCCCACGTGCATGGAGCCCATGATCACGCGGTTGGGCAGCGTGGTGAATCCCAGGTCGAGCGGGTTCAGCAGGTGCGGGTAACGGCTCATCGGGCCCTCCGTGCGCGGTGTGGTGTGTCTGTTGTAGACGACCGCACAGCGCTTTTGCAACTAGTTGCATAATCGGAGGGACCCAGCTCACACGGCGCCCTTAGGGTGTGCCCGGCCGGACGCCGAGGACGACGTGGGCCTCCATCTCCTCGGACACCGCCAGCCGGGCGGTCAGGCCGCCGCGGGTGAAGGCGTCCACGGCCGCGGACGCCTGGAGTTCGCTCGTCTCCACGAGGAGGCAGCCGCCGGGCGCGAGCCAGCGGGCGGCCCCGGCGGCGACGCGGCGCAGGACGTCCAGACCGTCCGCGCCCCCGTCGAGCGCCACCAGCGGCTCGTGGTCACGCGCCTCCGGGGGCAGCAGACCGACCTCGCCGGTCGGGACGTAGGGCACGTTCGCGGCCAGCACGTCCACCCGGCCGAGCAGGCCCTCTGGCAGCGCCTCGAACAGGTCGCCCTCGTGGACCCGGCCGCCGAGTTCGGCCAGGTTGCGGCGGGCGCAGCGCACCGCGGCGGGATCGATGTCGGCGGCGTGCAGCTCGGGCCGTCCGAGGGAGACGGCCAACGCGGCGCCCACCGCGCCGGAGCCGCAGCACAGGTCCACCACGACCGCCGCCTTCGGGGCGTGGGCGACGGCCTGGCGGACCAGGAACTCGGTGCGGCGGCGGGGCACGAAGACACCGGTGTCCACGGTGATGCGCAGTCCGTGGAACTCGGCCCAGCCGACGACGTGTTCCAGGGGCAGGCCGGCGACCCGGCGCGCCACCATGGCGGCGACCTCGTCCTGGTCACGGGCGGTGGAGAGGATCAACTCCGCCTCGTCCTCGGCGAATACACAGCCTGCGGTACGAAGTGCGGCCACTACGGCGGAAGGTGCGAGAAAGGGCATGGAGAGCGAGGGCCTTTCGATGAACCGAAGGGCGCTCTCGCGATCACCTAGAGCAGGCGACCCGCGTTGCCTCGAAGGGAGAGCACCCGACCTGACACAGCGGTAATGGGTCTCACCTCCTGGCGACTTGTCGGTTGGGGCCGTCCACAACCGCGAGGCCACATTACAGGAACGATCAGACGGCGACCGACTCCTCCAGCTCCTCCTCCGCCTCCTCGTCCGGAGCCGGCGCGGGGGCCGCCGCTGCCGCCTCCGGCGCCGGCTCGGAGCCCGGGACGGCCCGCCGGGCACGCGCCCGCTCGGCCGCGCCCGCGACCGCGGTGAGCAGCAGACCGGCCAGGAGCCAGACGACGAGCGTCCCCGCGGCGCCGGACAGCCCGTCGCCGTCGAAGTAGAGGAGACCGCGGACGCCCTCGACGAAACCCGCGCCGTTCCAGAACGCGTGCAGCGTGCCGAAGAAGCCGTTCTGGAGCTCGGGCCGGAACAGGCCGCCGGAGCTGGTGAAGTTGAGCATCACGAACAGCACCATCATGGCGAGGGTGGTCCACCGCTTGAGGAAGGTGTGGAGCCCGACGCCGATGAACAGGATGCCCGCGGAGTACAGCCAGCCCATCCCCCACACACCCGCGAGGTCGTGGTGCGCGAGGTGGAACACCGGTCCCGCGAGCAGCGCGCCGATGGCACTGACGACGCCGGACACGCCGACGGCCAGCAGGCTCCGTATCCGCAGGGGCAGAGCCGCGCCCGCCGCGCCGAGGGCGGCGACGGACGCGTAGGAGCCGATGCTCAGCGCGACGAGCAGGAAGAACAGGCCCTGGCCCGTCGGGTCGTCGCGGACCGTCGGCGCCACGTCGGTGATCTTCAGGGGTTCGCCCTGCCGGGCGGCGACCGGGGTGAAGACCTTCTCGACGGAGAGGGCGCCCATGTCGGAGGAGGCGGTCGCGACGAGCAGTTCGGGTGCCGTGCCCGGGGCGTAGGCGCCGGTGATGTCGCGGGACCGCAGGAGCGCGACGGCCTCGGGGCGGGTGGCGACGGTCCGGACGTCCAGCGCGTCCCCGGCCTCGTCCTTCACGGTCTGGGCGAAGACCTTCGTCTCGGGGCCGGTGCCCACGACGGCGACGGGCAGGTGGTTCGGCTCCGGGGTGGCGAAGGCCCCCAGGTAGGCGAGCCCCATGCCGATGCACATCAGGAGCGGGGTGACCAGGTGCGTGAGCACATGGCGCAGGGCGGGTGAGCGCAGGCCGGCGACCACGCGACCTCCTCCATTGGTTGGCATATACAACTCCTTATCCAGTTGTACTATACAACCAGAAGAGTGAGGGAGTCGCCGTGACCACATCCGAAGAGCCCACCGCCCCCGGCCGGGACGGTGCCGACGGCCCCGGCGCCCCGGCCCGCCGGGGTGTCCGCGGGGCGGCGGCCCGCGACGGGGCGAACCTCCCCCGTTCCGCCGACGCAGCCGTCGAGACCATCCAGCGCGAGATGACGGCGTTCGCCCGGCGCGCCCGGGCCTCGGCGGGGCGCATGCACCCCGAGCTGTCGCTGGTGTCGTACACCCTGCTCGGGCACCTGGAGGAGCGCGGCGGTTGCCGGGCCACCGACCTCGCCGCGCACTACGCGCTGGACAAGTCCACGGTGAGCCGGCAGGTGGCCGCTCTGGAGCGCGCCGGGCTCATCGAGCGGCGCCTCGATCCCGACGACCACCGTGTGCAGGTGCTGCATCTGACACCGGCCGGCAGCGCGCTGCTCGTCCAGGTGACCGAGAGCCGCCGGAGCGCGTTCCGCGAGCGTCTCGACGGCTGGCCCGAGGACGACCTGACGCGGTTCGCCGAGTACCTGCTGCGCTACAACGACGCGGCTCCGGACGCCCGGGAAGACCATCCGTCCGCGGGCTGAGACACGCTCGGCCCGGGCGGACGCGCCCCGCGGCCCCAACTCGCCTTCCTCGGCGAGCGGAGTGCCACGGAGCGGCCCTCGTCCGGCCGGCCGCTCACGTCATACGGCGGCGGGGGTGTGCCCGTCCGGCGCGTGCTCCGGCACCCGGGCCGCCATGAAGCGGGTGGTGCGCCGCAGCCGGAAGCCGAGTGCCTCGTACAGCCGGATGGCGCCGGTGTTGGCCGCGCTCGTGTGCAGGAACGGGGTCTCGCCGCGTTCGCGGACACCGTGCGCGACGGCCAGGACGAGCCGCCCGGCCAGGCCCTTGCCCCGGAAGTCGGGGTCGGTGCAGACCGCGCTGATCTCGGTCCAGCCCGGCGGGTGCAGCCGCTCCCCCGCCATCGCGACCAGCGCGCCGCCATGGCGGATCCCGAGGTAGGTGCCGAGTTCCACGGTGCGCGGCAGGAACGGCCCGGGCCTGGTGCGCCGCACCAGGTCCAGCATCTCCGGCACGTCGTCCGGCCCGAGGCGTACGGCCTCCGCGTCCGGCGCCGCGGGGATGCCGTCGTCGACGAGCTGGACGCCTTCCAGGCTGAAGGTCACCTCCCAGCCCGGCGGTGTCCGCCCCTGGAACCCGGCCAGGGGCGCCTCCCCGCCGGGACCGACCAGCGCCGCCAGATCCGCCCAGTCGTCGGCGTCGGGCTCGTCCGGGAGGGCCAGCCACGGCGACACGTCGGTCGGGTAACGCAGGACGCGGCCGCGGCGCTCCGCGAAGTGGGCGTGCGGCCCGGTCAGCGAGGCCAGGGCCGGGTTGTCCAGGACGTGCCGCTCCGGAGCCCTGCCCGGGTCCGTGCCGAGGGGCTGCCGTTCGGTGCTCGCCCCGGCGCTCACGCGGCCACCTCGATCACGGTCTTGCCGCGCGCGTGGCCGTCCTCGACGAGGCGCAGCGCCTCACCCGCCCGGTCCAGGGGGAACGTCCGTGTGACGAAGGGGTCGAGGCTGCCGTCGGTGACGAGCCGCGCGACCTCGTCGAGCACGGCGGCGGTGCGGGCCCGGGCGACGGCCGCGCCGCCCAGCCGCGCGACCGTCTCCCGGTCGGCCCCGGTGATCAGCTTCGAGGCGTCCGGCAGCAGTGTCGCCGCCGCTTCGAGGGCCTCGCCGCCGACCAGGTCGAAGACCGCGTCGATCCCGTCCGGCGCGGCGGCCCGCACCCGCTCGGCCAGTCCCGGGCCCGACGGGACGTGCACGGCGCCCAGCGACTCGACGAAGTCCTTCTTGCCCTCGCTCGCGACGCCGACCGCGCGCAGCCCGAAGGCCCGGGCGAGCTGAAGCGCCGCGACACCGACCCCGCCGCCCGCCCCGGTGACCAGCAGGGTCTCCCCGGGCGCCAGACCGAGCTGCCGGAGGCCGTCGTACGCGGTCGCCGCGGCCACCGGGAGCACGGCGGCGTCCGTGAAGGACAGCGCGGCCGGCTTGTGGGCGGTCACCGCCACCGGAAGCACGGCGTACTCGGCGTAGGCGCCGTCCACCGGGTTGCCGAAGACCTCGTCCCCGACGGCGAAGCCGGTCACCCCGGGGCCGGTCTCCACGACGACACCGGCGGCCTCGTTGCCGAACACCGCCGGAAGCTCGCGTGCGGGACCGCCCGGACGCCGGTAGCCGGCGCGCTGCTTGAAGTCGACGGGGTTCACACCGGCCGCGCGCACCGCGACCAGGACCTCACCGGGGCCGGGACTCGGCCGCTCCCGGTCCACGAGGGCCTCGGTCTCCGGGCCGCCGTACCGGGTGAACACGTACGCCTTGGGCATGGTCTGCCTCACTCTCCCTTCGCTGTCGCCGGTCGGGGACCCACCGGCGTCGGCATCTGTGGCAAGGGAGATCACGACACCGCTATTCCCGGCGCCGCGGAGTGTTCATACGGCCGCAACGATCGGGGCCGCCGTCCACAGGGGCGCCGGTCGGGGCCGCCTTCCGCGTACGGTTGAATGCGTACGCACGGACCCGCGCGGGCGCCCGCCCGCGGACGGCCGCGCCACCCCGCACACCGCTCGCGATCGACCCCGCGCCGTCCCCGGGACGGCCTGGAGGCACCACCGTCATGAACGTCACCCGAGGCTTCACCGGACGCCCCCGCGTCCACAACGCCGGTCTGCCGCCCGGCCAGTACGACGCGGGGGACGACTGGCCCGTCCTGTCCGCCGAGGTCACCCCCGAGCTGGCGCCGGCCGACTGGACCTTCCGGATCGACGGTCTGGTCGCCGAGCCCCGCGGCTGGGACTGGGACGAGGCCCACGCGCTGCCGTCGTCGGTGTACGAGGGTGACATCCACTGCGTGACGAGCTGGTCGAAGTTCGGCGTGCGCTTCGGCGGCGTGTCCCTGGACGCCTTCCTCGACGCCGTCCGCCCGGACGCCGCCGCCACCCACGCCGTCGCGTACTCCCACACGGGCTACACGGCCAACCTCCCGCTGGCCGACCTGAGGGGCGGGCGCGCCTGGATCGTCTGGGAGTACGACGGGAAGCCGCTGCCCGCCGAGCACGGCGGCCCGGCCCGGCTGATCGTGCCCCACCTGTACTTCTGGAAGAGCGCCAAGTGGATCGCGGGCATCCGGCTGCTGGACCACGAGGAGCCCGGCTTCTGGGAGCAGAACGGCTACCACGCGCGCGGCAACCCCTGGGAAGAGCAGCGGTACTCCGGTGACTGAGACGTTCGTGCCCCCGACCCCGTTCGCCGTGCCCGGCCGGATCGCCGTGAGCGAGCAGGCCGCGACCCACTGGCAGGACGCCACGCTCACCGGGATCCGCCGCGAGACCCCGTACGCCTCCACGTTCCGGTTCGCCGTGCCCGGCTGGACGGGGCACCTGCCGGGACAGCACCTGATGCTGCGGCTCACCGCGCCGGACGGGTACACGGCCCAGCGCCACTACTCCCTCGCGTCCGCGCCCGACGACAGCGGGCACATCGAGCTCACCCTCGACCATGTCGACGGCGGTGAGGTCTCGGGCTGGTTCCACACGGTGGCAAGGCCGGGGGACGTGGTGCAGGTGCGCGGTCCGGTCAGCGGTTTCTTCGCCTGGCCCGGTGACCGGCCGGCCCTCCTGATCGGCGCGGGCTCCGGTGTCGTCCCGCTCATGTCGATGGTGCGGCACCGCCGCGCGAGCGGTCGGTCCGTCCCGCTGCGGCTGCTCGTCTCCGCGCGTGGCCCGCGGGAGCTGATCTACGCCCGGGAGTACGGCGAGGAGACCACGACCGTCTTCACGCGCAGCGCACCGCGGGGCGTCCCGGTCGGCCGCCTGTCGGCGGCACATGTGGCGCCGCTCCTGGCCGACGCGCCCGCCGGTGGGTGGGAGGCCTATGTGTGCGGCTCCAACGGTTTCGCGGAACACGCGTCGCGGCTGCTGGTCGGGGCCGGTCAGCCGGTGGACCGCATCCGCATCGAGCGCTTCGGCTGAACCAGCCGCTCAACGGACGACCCGCTCAACCCGTGCGCTCGCCGACCGCGGCCCGGTCGGCGGGTCGGCGGGCCCCGGTACCTCGCGCCGACGTCTCGGGGCTCGCGTGCCGCGTCCGCCGTCGGCGCGCCCGGGGCTTCGGTGCGCGTGCGGTCCCGGCCGACGGTCCGCGGTCAGCGGTCAGCGGTCAGCGGTGCGGGACCACCGCCACGGGGCACGCGGAGTGGTGGACCAGCACACGGGCGGCCCGGCCGAGACCGGCCGTGTCGGCGCGTCGGCCGACGACCAGCAGCCCGGCCCGGCGGGACTCCTTCAGCAGGTGCGGGCCGGGCCGGCCGTGCACGACGTGCTCGGTGACGGTGGTCTCCGGGAACTTGTGCCGCCACGGTTGCAGGGTGCTCGTCAGCACACGCCGCCTGCCCTCCTCCCGCTCGGGGGCGTCCTCGGGCGGCGGCGCGCCGGGCACGTAGCCGCGCGGCGGTGGCGGCGTGGTCCAGGTGTGTGTCACGTGCAGCGGCGCCGAGCGGGCGGCGGCCGTCTCGAAGGCGTACGCGAGGAGTTCGTCGGCGGGGCGGTCCGGGTCGAGACCGAGGACCACCGGCAGGTAGGGGGCGCGGTGCGGCGGGGTGCCGTCGACGGTGGGCATCCGCTCGTCCTCGGGGAGTTCGCCCGCGCGCACCAGGACGACCGGATGCGCGGCGGCGGAGGTGACGGCGAGCGCCACCGAGCCGACCGGGAAACCGGTGAATCCGGTGGCGCCCCAGGAGCCGAGCACCAGGGCCTCGGCCTCGGCCGCGGCGTCGAGCAGCGCCGGGACGACGGGTGTCTCGACGTGGTCGGCGACGATGTCCAGGGCCGGGTGGGCGTACGACAGCCGCACCGCGGCCCGGTCGAGCAGGGTGCGCGCGGGGAGGTCGACGTCCTGGAGCGGGGCGGGGGCGGCCGGTTCGGCGCCCGCGTGCAGCAGGCGCAGCGGAAGGCGGCGGCGCTCGGCCTCCCTGGCCGCCCAGTCGGCGGCGTCCAGCGCGGCCCGTGAGCCGTCGACGCCTGCGGTGACGGTACGCGTGCCGCTGCTCATGGCTCCTGCCTTTCGGGATCGCTCATGGCCGGGCTGCCCGGTGCGGGGGACGGGGGACCTCCCTCGGCGGGCCGGTACAGGAGCGGGTTCCACGCGGGCCGCGGATCAGTCGTGCGGCGCCGTGATCCCTCGCGAACTCCACCCGGAACGCCGGGGGTTGGGTCCCGGCGGTCCCCTGGGCGGTGTGCCGGACCTCGGGGTCGGTCCGTCAGCGGCGCTGGTCGAGCAGAATTCTCGCCAGTTCGTGCGGCTGGGAGAACATCGGCCAGTGCCCGGTGTCCATCTCGACCAGGCGCCACCGCTCGCTCTTGAGCGACTCCGCCACGTCGTCGTTCGGCTCGGGGCCGTCCAGGAGGCACTTGACGTAGGTCGCCGGCAATTCGCCCAACGGGCGGGTCAGGACGGCGGGTTCGGTGAGGCTGGCGCCCGGGTGCGGTGTCGCGCCGGCCGCGAGCCGCGCGATCTGCTCGCTGCTGAGGCCCTGACCGTCGTACTCCTCCGCGCTCAGCGGCTGCCAGAAGCCGCCGTTCTCGGCGAGCCCGGCCTCGAAGCGCTCCTCGCCCTGCCACCAGTTGGAGGCGAACGAGGCGCCGTCGACGGGGATCTCGGAGTCGACGAAGACCACGCGGGCGAGCCGGTCGCCGATGCGCTCGGCGGCCTGGCCGACCGGGATGCCCGCGTAGCTGTGTCCGACGAGGACGACGTCACGCAGGTCGAGGCGCTCCACCTCGCCGACGATGTCCTCCACGTGTGTCCGCTGTCCCGCGGGCTGTCCCTGCCGCTCGGCGACGCCGGACAGCGTCAGGGCGTGCGCGCCGCATCCGGCCGCGCGCAACTCCGGCACCACCTCGTCCCACGCCCACGATCCCAGCCACGCGCCTGCCACCAGTACGAAGTCCGTCATGAGGAAAACGTAGCGCCGGGGTCTGACACGCGCCGCCCGATCCCGGTTCCGTACCCCTTCGGGTCGGTGGTCCCGAAGGGATCTGGCGGGCGCGCGGACCGCGCCCGTACGGTGTGATCATCCGCACCCCGATGTCAAAGGTGGCCCTTCATGGCCCTGTTCGACCTCCCCCTGGACGAGCTCCGCGGCTACCGCAGCGCGTCGGCCGAGCCCGAGGACTTCGACGCCTTCTGGGCCGACACCCTCCAGGAGGCGCGCCGGCACGAGCTGGACGCGCGCTTCGAGCCGGTGCGGACGCCGCTCAGGACCGTCGAGCAGTACGACGTGACGTTCGCCGGCTTCGGCGGGCACCCGGTCAAGGGCTGGCTGACGCTGCCGGCCGGCACGGACGCGCCGCTGCCCGTGGTCGTGGAGTTCATCGGGTACGGCGGCGGGCGCGGCCTGCCGCACACGCACCTGCTGTGGGCCTCGGCCGGGTTCGCGCACTTCGTGATGGACACCCGGGGCCAGGGCAGCGCCTGGGGCGGCGGTGAGACGCCCGACCCGGTGGGCAGCGCGCCCGCGTTCCCGGGCTTCATGACGCGCGGGGTCGAGGACCCGGAGAGCTACTACTACCGGCGCCTCTACACGGACGCCGTGCGTGCCGTGGAGGCGGCCCGCGCCCATCCGCTGACCGACCCGGCGCGCACGGCGGTCGTGGGCGCGAGCCAGGGCGGCGGCATCAGCATCGCGGTCGGCGGTCTGGTGCCCGACCTGGCGGCGGTCGCCCCGGACGTGCCGTTCCTGTGCGACTTCCCGCGTGCGACGACCCTGACGGACCGCGACCCCTACCGGGAGATCGGCAGGTACCTCAAGACGCACCGCGGCCGCACCGAGCGGGTCATGAGCACGCTCGCGTACTTCGACGGGGTGCACTTCGCCGCCCGCGGCCGGGCACCCGCCCTGTTCTCGGTGGCGCTGGAGGACCAGACCTGCCCGCCCTCGACCGTCTACGCCGCCTTCAACGCGTGGGCGCACGAGGACAGGACGATCGAGGTGTACGACTTCAACGACCACGAGGGCGGCGGCCCGTACCAGGAGGAGGCCAAGCTGCGCTGGCTGCCGCGGCACCTCTGAGGCGCCGCGGCACGGGCCGGCCGCGCCCCTCTCAGCCCGCTGTCCCGCGCGGTACGACGGTGGCCAGGACGGCTGGCAGCGGGTACCAGTCGGCGGAGACCACGCTGGCGTGCCGTCCGGCCAGCAGGCCGACCCGGTCCAGGGCCTGGGCCTGCGTCGGGTTGGTGCCGTCGATGGCGGGGGCCACGTTGTGGGCGTCGGTCATGACGAGGAGGTAGTGCCGGTCGTCGTACCAGGCGGTGTCGACCGACCCATTGGTGTAGGCACCGGCGTCGCCGTCGAAGACGACGAACCAGGGGCGGATCGAGGCGTCGGCGTAGCGGGTGCGCGGGTCGCCGGCGGCGGCGCCGTGCACAGCGGGGAAGGCGGCGGCCTCGCGCAGGCGTCCGGCGGCGGCGAGGTCGCGCAGGTACTGGGCGTACTCGCGGTCCGTCCACAGGGTGTCGGCGGGGTTGCCCTCCTCGACCGTGCCCGGGATCAGCTCGACGACGAACTTGCCGGCGAGGGCGGAGCGGGCGGGCCAGCCGTCGGCGCGGACGGCCGTGTCGAGGTCGGGGTGGGAACCGGTCACGTCGGCGGGGCGCAGCAGGGCGTCGCCGAGCTTGGCGGTGAGGAGGGCGTCCAGTTGGGCGGGACCGCGGCCGTTCCTGGACTGGAAGCCGTCCTTCATCTCGACCTTGAGCTGGATCGGCCGGTGGCCGGGGTGGGCGTCGTGCCAGGCCCTGATGTCGGACAGGCAGCCGCCGAGGTCGCGGTTGCGCGTCTTGGTGCGCAGTTCGGAGGCCCGGGCGGCGTTCTCGCAGTTGTTGTCGTTGCCGAGCGGGTTGCTGTGCGAGACCCGCCAGGAGGAGCCGAACACGTTGGTCCACACGTCGAGTTCGAGCATTCCGGCGCCCGAGTCCAAGGCGTCCGCGAAGTAGGGGTACTTGCTCTTCTCGTAGGCGTTGTGGACGCCCACCCAGGTGGTGGACGAGTACGCCGGGTCCGCGGCCGTCGACGGCGGTGCGGCGGTCAGCGCGAGCACGGCCGCCGCCGTCACCGTGATCCCGGTACGCGTCAACGCCTTCGCAAGTCTGGGCATGTTCCCCCTGCCTCCTGTACCTCGGTGGTCAACCGCTCGGCAGCGTAGGGGTGTTGGGTGACATGCGGAAGATCGCGGAGTGAAGGATCGAGTGACGTGATCCGGCGCCTTCCCTCCAGTCCGACCAGTCGGTACGTTCGGTTCGGCCGGAGCGCGCGCCCGCGTTCCGCGTCATCCACGGACGACGGAGGTCCCATGTCCCCGCAAGTGCCTCAGGTGCACGGTCACTGCGACGCGCGCTTCTCCTCGGTCCGCACGGCGTTCGAGGAGAACTTCCGCGAGCGCGGGGAACTGGGCGCGGCGGTGGCCGTCGTCCGGGACGGGGAGACCGTGGTGGACCTGTGGGGCGGCTGGGCCGACGCGGCGGGCACCCGCCCGTGGGAGCGCGAGACGCTGGTGAACGTGTGGTCGACGTCGAAGGGGCCGACGGCGCTGTGCGCGCACATCCTGGCGGACCGGGGGCTCCTGGACCTGGACGTCCCGGTGGCCGCGTACTGGCCGGAGTTCGCGGCGGCGGGCAAGGAGTCGGTCCTGGTCCGGCATCTGCTGTCCCACCGGGCGGGGCTCTCGGGGCTGCGCGAGCCGCACTCGCTGGAGCAACTGTGCGACTGGGAGCTGACGGTGGCCCGGCTGGCGGCGCAGGAGCCGTGGTGGGAGCCGGGGACGCGTTCCGGGTACCACGCGCTGACCTACGGCTTCCTGGTCGGCGAGGTGGTACGGCGGGTTTCGGGGCTGCTGCCGGGCGCCTTCCTGGAGCGGGAGGTGACCGGGCCGCTCGGGATCGACTTCACGATCGGACTGCCCGGAAAAGAGGCCGGCCGGGTGGCGGAGCTGGTGCATCCGCCGGCCGCCACGACGAGTGAGCAGGCTTCCGCCTTCGCCCAAATGGCGCCCGCGGCGCTGGCCGCGCTGACCAATCCGCCGGTGGGTGCCGCCGAGGCCAACACCTCGTGGTGGCGGGCTGCCGAGATACCCGCGGCCAACGGCCACGGCACGGCCCGCGCGGTCGCGGCGCTGTACGGGATCTTCGCGTCGCGGGGCTCGTACGGCTCGCGTCAGGTGCTGTCGGCGGCTGCCGCCGAGCGGGTGCGTGAGGGCCAGGGCAGCTGCCGTGACCTGGTGCTGGGCGCGGGCTTCGCGCACGAGACGGAGATCGGGCTCGGGCTGTGGCTCAGCGGGCCCAACGGCTCGTACGGGCCGAACCCGAGGGCTTTCGGACACGACGGCTTCGGGGGTTCCTGCGGCCTCGCCGATCCGGAGGCGGGCGTCTCGCTGGGCTACGTGATGAACCGCATGGGCCCGCACATCGCGGACGACCCGCGCAAGAGGGCGCTCGTGGAAGCCGTGTACGCCGCCCTCTGAGGCTCCATGGGCCGTGGGCGGGCGCGGGTGGAAACCGGCCGAACCGACGAGCCGCTCTTCCCTAGTGGTTTAGACCAATGATAGACGTGGTCGCGCAATGAGCCCGCACGGCTACGCCTTGTCACCAACAGGAGGCGCGGACATGGCCCGCACCGTCCACACGCCCGACCACGAACCCCGTTACCGGCGCGTCGCCACCCAACTGCTCGACGAACTACGGGAAGGCGCCATCCCGCCCGGGGAGCGGCTGCCCGGGGAGCGGGTTCTCGCCGCGCGATTCGACGTCAGCCGCGAGACCGTCCGCCAGGCCCTGCAGATGCTGCGCGGCAGCGGACTGGTCTCCACCGACCGGCGCGGCAGCCACGCCACGCTGCCGGGCACCACCGCCGAGCACGTGCCCTCCCTGGACTTCCCCGTCGGCGCGCACACCGCGGAGCCGTGCGCCGTCCACCGGACCAGCGTCGCCTGGGAGCCTCCGTCGCCGGAGCACGCCCGGGCGCTCGGACTCGCGCCCCGGCGGCCGACGCTGGTCCACCGCTACGAGTCGGCCACCGCGGACGGGCAGGGGCTGCGCACCGCCGTGACGTCGTTCTCGGCGGTCGCCGTCGCCGAGGTCGAGGAACTGGCCCGCTACCGCGACCGCGCGGACGGCAGCGGCTCCGCGCACCTGCGCCGGGCCTACGACTGGATGCGCAGGGCCGGACTGACCCTCCACCACCGGGACACCATCACGCGATCGCCGCGGTCGGTGCGGGTCACCCGGCGGGTGCACGACCAGTACGACCGGCCGCTGGAGGTCACCGACCTCGTCGTCGAGGCGCAACAGGACGCCCTGGTGTACGAGTTCACCCTTCCCGCGGCCGGGTGACCCCCTCCGGCGACGGAACGAGCGCCGGCTGCGCGCGACGCTGGGTGAGGCGCGCTTCGCCGAGGCGGTGCGCGGGGGGCGCGCTGGGGCCGGAGGCGGCGGTGACGCCGGCGCTGGGGGGACAGGCCGGGACGCCGACTTCTGACGCGGGGCGGCCCGGTCTCCCCCACGGCCACCGGGGGCTCCTCCGGCGGCGGCCGATTTCGCGACGCGGCCGATGCAGGGTTTCCCGGCCGAGAGGAGTCCGGCTTCTGCCGTGGCCGTGGCAGGAAGCCTCAACCGGAAAGCACTCGGCTCACGACGCCGGCAGGGCGGGGCTGCCTGTGCCGCACGGGGCCCTGCTTCTGACCCTCCCGGGGCAGGAGTTCTGCCCTGGAACCAGGCGCATTCCGGCCCGCGGTGCGCCGGTCACCCCGGGTGGCAGACGCACCGACGGACTCCCGAGACCGCCGCACATCCCTGTCCCGGCCCGCCGGGAGGGCCGACGCCGGTGAGAGGTGGCGAAGTGGCGAGGTGCTCGGGACGCTCGGCACGACGGTCGGCGGCGAGATGCAGTCATGTGACAGATTCCTTGACGGCCGCGGACGCCTAACGTGCTGGATATGTCCACCCACGACGCACAGCGGACCGAGCGGGCCCGCTCCACCGAGCGGGTCCCGGTCGTCCGCGTCCCCGGGCCGGGGCTGACGCCGGGCGACCGGAACCACCGGGCCGCGCACCTCGGGCAGACAGGGTCCACGGCCGTCGCGTGGACCCGGCCGGACGGCCTCGCCGCGCTCGCCGGGCCCGGCGAGCGTCCCGCGGCGGTCACCATCCGGAACCGGATCCTTCCGGCGACACCGGAGCGGGAGCCGGCCGTATCCGGTCACTCCTTCGGCGGACCGCCCGCCCGGATTCTCACCGGTCACGGCCCGTCCACCGCCGACGCCACCCCGCCTTCGTGGCGCGCTCGGGCCGTCCCGGCCCTCCTGGGCACGGCGGCCCGTACGGGACGCGCGCCCTGCCCGCGCCACCGCGCCGGGCGGCGGGCTCCGCACTTGGACCGGGGGCCGGGACGGACACCGTCGATCCCGCCGGTCCCGCACTGACCATCGACCCCGGCCGGCAGGAGACCGCGGACAGCGCACCGGCTCCGCGTGCCGCCTCCCCACCGGACCCTCCGCGCCCGTACCGGCTTCCCGGCGCTCCCCGCGCCGCGTCGCGCGACCGGAGCGCGGACACCGCATCAACCGACCGGACGCACCCCGTCCGCCCTCCGAAAGGCAAGCGACATGAGCACGTTCACCACCTCCGACGGCACCGAGATCTTCTACAAGGACTGGGGCAGCGGTCAGCCGGTCGTCTTCAGCCACGGCTGGCCCCTCAACGCCGACACCTGGGACAACCAGCTCCGCCTGGTCGCCGAGAACGGCTTCCGCGCCATCGCCCACGACCGCCGCGGACACGGCCGCTCCGGCCAGCCCTTCCAGGGCAACCACATGGACCAGTACGCCGACGACCTGGCCGAGCTGATCGAGAAGCTCGATCTGCGCGACGTCGTCCTGGTCGGCCACTCGACCGGCGGCGGCGAGGTGGCCCGCTACATCGGCCGCCACGGCACCTCCCGGGTCGCCAAGGCGGTACTGCTGGGCGCGGTGCCCCCGCTGATGCTGAAGACGGACGCGAACCCCGAGGGCACACCCATCGACGCCTTCGACGGGATCCGCGCGGGCGTCGAGGCGGACCGCTCGCAGTTCTACTGGGACCTGAGCGAGGCGTTCTTCGGCTTCAACCGGCCCGGCGCCGCCGTCTCCGAGGGCATGCGCCGCTCGTTCTGGCTGTGGAGCATGCAGGTCGGCGTGAAGGGTGCCTACGACTGCATCAAGCAGTTCTCGGAGACCGACTTCACCGAGGACCTGGCGCGCATCGACGTACCGACGCTCGTCGCGCACGGCGACGACGACCAGATCGTGCCGATCGGCGCCGCCGCGCTGAAGACGGCCGAGCTCGTCAAGGACGCCACCCTCAAGGTCTACCCGGGCGCCCCGCACGGCCTGGTGGGCGAGTACGAGAAGGCCTTCAACGCCGATCTGCTCGAATTCATCAAGAGCTGACGCCCCGGCCCGGTCGCCTTCCGCGGAGGGCGACCGGGCTCGGCGCTGCCCGGGCCCGCTAAGGGCTTCCGGGTGTGCCGCCGGTCCCCCGGGTTTCCGCGGCCGGTGCCGGAGCGGCCGCCGCCCTACCGCGGGTCCGGGACCACAGGGCCAGGCCGAGCGCCACCGCCGTACCGGCCAGCATGACCGCGACCACGACCCACACGGCGCCGCTCACGGCGTCCGTGAACGCGGTCCGCGGATCGCGCACCTCCAGGACGCGGTCCTCGAACCGTGACGTCATCAGCGTGCCGAGGACGCTGGTGCCGAGGACGGCGCCGATCTGCCGGGCCGCGTTGACCGTGCCGCCCGCCTCGCCCTCCCGGCCGTGCGGGACGTGGCCGATGGCGAGAGCGGTGGACGGGGCGTTGGCCAGGCCGCATCCGAGACCGAAGACGACGAGGGCGGCGGCGTACCCGCCGAACCCCGTGCCGGGCTCGACTCGGGCGAAGAGAGCCGCCCCCGTGGCCGCGAGCAGCAGCCCGGCCGCGATCAGCGCGCGCGGTCCCAGGCGCCGCACGAGCACTCCGGCCAGCACCGAGGCGGCGATGAACGTGCCGAACTGGGCGAGGAGTTGGACGCCCACCTCCAGGGCGGTCAGTCCCTGCACCCGCTGGAGCCACAGCACTTCGAGCAGGGACAGGCCGACGAAGCCGAACAGGACGGCCGCGGCGAGCAGGAGCGAGGCACCGTAGGACGGGTCGCGCAGCAGGCGCAGGTCCACCATCGGCGCCTGCCCGCGCAGTTCGGCCACGACGAACGCGGCGAGCAGGATCACGGCGCCCGCCGCGGCCGCGAGGGCACGCCCGGATCCGTATCCGTGGTGGCCGCCGTCGATCAGCCAGTAGACCATCAGGGCGAGACCGCCGATGGCAGTGAACTGGCCCGCCCAGTCGATGCGTTGGGAGCCGTTGCGGGACTCTTGGACGTAGCGCAGGGCGACGGCCGCGGCGAGGACGGCCACCACCGCGTTGAGCCAGAAGGCCGTGTGCCAGGTCCACCAGCGCAGGGCCAGACCCGCGGTGAGGGGCCCGATCGCGAGGCCGAGTCCCGAAGCCGCCGCCCAGGCGGCGATCGCGCCCGCCCGCCGCCTGGGGTCGGGGACCGCGTGGGTGACGAGGGCGAGCGAACTGGGCGTGATCAGCGCGCCGCCCACACCGGCGATCGCCTGACCGGCCAGCACCGCGGCCAGACTTCCCGCGAGGACCAGCACCACCCCGCCCGCGGCCATCGTCGCGGCTCCGGCGAGGAACACGGCGCGCCGGCCCCAGCGGTCGGCGAGGGCGCCCGCGCCGAGGACGCAGGAGGCGACCACCAGGGTGTACATGCTGGGCACCCACACCAGGTCGGCCGCGGTGACGCCCAGGTCGTCCTGGACGGCGCTGAGTGTGCCGATGGTCTGCGTGGTCTGCAGGAAGACCGTGAACAGGCCGAGGCAGGCGGCGACGAGCACCGGCAGCGGGCGTTCTCCGCGCGTCGGCCCTGAGGAGCGGGCGGCGTCGCGCAGGGCGGTGGGGGCGTTCACGAGGTCTCCCTTGCGGAGGTGGAGTCGGCGGGGGCGCCGGGGTCCGTGCCCGGCATCGGATCCAGTACGACGCGGGCCTGCCGGGCCACGGCGAGGAGGCGGCCGTCGGACGACCAGACGGCGCTGTCGTCGATCGCCCAGCCGCCGCCCGCCCGTTCGGTGCGCATCCGCACCAGCGCCCAGCCCTCGGGGGCGCCGCCGGTGAGCGCGTCGGTGAAGTGCACCGTCAGCTCGGCCGTCGGGACGGGCCGCGGGACGCGCCAGCACGCGTACAGGGCGGGCGGCAGGACGTCGGTCAGGGTCACGACCGTCGCCTCGTCCAGGGGCCGGCGGTCGGTGCACCGCACCCACGCGACGAGTTCGGCGCGCTCGCCGCCGGCGAGCGGGAGGTCCGAGGTCGCCGGGCGTATCTCCAGCTGCCGGGCGAAGGGCGCCAACCCGACCGGCAGGTCGAGGAGTCGGCAGTCCTCGGGGCGCGGCACGTCGGGCGCGGGAAGTCCGTCGTACGCGGGTCCCGGGCGCGCCGGACCGAAGACCGCGGAGCCGAAGAGGGCCGGGGTGCCGTCCTGGTGCCCGGTGAACGCGCAGGTCGCCGCGCGACGTCCGGACTTCGCAGCGGTCACGGCGAGTCGCAGCGGCCGGGCGTCCACGGGGGCCAGGAAGTGAGCGGTCAGGGAGCGGACGGGGTCGGCGCCCCCGGTGAGGTGCTCGCGTACGGCGGTGAGGGCGGCGGCCGCGGCGTGTCCGCCGTGCGCCCCGTCCCAGGACCACCACAGGGGGTCGATCCGGGCCACGGTGTCCTTCGTGGCGGGCGTGCTGCCAGGCGGTGCAGTGGCTGTCGGAGCCCTCATCGCGTTTCCTCGCACGGTCGGCCCTTCCCAGGGCGATGGGTTGGTGAGTTTGAAAAGCGGACTCACTATAACCTGTGCGGGTCCGGAAAACGGACTGACTTGACGGCTCGGTGCACCCCGAGGGCCCGGACGACGAAGTCGCCTGTCCGGCAAAGGAGTTCGGGTCAGGAGTCGGTGAAGAGCTCAGGTGAGAAGGCGGCGGTGGAGGAGGGGGCTCAGCCGGTCGTGGTCGCCGTCGTCCGGGTGGCCACGACCATCCGGCAGCGAGGGCTCCCGTCGCGCCTGCGGCCGAACTCGGGCAGGGCGTGGAGTTCCACCGCGAAGCCCGCCCGCTCCAGCTCCCGCCGCACCTCGCCCAGCCGGAACGTCCGGTAGTACATGACGAACGCCGGGCGCCGGACGGCGTTGCGCACTCGCATCACCGCGTCGAACCCGAGCAGCGCCCAGTACCAGGGCGAGCTCGGCGGGGCGGGGGCGGCGACGGGGAACGCGAAACGTCCGCCCGGCCGCAGCACGGAGTGCACCCCGGCGAAGAGGCCCGGCAGCTCCCGGGGCAGGAAGTGGCCGAACGCCCCGAAACTGACGACCAGATCGAAGGCCGGCCCGAAGGGCAGCGCCCGCGCGTCGCCCCGCACCCAGGACACCCGCGACGAACCGCCGTGCCGCTCCCGGGCGACGGCCAGCATCCCGGCGCTGATGTCGACCCCGGTCACGTCCTGTTGGCACAGCCCGCGCAGCACACCCACGCCGGCTCCGGTGCCGCAGCAGAGGTCGAGCCCGCTGCCGAAGGGGCCGAGCGGGGCGAGGGCACGCGCCACGGAGTCGAGGATCGCGTCGGGCGTCCGGAACGGGGTGCGGTCGAACTTCGGCGCGAGCAGGTCGTAGCCGTGCTCGACCGAGGAGAGGGCCTGAACGGCCAGTTCGCGCAGGGTCGGACCGTCGGGAGTGAACATCGCGTGCAGCTTACGACGCACGCGCCCCGCCCACACCGCGGACGGGAATCCGACGTACGTCCCTCCCTCCTCCTCCCGTGGACTCGGCATCTCACTCGACGGGCCGGCACTCCCTCAACCGCCACTCCAGGAAACGACGTTCGGCCGCGTTCTCCACCAGCTCCAGGGCCTCGTCGTACGCCCGGGCCGCCTCCGCCGTACGCCCCATGCGGCGCAGCAGGTCGGCGCGGGTGGCGGGAAGCAGGTGGTAGCCGTCGAGTTCGCCCGTCTTTTCCAGTTCGGCCACCAGGGCGAGGCCCTGCCCGGGTCCCTCGGCCATGCCCACGGCAACCGCCCGGTTCAGCCGCACCACGGCGGACGGGACGCGGCGTGCCAGTTCCGCGTACAGGGCCGCGATGTCGGCCCAGTCCGTCTCCCCCGCCGTGGCCGCGGTGGTGTGGCAGGCGGCGATGGCGGCCTGGATCTGGTAGGGCCCGGGCCGCCCGCGGCGCAGCGCGGTCTCGACGAGCGCCGCCCCCTCCTCGATCGCCGCCCGGTCCCAGGCCCCGCGGTCCTGGTCCTCCAGCGTCACCAGGGCGCCCGTCGCGTCGACCCGGGTACCGCGCCGCGAGTCGTGCAGGAGCAGCAGCGCCAGCAGACCGAGGACCTCGGGCTCGTCGGGCATCAGCCGGGCGAGGACGCGGGCGAGCCGCAGGGCCTCCGCGCACAGGTCCGTGCGCACCAGGTCGGTCCCGGACGTGGCGGCGTACCCCTCGTTGAAGAGCAGGTAGACGACCCCGAGGACGCCCGTGGTGCGTTCCGGCAGCAGGTGCGCGGGCGGTACGCGGTACGGGATGCCGGCGTTGCGGATCTTGCGTTTGGCGCGCACGAGGCGCTGGGCCATCGTCGCCTCGGGAACCAGGAAGGCGCGGGCGATCTCGGGCGTGGTCAGCCCGGCGAGCGTACGGAGCGTCAGCGCCACCCGCGCCTCGACGGGCAGCGCGGGATGGCAGCACGTGAAGATCAGCCGCAGCCGGTCGTCCTCCACGCCGCCGTCCTCGTCGGGGTCGCGGGGTCCCTCGTCCCGGACGGACATCGCCACCTCCCGCAGCTTCCGTACCCCGACCGCCTCCCGGCGCAGCACGTCCAGGGCCCGGTGGCGGGCGGTCGTGGTCAGCCAGGCGCCCGGGCGGCGCGGGACCCCGTCGCGCCGCCACCGGTCCAGCGCCTGCGCGAAGGCGTCCTGCGCGCACTCCTCGGCGAGGTCCCAGTCGCCGGTCACCCGGATCAGGGTGGCGACGACCTGGCCCCATTCCTCGCGGAAGGCGGTCGCGACCGCCTCCTCGACGCCGTTCACTCCCAGACCGGCCGCACCTCCACCGAACCACCGCTCCGCGCGGCGGGATGGCACGCGGCGAGCGCGACGGCCTCGTCGAGATCGGCGACCTCGATCAGGTCGAAGCCGGCGATGTGCTGCGGGGACTCCACGAACGGCCCGTCGCCGATCAGCACCTCGCCGTCGCGGACGCGCACCGAGGTGGCGTCGGCGGGCGGTCTCAGACGGGCGCCGCCCCTGACCACCTCACGGCCGCGCGCGTCCCCGATGTACGAGGCGAGACGCGGGTCGTCGGCG
The DNA here is from genome assembly GCF_055565855.1 of Streptomyces sp. NPDC028308. NCBI lineage: Bacteria > Bacillati > Actinomycetota > Actinomycetes > Kitasatosporales > Streptomycetaceae > Streptomyces > Streptomyces sp. NPDC028308. The sequence goes on from NZ_JBVHTO010000004.1 coordinate 384,120, forward strand.
CTCTCCCGCGGGCCGGGTTCGCCGTCGCCGGGGGCGCAGACGAACAGCACGTACCTCACGGCCGGACGCCCGCGTCGAAGGGCACGGAGGAGTGCTGGTGGACGATCTGCCAGCGGTCCCCGGCGGCACGGTAGCCGGTGGTCACCCGCAGCACGCTGTCCAGCGGTTCGCCGGTGGTCCGCGCGGCCCGCACCCGCACCAGCGCGTGGCTGAACGCGACGCTCTCGTCGACCCGGACGCGGAATTCGAGAACCTCCCGGTCCACGGGCCCGGCGACCGTCGAGAACCACCACTCCTCGGCCTTGCGCAGGGCGTCCACGCCGCGCTCCTCCAGCCCGCTCATGGGGTGGAACACCTCGACGTCCGGCGCGTAGCAGGCCATCGCCCGGTCGAGGTCCCGTTCGCGGGCCGCGTGGGTGAGTTCCGCGTCGATCCGCCGGATCTCCCCCACGGCGTCCTCGTCCTCCCAGAACGCCCGCACCTCCAGGGCGCCGACGGTCGCGACGGGGTGCCCGGCGGCCACGCGTACGGCCTCCTCCATGCTGTCGCACTCGAGGATGTCGTACCCGGCCACGTACTCCTTGGTCTCCGCGAACGGCCCGTCGGTGCGCAGCACTTCACCGTCGCGCACCCGTACGGTGACCGCGTCGGCGGGCGCCTGGAGCCGGTGGCCGTGGAGGCGGACGCCGCGCTCGGCGCCGTGCTCCTCGACCCAGGGTTCGACGGGGGCCATGCCGGAGGCGTCGGCGGTGTCGTCGCCGCAGACCAGCAGCATGTACTTCATGGTTCCTCCATGTGTTCACGGGTCCTGACACCCCACCGACGAACGGACCGGCGCCGGATCGACACATCCCTCCCACGAATTTCTCCGGGCTGGGCGTGAGGGGCTCAGATCCGCACGGGCAGCGCGCGCACGCTGTTCCCGACGAAGCTGGCGGGCCGCGGGAGTTCCTCCTCCGGCACGGCGAGGGCGAGGTCCGGGAAGCGGGTGAACAGCCGCTCCAGGGCGATGGTCGCCTCCATCCGGGCCAGCGGGGCGCCCAGACAGTAGTGCGCCCCGTGCCCGAGGGAGAGGTTCCGTACGGCGCCGGGCCTGCGGGAGCGGGTCACGTCGAACCGGTCGGCGTCCTCCCCGTGCGCGGCGGGGTCGCGTCCGGCGGCCGAGTACCCGGCGAGGACCGGGGTGCCGGCGGGGATCAGCGTGCCGTCGACGGTCAGGTCCCGCACCGGGTAGCGGAACGGGAAGTAGCTGACCGGCGCGTCCCAGCGGAGGGTCTCGTCGACGACGTCCGCCCAGCTCGCGTCCCCGCGCCTGACGGTCTCCAGCTGGTCGCGGTGGCCGCACAGCGCGCGCACCGCGTTGGTGACCAGGTTCAGGGTGGTCTCGTGCCCGGCGATGATCATCAGCACGAGCGTGCCGATGAGTTCCTGCCCGCTCAGCCGGCCGCCGTCCTCGTCGCGGGCCGCGATCAGCGCGCTGGTGAGGTCGTCCCCCGGCCGCTCGGCCCGCGCGGCCGCCACGGCACTCAGCACCTCCACCAGTTCCCGGTTCGCGGCGAGGGCCTCCTGCGGCCCGATGTCGGTGGCCACCACCTGATTCGACAGGTGGTGCAGCCGGTCCCGGAACTCGGTGTCCACACCGAGGAGTTCACCGATGACCCCCATCGGCAGCGGCAGCGCGAAGTGCCGTCGCAGGTCGGCGACGCCGCCCTCCGCGGCGGCGGCCCGTCGCAGGTCGTCCAGCAGCCGCTCGGTCAACTCCTCGATTCGCGGGCGCAGTTCCTCGATCCGGCGGGGAGTGAAGGCCTTGCTGACGAGTGAACGGAGCCGCCGGTGGTCCTCGCCGTCCGCGGTCGTCATGCCCGGGACCGTGGCGAAGGTCATCAGCGGCCAGCCTTCGGCTATCCGCCCTTCGCGCAGGGCCGTGAAGTGCCGGGCGTTCTTGGCCACTTCGGGGTGCGCCAGGAAATCCCTGAGCGCGTCGTGTCCGAGCACGGCCATGCCCTCGACCCCGCCGGGCAGGACGACCGGCGCGACGGCACCCCGCGCCAGCAGACGCGCGTTGGCGGGGTGCGGGCAGCCACCGGCCGCGTTCATGGTGTGCGGCACGCCGGACGTGGTCTCCACCCAGATCTCCTGACTGACACGCGGAGTTCGGACCGTGCGAGGGCCGATTCTGCCCGCTCGCGGCGCGGCGCGCAGCGGGTCGGCGGAGGAAGAACGCGCGGGGGCCGACCTCGGCCGGAACCCGTCCGCGAGTCCCGCTCGCCCGACGGCGTCGATGGGGTCGACGGGGACAACGGAGTCGACGGGGCAACGGGGGCAACGGCCTGGCGCGCGCCATGCGGCCATGCAGGTCACGCGGACCATCCGGGCCACGCTGTCATGCGGCCCTACCGTCGCGCGGCTCGCCCGCCGCGCCGGGGTCGTGCCGCATCCCTTCCCGGGCCTGCGCGACATCCCGAGATGCCCGAGATCGAGCCGACCGCCCACACCCACCCTGACCTGCGGAAGGACCGAGAAGACAACGGCAAGACACAGCCGTTGCGTCACCCTCTTCCCCGCCGCTTCTCCGCCCAGCTCCCCTTCTGTGGTACCTTGTCATCAGCACTTGTGTACGCCCCGCTCGGGGCGCCGGTGCTGACTCCCTCTCATTCAGCTGTGGCGCCCGTCCCGCACGGACCGGCGATTCCCGGCTTCGCGGCACCACCTCCTGCACATGAGCACGGCCCTGACGTACTTCGTCGCTCCGGCCGTCCGCTGCACCCGTGGTGATGCCTTCCCGCCGCACGAGGCGTGCACGAATCCGCCTCGCCGGCCCTCCCCCTCCCCTTCCTCATGACCTCGTGAAACCGTCCTGGAAAGGACCCCGCATGACCATCACACTCGAACACCCCCAGGTGAAGAAGCAGCTCCCGACCCAGGCCACCGGTGTCCTCGACATCGCGCACAACGGGCAGGGGTACCTGCGCCGGGCGAGCTGCGAGCCCACACCGTCCGACGTCCAGGTCCCCGCCGCGCTGATCCGCCGTCACGGCCTGCGCAGGGGCGACACCGTCGAGGGCGTACGCGGCGCCTCCCGCGCCCTCACCGAGGTACGGCTGATCAACGGCCGTACGCCCCAAGAGCTGCGGCACCGCCCGCACTTCCGGGACCTCACCCCGCTGCACCCCCGTGAGCGGCTGCGCCTCGAACACCCGGGGAGCGCCCTCACCGGACGGGTCGTCGACCTCCTGGCGCCCGTCGGCAAGGGACAGCGCGGCCTGATCGTCGCGCCGCCCAAGACGGGCAAGACGGTGCTGCTCCAGCAGATCGCCGCGGCCGTCGCGGGCAACCATCCCGAATGCCACCTCATGGTGGTGCTGCTCGACGAGCGGCCCGAGGAGGTGACCGACATGCGGCGCTCGGTGCGCGGCGAGGTCTTCGCCTCGACCTTCGACCGGACGCCCAAGGAGCACATCGCGCTCGCCGAACTCGTCGTGGAGCGGGCCAAGCGGCTCGTCGAGGCCGGCCAGGACGTCGTCATACTCCTGGATTCCCTGACCCGGCTGTGCCGCGCGCACAACAACGCGGCCGCCGCCGGTGGCCGGACCCTCAGCGGAGGCGTCGACGCCTCCGCACTCCAGGGGCCCAAGCAGCTTTTCGGCGCCGCACGCCTGGCCGAGGAGGGCGGCTCCCTCACCATCCTCGCCACGGCCCTGGTCGAGACCGGGTCCCGGGCGGACGACTTCTTCTTCGAGGAGCTCAAGGGCACCGGCAACATGGAGCTGCGCCTGGACAGGACCCTCGCCTCCCGGCGCGTCTTCCCGGCCGTGGACATCGTCCCGTCCGGTACCCGGCGCGAGGAACTCCTGCTCCCCGCACCTGAGTTGACAGCCGTACGAGGACTGCGCCGCGCCCTCGGGACCCGGGACGGCCAGGCGAACCTCGAAACCCTCCTGGAGCGGCTGCGGGCCACGCCCGACAACGCCACGTTCCTGCGCCGGATCCAGCCGACGCTGCCCGCCGCCTGAGGCCCACCGTGCGGCATCCGGGTGCTGGATCCCCGTGGCCCGGCCCTGGCACCCCGTCGGACGGCGCGAGCATTCCTACGTTGATCATATGACCATCGGATTCTCATCCCGCGTCGCCATCGCGTGCTCCGTCGTCTGTGCGGTCGGACTGCCGGCCCTCGCGCCGGGCTCCGCCGCCGCCCGCGTCGGGACGGACCCGGGGGCGGCGAGACCCACGGCCTCGCGGTCGCCGTCGTTGCACAGCCCCGGGACCCAGGTCCTGCCGCGCGCCGGGGCGCCCGCCCTTCCCGAGGTCTCCGCGCTCTCGTGGCTGGTGGCGGACGCCCGCACCGGCGAGGTCCTCGCCGGGCACGACGCGCACCGGCCCCTGCCGCCCGCCAGCACCCTCAAGATGCTCTTCGCCCTCACCGTGCTGCCCGTCCTGCCCGGAGGCGTCCAGCACACCGTCAAGGGGGCGGACCTGGCCGGGATCGGCGACGGCAGCAGCCGGGTCGGGGTCGCCGAGGGGCACACCTACCGCGTCGCCGACCTGTGGCGCGGCGTCTTCCTGAACTCGGGCAACGACGCCGTGCACGTCCTCGCCGCGATGAACGGCGGCTGGGAGTCGACCGCGGTCCAGATGCAGGCCAGGGCCCGCGCGCTCGGCGCCCTCGACACCCGGGTCGTCTCCCCCGACGGCTACGACGCGCCCGGCCAGGTCTCGTCGGCGTACGACCTCGCCGTGTTCGGCCGGGCCGGGCTGCGCAACCCGGACTTCGCGCGCTACTGCGCCACCGTGCGGGCGAAGTTCCCCGCCGGGGGCTGGTCCTACGACATCCAGAACACCAACCGCCTGCTCACGGGCGCGGACGGGGTCGCCCCGTACCCGGGTCTGATCGGCGTGAAGAACGGCTACACCACCAACGCGGGCAGCACGCTCGTGGCCGCGGCGCACCGGGGCGGGCGCACCCTCGTCGTCACCGTGATGAACCCCCGGGCGGGCGGCCCCCACGCCGTGTACGAGGAGGCCCGCTCCCTGCTCGACTGGGGCTTCGCCGCGGCCGACCGGGTCACCCCGGTCGGCACCCTCGTACCGTCCCGCGCCACCCCGGCCGCCTCGTCGCCTCCGGCCACCGCCGACGCGTCGTCTCCCGCCCCGGCGACGGCGCAGGCCGGCCCCGCCGCGGCGTCCCCGGCCTCCGACGGTTCCGACGACGGCGGCTGGTGGGACACGGTGGCGATCGTCGGCGCGGCGGTGGTGGGCGCGGGAGCGGTGGCCCTGGCCCTACGCCGCAGACCCCACGCCCCGGGCCGCTGACCCGGCGGGCGGAACACCCGAAAGGTCGCGGCACCGCCGGGGTGACCTGCCCTCGGTCCTCACCCCTGCCGACGGCGACGGGCCCAGCGCCGGTCGTCCGGAGTCGACGGGATCCGCCAACGAGCCCGGAGGACTCCGTCGTCGGTCAGAACACCGACAACCCCGTCAGTGTCGTGAAGCGGTCCAGGGCCGCGACGCCCGCCACCGAGTTGCCCCGTTCGTCCAGTCCCGGGCTCCAGACGCACAGCGTGCAGCGGCCCGGTACGACCGCGATGATGCCGCCGCCGACACCGCTCTTGCCGGGCAGCCCGACGCGGTAGGCGAAGTCCCCCGCCGCGTCGTACGTGCCGCAGGTCAGCATGACCGCGTTCACCTGCTTGGCCTGGCTGCGGGTCAGCAGCCGGGAGCCGTCGGCGCGGACGCCGTGTCTGGCGAGGAAACCCGTGGCCAGCGCGAGGTCGGCGCAGGACGCCTCGACCGAGCACTGCCGGAAGTACTGCTCCAGGAGCACGGGCACGGGGTTGCCGATGTTGCCGTAGGACGCCATGAAGTGACCGAGCGCCGCGTTGCGGTCCCCGTTCGCGGCCTCGGAGGCGGCGACGTCGGCGTCGAAGGTGAGGTCCCGGTTGCCGCTCTCCTCGCGCAGGAAGTCCAGCAGTACGCCCGCCGCGTCACCGGTCCGGGTCTGCAACCGGTCGGTGACGACGAGCGCGCCCGCGTTGATGAACGGATTGCGCGGGATGCCGTTCTCGTACTCCAGCTGCACCAGGGAGTTGAAGGGGTTGCCGGACGGCTCGCGGCCGACGTGCTCCCACAGCTCGTCGCCCTCACGGGCCAGGTCGAGCGCCAGCGTGAAGACCTTGGTGATGGACTGCGTGGAGAACGGCTGCCGCCAGTCCCCCACTCCGTACACCGTGCCGTCCAGCTCCGCGACGGCCATGCCGAAGCTGCGCGGATCGCAGGCGGCCAGCGCCGGGATGTAGTCGGCGGGCCGCCCCCGGCCGGGCCGCTGCGCGATCTCGGAGGCGACGCGTTCCAGGACCGGCAGGAAGGTGAGGGAGGACGAGGGCACGGACATGATCGCCATTGTGCCGCGCGCCCCGCGACCTGGCTCGTCCCCCGGGCACGCATCGCGCCTTCAGGCTCGTCCGCCGGGCGCACCGTCGTCCTCCAGTTCGTCCCGCAGGCGCGCACCGTCGCGCTCTCAACCTCGTCCCAGGGACGCGCTCTCCGCCGCCCCGTCCGGCTCTTCCCCGGGGCTCGTACCGTCCCCGGAGTCAGAGCACCCCCGCGCCCAGCAGCCCGAACAGCAGCAGGCCCACGGCGATCCGGTAGATCACGAAGGCGTTGAAGGAGTGCTTGGCGACGAACTTCAGGAGCCAGGCGATGGAGCCGTACGCCACCACGAAGGAGACGACCGTCCCGGCCACGAGCGGGGCGGCGCCGACCCCCGCGCCCAGGGCGTCCTTGAGCTCGTACAGTCCCGCGCCGGTCAGCGCCGGGATGCCGAGGAAGAAGGAGAGCCGGGTGGCTGCGACCCGGTCCAGGTCGAGGAGGAGCGCGGTCGACATGGTGGCGCCGGAGCGGGAGAACCCCGGGAAGAGCAGGGCGAGGATCTGCGAGCTGCCGACCAGCATCGCGTCCTTGAAGGAGGTGTCGTCCTCCCCTCGCTTGTGCCGCCCCATCTGGTCCGCCGCCCACATGACCCCGCTGCCCGCGATCAGGGAGCCGGCGACCACCCACAGCGAGGCCAGCGGCCCCTCGATGAGCGGCTTGGCGGCCAGGCCCACGACGACGATGGGGATGGTCGCGTAGATGACCCACCAGGCGAACTTGTAGTCGTGCGAGTGGCGCTGCTCGGGGTCGCGCAGCCCGCGGCCCCAGGCGGAGACGATCCGGACGATGTCCTTGAAGAAGTACACGAGCACGGCGGCGATCGCGCCGACCTGGATGACGGCCGAGAACCCGACGACGGCGTCGTCGTCGACGGGAATGCCCATCAGGCCCTCGGTGATCTTCAGGTGGCCGGTGGAGGAGACGGGCAGGAACTCGGTCACCCCCTCGACGGCTCCGAGGACGACGGCCTGACCGACGCTGATGACGCTCATGGGATCCAGTTCTGCTCAGGGGCGGAGTGCGGCGGCCCCAGTCTTACTACACGGACGTGAGCGTCTTCGGCCATCTGCGGGGGCCCGGCGGCTACGTCCACCACGCTTCGGCGAGGGCGACCCCGGCGAACGCGGCCCCCAGGCCGGTGACCACACTCGCCACGACGTTGACGGCCGCGTACCCGCGGGCACCGCCCTCGGCCAGCCGCAGGGTCTCGTAGGAGAAGGTCGAGTACGTGGTCAGCGCGCCGCACAGACCGGTGCCGAGGAGCAGCTGGAGGTGCGACGTCGCGGCGCCCGCGGCGGCGGCGCCGGTCAGCAGGCCGAGGACGAGACAGCCGACGACGTTCACCGTGAAGGTGCCCCAGGGGAAGACGCTGTCGTGCCGCGCCTGCACCGCGCGGTCGGTCAGATAGCGCAGCGGCGCACCGACGACCGCGCCCGCGACGACGAGCACCCAGTTCACAACGACCTCTTACCTTTCCTCGCCCGTTTCGCCCGCTTGACGGGTTTCGTCCGTCCGGCCCGCGTACCGGACGACCTCGCAGTCGTCGAGGATCACGAGCCCTTCGCTGACGAGTTCGTCGAGTTGCGGCAGGAAGCCGCGGACGCGGTCCTCGCTGTCCACGATCACGATCGCGACGGGCAGGTCCTCGCTGAGGGAGAGCAGCCGGGAGGTGTGGATCAGGGAGGAGGCGCCGTAGCCCTCGATGCCCCGGAAGACGCTCGCGCCCGCCAGCCCGGCGGCGCGGGCGCGGTGCACGATCTCGGAGTAGAGCGGCCTGCGGTGCCAGGTGTCGTTCTCGCCGATGAGGATGGTCACCCGCAGCGCGCGGCCCGTCAGCCTCGTCATGTCCGCCTCCGCTCCAGGACCCGGCGTGTCCCCGCCGCGGCGAGCCACACCGCCGCGAGCGCCGCGCAGAGGGTCGCGGCGAGGTAGGCGAACCCCGTCCGGATGTGGCCGGTGTCGACCAGTCTCTGGATGTCGACGGCGTACGTCGAGAAGGTGGTGAAGCCGCCGAGGACACCGGTGCCGAAGAAGGGGCGCACCAGCCGGTGGGCCGCCCACACGTCGGTGATCACCACCATGAAGACGCCGATCACGGCGCAGCCGGTCACGTTCACCCCGAACGTCGCCCAGGGAAAGCCGCCGGTGCGGGTGGGCCACAGCAGCGAGACCGCGTACCGGGCGGTGGCGCCGACGCCACCGCCGAGGGCGACCACGGCCACGACCGGGGCCTGGCCTCGCCACGGCGAGGGCCGGAGTGCGGGCGCGGGCAGGGTGACGTCGGGACCGGTGGAGCCGGGGAGGCCCGGACCGGTGGACGCGTCCAGCCGGTCGGGGTGCGGCACTGTCATGGGGCGCTTCTCCTCCTCGCCGGGACCCGGCGGGTCCTGCGTCCGCGCGCTCCGGCCGCGTGCGCACCGGCGCGGGCGGGAGCCGTCGGCGGCACCCGTGCCGCGCTCCGGGGCGGTGCGCACCGCCGCCGCGCGCCGCGGGTGAAGATCACGAACGGTGAACAGCGTAACGCCGGGGGCGCGGGCGGCGCATGCGGGTCAGTCGGCGGCGGGCGGCTCGCAGACGGCGACGCCCCTCTCCCACAGGCTGCCGAGGACCAGCAGGCCGTCGGCCTCGCACACACTGGTGACCATGCGGAAGCCGGAGTGGCGGCGTTCCAGGTGGTGCACGAAGCGGCCGTGGTCGTCGACGGCGAGGACGCCCGCGAACCCGGGCGGGCGGAAGGGGGCGCGCACCGCGGACCGGGCCGCCGCGCGCCGTACGGCGGGGCCGCGCCGGTGCAGGAGTTCCAGGGCGGGGATGCGCGGGCCGGCCAGCGCCACCCAGATGAGGCCGCCGGGACCGCGCCAGATGTTGTCCGGCTGCCCGGGGAGACCGGCGGCGAAGGTCGCGGCCCGACCGGCGTCCGGTCCGGTGAGCCCGTAGCGGGTGAGGCCGTTCCTGCCGGTCTCCGCGAGGACCAGGAACGACTCGTCGGCGGCCGCCGCGACTCCGTTGGCGAACTGGAGGCCGTCGAGCAGGACTTCCGGCTCCTTGTCGCCCGGCGTGAGGCGCAGCAGGCGTCCGGTTCCGGTGTGCTCGACCAGGTCGCCGATCCACTGCTCCAGCGGGTGGCTGCGGCTGGAGACGGTGAAGTAGAGGGTGCCGTCGGAGAGTGCGGTCACGTTGCTGCAGAAGCGGAGCGCCTCGCCGTCCACCGAGTCGGCGAGGACGCGTACGGTCCCGTCGCCGAGGGTCACACGCAGCAGGCCCCGGTGGGCGTCGCACACCAACAGGTCGCCGTCCGGGAGCAGTTCGAGCCCCAGTGGCCGCCCGCCGGTACGTGCCAGCACCTCGACTCGAGCCTCACCCGGGCCGGCGAGGCCGTCCAGGCGCAGGATGCGGCCGTCCTCGTCGCCGGTCAGCACCCGGCCCCTGTCGTCGGCGACCACGTCCTCCGGACCCCGGCCCCCGATCCCGACGTACCGGCGGGGCGTGAGCGCGGCGGGGCGGCCGGTGTCCTGCGACTGGGTCATACGCCTGTTCCGATCGTCGTGGCGGCCGGCCGCGCGGTGCGGCCCGTACGTGTACGGGCGGGGCAACCCGTAGGAGTCCGGGGGGTGTTGCCCGCGCGTGCGGGCCTGGTGTGGCCCGTGCGTGCCGGGTGGGTGCCCCTGCCTGTCGGACGGGTGTCCGTGCGTGGCGGCGGGCGCCCGGCTACCAGCCCTTTTCGAAAAGGTGCTTGACCTCGGCGATGCGGTACTCGTCGCGGCGGTACACGGTGCGTCCTGCGGTTCGCTCGGCCCGCAACAGACCGCAGCGGGCGAGGAGTTCGAGGTGTGCGCCCGCCACGGGGACGCTCATCCCGAGCGCGGCGGCGACCGACCCGGGGCTGACGCCGTCCGCTTCCCTGTCGGCGGCCCGGCACGGCGGGGAGGCCCCGGCGGGGTTCTTCATCCACTCCAGGATCTCCAGGCGGTCTTCACCGGCGGGTACCTTCAGCATCTCGTCCCCCTCCGTCGCGGCTTCTGGGGCCACTGTCCCGCGTCCGGAGGTGACGCGTAGGGCCCTTCGGTCCTTTGGCGAGGGCCGAACGGGCAGAAGTGGCCAACAGATCACCCCGGCGGACCCGTGGGACCCCTCAAGGGCCCGGCTGCCCCGGCAGCCGGGCCCTCATACGCTCAGCGGTGACCGAACCAGGCGATGGCCGGAAGGGCCCTGTCGTCGTAGCCGAACAGGGCCTGATTCTCCCAGCCGTTGCCGGACGCCGGGTCCGCGGGGTCCCAGCCGTTGCCGGCGACCGCGGTCCAGGTGGCCTCCCAGTAGAAGACACCGAGGCCGCGGCCGTTCGGGACGGCCTCGACGATGCTCGTCACGTCCCGCATCCACGCGGACTGGCCGGCGGGCGTGGCCGGGTAGCCGGGGACCAGTTCACCGGTCGTGTCGATGATGTCGGTGAGGGAGTCCTCGCTGCCCAGCCGGAACGGGTACGCCGTCTCGGCGACGAAGACCGGCTTGGCGTAGCGGGCCGCCGCGTCGTCCATAGTCGTCTGGAAGTCGGCGAACGAGCCGTGCCAGTACCCGTAGTACGACAGGCCGATGGCGTCGAAGCGCACGCCGTTCGCCACCGCGTTGTCGAACCACCAGCGGGTGCCCGCGAGGTCGCCGCCCTTGGCGAGGTGCAGCGCCACGACGGTGGACGAGGAGACCGCCTTGGCCGCGCTGTACCCGGAGTCGAGCAGCCCCGCGAGCTGGGTCCAGTTGTCCGTCGAGCCCTCGGCCCAGAGCATGCCGCCGTTGATCTCGTTGCCGATCTGCACCATGTCGGCGGTGGTGCCCTGCGCCTTCAGGGAGTTGAGGACGTCGTACGTGTGCTGGTAGACGTCGGTCTTGAGCCGGCTGTACGAATGGCCGGACCAGGCGGCCGGTTTGGTCTGGGCGCCGGGATCGGCCCAGGTGTCCGAGTAGTGGAAGTCGACCAGGAGCTTCATGCCCTGGGCCTTGACGCGCTTGGCGGTCGCGAGGACGTGCGCCTTGTCGTTGTAGCCGTCGGCCGGGTTCACCCAGACCTTGAGGCGGGCGTAGTTCATGCCCCCGGACCTGAGGACGGCGAGGGCGTCGCTCTTGGTGCCCGAGGCGGTCCGGTAGACGCCGCCGTACGCCTCGCTCTTGGCGAGGGAGGAGATGTCGGCGCCCTTCACGGGGACCCCGGTGGAGCCGCGGGTGAAGGCCAGGTCGTCCACGTTGATCCAGTTGCCGGCGTCGGCATCGGAGTAGACGCTGATCGTGCACTGGTTGTTCGTCACGGCGACGGAGGTGACGATCCGGATCCAGCCGCTCGTGGAGACCGGCAGGTCGGTGCGCTGTTCCGCGCCGCCGCAGTTCTTCAGCGCCAGCCGGGCCGCGTTCTGTCCGCCGCCCGAGCGGACCCAGGCGGTCAGGGTGTACGTCCCGTTGGTGAGCCCGGACAGGTACTGGTACGTCTCGACCTTGTAGGCGGCGGACGACCAGTGGGTGAGGCGGTGACCGCCGCTGTGGCCGCCGGACTCGGTGAAGGAGGCGGCGTCGTGGCCGGCCGCCGAGTAGGTCGACCAGCCGGTCGGGGTCGCCGTCCCGGTGCCGTCCGACTCGAAGCCGCCGTTGGTGAGGGTCGCGGCGGCGTGGGCGGGGCCGGCGGGGAGCGTGGTGAGTGCCAGACCCGCGAACAGCGGTATCAGCAGGGTCCGTAGGGCGCGTCTCGCGTGGAACATCGTCGTCCCTTCGACGAAGGCGGGGAGACAGGGAGAGGGCAGTGCCGTGCCGAGGGAGCGGGCACGGCACCGCGGGCCGACCGGATGTCCCCCCGGAATCCGGCCGATGTCTTGGGGATGGTTCGGCCGCCTGGACGGCGCGCGGCCGGGGCGGTCGACACGTCGGCTTGTCGGCAGGTCGTCTTTCGGGCCGGGTGGTGCAGCGCGCCGCCCCGGGCCGGGTCAGCCGTCGAGTCGTACGACCCGGACCGCGCCCGCGGGCACCGGAAGACGGCCGGCCGCGCGCTCGCCGGTGAGCAGTTCGGTGCCGGCGGCGTCCAGCGGCACCTTGGCGTCCGTCGCGGTGTGGTTGAGGGCGAAGAGGTACGTGCCCGACTCCCCGCTGCGGCGCACCACCTCGACGTCGCGCGGCAGGTCGGTGCGGGGCGCGATCCGGGCGTCGTCGGCCGCGCGGCCCAGCACGGCGTCGAGCCCCTGGGCGGCCAGCCGGGTCGAGACGTACCAGGCGGTGCCCTCGCCGAGGCGGTGCCGGGTGACGGCCGGACGGCCCGCGGTGAGTCCGTCGGCGTACGTCCAGACCGTCTCGGCGCCGCGGGGGACGACGAACTCGCTCCACACGTCGCCGGTCAGCTCCGCGCCGTCGGGCCCGGTGATCCGCACCCGGTCCTCTGCGAGCAGGGGCGAGAACTCCTCGACGGTCAGGCCGAGTACGTCCCGCAGCGCCCCGGGGTAGGCGCCCTCGTGCACGGCGTCGTGCTCGTCGACGATGCCGGAGAAGTACGAGACGACGAGGGTGCCGCCGTTCTCGACGTACGCGCGGACGTTCCTGCCCGCGGCCTCCGTCATCAGGTACAGGGCGGGCACGACGACGAGGGGGTAGGCCGACAGGTCGGCTTCCGGGTGGGCGAAGTCGACCGTGAGGTGACGGTCGTACAGCGCCTCGTAGAAGGCGTCGGCGCGCTCGCGTGCGTCGTGGTCCTCGCTGGGCCGCCACTGGAGTCCCTGCGCCCACCAGGACTGCCAGTCCCACAGCATCGCCGCGTCGGCGACCGTGCGGGTGCCCTTCAGCTCGGCCAACGACTCGACTGCGGCGCCGAGTTGGACGACCTCGCGCCACACCCGTGAGTCCGTGCCCGCGTGCGGCAGCATCGCCGAGTGGAACTTCTCGGCGCCGCGCCGGGACTGCCGCCACTGGAAGAACATCGCGCCCTCGGACCCGCGGGCCACGTGGGAGAGGGAGTTGCGGGCCATCTGGCCGGGGGCCTTCGCGGGGTTGCGGGGCTGCCAGTTGACGCCCGAGGTGGAGTGTTCGAGCAGCAGCCAGGGCGCGCCGCCGCCCACCGAGCGGGTGAGGTCGGCGGCCATCGCGAGGTTCACGTGGGTGCGGCGGCCGTCGGTGATCAGGTAGTGGTCGTTGGTGACGAGGTCGACCTCGCGGCCCCAGGCCCAGTAGTCGATGGAGTCGCACTGGCTCAGGGCGGTCATGAAGTTGGTGGTGACGGGGACGCCGGGGGCGAGGCGGTGCAGGATGTCCCGTTCGGCCACGAAGTTCTCGCGCAGTGTGGCGTCGGCGAAGCGCCTGTAGTCCAGCGCCTGGCCGGGGTTGCCGACCGTGGGCGTGACGCGCGGCGGGTCGATCTCCTCGAAGGAGGCGTAGCGCTGGCCCCAGAACGCCGTCCCCCAGGCCTCGTTGACCGCGTCCACCGTCCGGTAGGTCCGGGTGAGCCAGCGGCGGAAGTGCTGCGCGCAGCTCTCGCAGTAGCAGGCGGAGACGGGGACGCCGTACTCGTTGTGGACGTGCCACAGGGCGAGCGCGGGGTGGCCGGCGTAGCGCGCGGCGAGTCGGGTGGTGACGGCGGCGGCGGCCCGGCGGTAGGCGGCGTTGCTGTGGCAGATCGCGCCGCGTGATCCGAACGCGTAGCGGGTGCCGTCGGCGGTGACGGGCAGCGCGTCGGGGTGGGCGCGGTAGAACCAGGCGGGCGGTGCCACGGTCGGCGTGCCCAGGTCGGCACGGATGCCGTTCTCGTGCAGCAGGTCCAGGAGGCGGTCGAGCCAGCCGAACTCGTGGACGCCCGGCTCGGGTTCGAGGAGCGCCCAGGAGAAGATCCCGACGCTCACCATCGTGACGCCGGCTTCGCGCATCAGCCGGACGTCCTCCGGCCAGACGGACTCCGGCCACTGCTCGGGGTTGTAGTCCCCACCGAAGGCGAGCCGGGTGAGGCCCTTCGGGGTGGTCTCCGGCATGGATCTCTCCCGTTTGAGTCGATCAATTGGGAACGTGCACACACATCCCCGGTGGCGAGAGCCCAACATAACCGCACAGCAACAACCATTGACAAGTGTCCGGGATGTTTCTCTACTGTGAACGCTCACAGAAGCATGGCAGGTCGTCCGCAGCAGGCGGAGGCCCAGGTCAGGGGAGAACAATCCATGCCGAACAAGAAGCTCCACCGTCTCGCGGCAGGTACCGCAGCCGTCGCTCTCGGCGCCGGCGCGCTCACCGCCTGCGGCTCGTCGGACGACGGCGCCGAGTCGGGGCCGGTCTCGCTGACGTACTGGACCTGGACACCGGGCATGGACAAGGTCGTCGACCTGTGGAACGAGGGACCGGGCAAGAAGCAGCGGATCCAGGTCACGGTCAAGAAGCAGGCGTCCGGCGACACGCTCGTCACCAAGATCCTCACCGCGCACAAGGCGAAGAAGGCCCCGGACCTGGTGCAGGCCGAGTACCAGGCACTGCCGACGCTGGTCAGCAACGACGCCCTCGCCGACATATCCGCCGACGTGGACGGGGTGAAGAACAAGTTCGCCGACGGCGTCTGGCAGCAGACCACCCTCGGCTCGGACGCGGTCTACGCGATCCCGCAGGACTCCGGGCCGATGATGTTCTACTACCGCGAGGACCTGTTCAAGAAGTACGGCCTGACCGTCCCGACGACCTGGGACGAGTTCGCCGGGACCGCCCGCGCGCTGAAGAAGAAGGCCCCGGACAAGGACCTCACCACCTTCTCCGCCAACGACTCCGGGCTCTTCGCGGGCCTCGCCCAGCAGGCCGGCGCCAAGTGGTGGACCACCTCGGGGGACAAGTGGAAGGTCGGCATCGACGACACGGCGACGCGGAAGGTCGCCGACTTCTGGGGCGGCCTCGTGAAGGAGGGCGCGATCGACAACCAGCCCATGTACACGCCGGCCTGGAACAAGGCGCTGAACACGGGCAGGCAGATCGCCTGGGTGAGCGCGGTGTGGGCACCCGGCACGCTCACCACCGCCGCCCCCGACACCAAGGGCAAGTGGGCCATGGCCCCGCTGCCGCAGTGGTCCGCCTCCGAGGACGTGACGGGCAGTTGGGGCGGCTCCTCCACCGCCGTCACCACGGACTCCGGGCACCGTGAGGCCGCCGCCAAGTTCGCCGCCTGGCTCAACACGGACCGCGACGCGCTGACCGCGCTGGCCAAGGAGGGCGGCATCTACCCCGCCGCCACCACCGCGCAGACCAGCGAGGCGTTCCTGAAGCCGCCGGCGTTCTTCGCCAACCAGCCGGACTTCTACCCGCAGGCCGCCAAGATCGCCGGGACGACCGCCCCCTCCGCCTGGGGACCGAACGTGAACGTCGCGTACACCTCCTTCAAGGACGCCTTCGCCACCGCCGCGAAGAACAGGTCGGACTTCGGCGCCGCGCTGAAGACGATGCAGGACGACACCGTCGCCGACCTCGAGAAGCAGGGCTTCGAGGTCGCCCGGTGAGGACAGCACGCCGCAGGCCGTACGGGGCCCCGGGGTCCTCGTACGGCCCCTCCTCCCCCGCCGCCCCCGTAAAACGCACCCGAAGCGCCCCCTACCTCTTCCTGCTGCCCGCGACCGCCCTGTTCGCCCTCTTCTTCGCCCTGCCCATCGGCTACGCGGTCTGGCTGAGCCTGCACAAGGTGCGGGTCAAGGGCCTGGGCCTGGGCGCCGGCGCCCGCGAGGAGGTCTGGGCCGGGCTCGGGAACTACGCCGACGCGTTCACCGACTCCGAACTCCTCGACGGCGCGCTGCGCGTCCTCGGCTACGGCGCCATCGTGGTCCCGGTCATGCTCGGCCTCGCCCTGCTCTTCGCGCTGATGCTCGACACCGAGCGGGTCCGCCTCGCCCCGGTGACCCGGCTGGCGATCTTCCTGCCGTACGCCATTCCCGGCGTCGTCGCCGCGCTGCTGTGGGGCTTCCTCTACCTGCCCGACGTCAGCCCCTTCTACTTCGTGCTCGACCGGCTGGGCCTGCCCCAGCCCGACCTGCTGGACGGCGGCCCGCTGTACCTCGCCCTGTCCAACATCGCGGTCTGGGGCGGCACGGGCTTCAACATGATCGTCATCTACACCTCGCTCAGGGCGATCCCGGCGGAGGTGTACGAGGCGGCGAGGCTGGACGGCGCCACACCCCTGCAGACCGCCCTGCGGATCAAGATCCCGATGGTGGCGCCCTCGCTGGTGCTCACCTTCTTCTTCTCGATCATCGCGACGCTCCAGGTGTTCAGCGAGCCGACCACGCTGAAACCGCTCACCAACTCCGTCTCCACGACCTGGAGTCCGCTGATGAAGGTCTACCAGGACGCCTTCGGCAAGGGCGACATCCACTCGGCCGCCGCGACCGCGGTGATCATCGCCGTCGCCACGCTCCTGCTGTCCTTCGGCTTCCTGCGCGCCGCGAACTCCCGTGACCAGCAGGAGGAAGCCCGATGAGTTCCCTCGCCGTCCGCGAGTCCGTCCCCGCCGCCGGCACCACGCCCGGGACCGCCCAGGGGCCGCCGCCGCGCCGCCGTATCGCCCTGGTGCCGACGCTCACGCTGGTGCTGGGCGCGGTGTACTGCCTGCTGCCCGTCGCCTGGGTGGTGATCGCGGCCACCAAGTCGGGCAGTGAGCTGTTCTCCACCTTCACGTTCCTGCCCGGCACCGGCTTCACCCAGAACGTCAGGGACCTCGGCGCCTACCGTGACGGCATCTACTGGCGGTGGATGGGCAACTCCGCCCTGTACGCCGGACTCGGCGCGCTCCTGTCGACGGCCGTCTCGGCCGTGAGCGGCTACGCGCTCGCCGTCTACCGCTTCCGGGGACGCGAGGCCGCGTTCAACGTGCTGCTCGCGGGCGTGCTGATGCCACCGGTGATCCTCGCGATCCCGCAGTACCTGCTGCTGGCGAAGGCCGACCTCACCGATTCGTACGCCTCCGTGCTCCTCCCCCTCGTCCTGTCCCCCTACGGCGTGTACCTCGCGCGGATCTACGCCGCCGCGGCCGTTCCCGGTGACGTGGTCGAGGCGGGGCGGATGGACGGGGCGGGCGAGTGGCGCATCTTCACCCGGATCGCTCTGCCGATGATGGTGCCCGGACTGGTGACGGTGTTCCTGTTCCAGTTCGTCGCGGTGTGGAACAACTTCCTGCTGCCGTTCATCATGCTGAGCGACGACGAGCGGTTCCCGATCACGCTCGGCCTGTTCACCCTGCTCGAACAGGGCTCCAACACCCCGGCGCTCTACACGCTGGTCATCACCGGGGCCCTGCTGGCGGTCGTCCCGCTGATCGCCCTGTTCCTGGTGGTCCAGCGCTTCTGGAGTCTCGACCTGCTGTCCGGAGCCGTAAAGTCGTGACCATGAACAACACGGGGGGCAGACGCAGGCCGCCGACGATCCACGACGTGGCACGCGAGGCCGGCGTCTCCCGGGGAACGGTCTCGCGCGTCCTCAACGGCGGCCACTACGTCAGCCCCGCCGCGCAGGAGGCCGTCAACGCGGCCATCCGCAGGACGGGTTACGTCGTGAACCGGCATGCCCGCTCGCTGATCACCGGGCGCTCCGACTCGGTCGGCTTCCTGCTGACCGAGCCCCAGGAGCGGTTCTTCGAGGACCCCAACTTCAACGTGCTGCTGCGGGGCTGCACGCAGGCCCTGGCCGCGCACGACGTCCCGCTGCTGCTGATGCTCGCGGGCACCGAGGACGAACGGCGGCGCATCACGCGGTACATCACCGCCGGCCATGTCGACGGGGTACTGCTGGTCTCCAGCCACTCCGGCGACCCCGTCGCCGAGGAGCTGCGCAGGGCGGGGGTGCCGCTCGTCGCCTGCGGCAAGCCCATCGGGCTGGGGTCCAAGGTGAGTTACGTGGCCGCGGACGACCGGGACGGCGCCCGTGACATGGTGCGCCATCTGCTGTCCCTGGGCCGGCGCCGCATCGGCGTGGTGACCGGGCCGCTGGACACCCCCGGCGGCGTGGAACGGCTCGCGGGCTACCGCGAGGTGCTGACCGAGGCGGGCGTCGAGGCCGACGAGCGCCTCGTCGTGTCCGGCGACTACAGCAGGGCCAGCGGTGAGGCGGGGGCCGAGCGGCTGCTGGCGGTGGCGCCGGACATGGACGCGGTCTTCGTCGCCTCCGACCTGATGGCGCAGGGGGTGCTCGCCGCCCTGCGGCGGGCCGGGCGGCGCGTTCCCGAGGACGTGGCGGTCGGCGGCTTCGACGACTCGCCCGCGGCCACCTCGGCGTCCCCCGCGCTCACCACCATCCGGCAGCCCTGGGACCGGATCAGCGCCGAGATGGTACGGGTCCTGCTCGCCCAGATCGGCGGCGAGGACCCCGCCGCGGTGATCCTGCCGACGGAACTGGTGCGCCGCGACTCCACGTGAGCACGGCCGGCGGCGACCGGTCAGGATCGGAGAAGCGGTCCGCCCCTCCCCCGGCCTAGCGTGGGAGGAGCCGGCGAGGACACGCCGGCTCCACTCGCAGCACGGAGGAGTACGCCATGACCGCCGGCCCCAAGACCATCGTCTACCCCGTCAAGGACCTCTCCCTGACCAAGCCCCTCTTCACCGCCCTCCTGGGAGTGGAGCCGTACGCGGACGAGCCCTACTACGTGGGCTTCCGGACCGCGGACCAGGAGATCGGCCTGGACCCCAACGGCCACGCCAAGGGCATGACGGGCCCGGTCCCCTACTGGACCGTCGAGGACATCAAGGCCACGCAGGCGGCCCTGCTGGGTGCCGGAGCCGAGACGCTCCAGGACGTGCAGGACGTCGGCGGCGGCAAGCTGATCGCCTCGCTGAAGGACGCGGACGGCAACCTGATCGGCCTGATCCAGGAGCCCGCCGGTTCGTAGCGCTCGGGGCGGGCGGATCGTCCGGGGCGGCGCGCTCGGCACGCCGGCCCCAAGTCGTATGCGTCTGCACTAGTTGCATGCTCAATGAATGGCCGGATGTCTGTTACCGTGCATATATGGCAGCCAAGACGACCGGCGCCCGCCTCGAAGAGCAATGGCGGGACATCCTGTCGGTGCACGCGCGCACGATGTGCGAGATCGACCGTGCACTGCATCCCCACGGCCTCGGTGCCAGTGACTTCGAGGTGCTGGACATCCTCGCCACGAGCGCCGCGGCGGACGCGGGCGAGCAGTGCCGCGTGCAGAACATCGCGGGCCGCGTCCACCTGAGCCAGAGCGCGCTGTCGCGTCTCATCGGCCGGCTGGAGAAGGAGGGCCTGGTCGAGCGCACCGTCTGCCAGGAGGACCGGCGCGGAGTGTGGGTCGCCCTCACTCCCAAGGGCCGTGACCTGCACGCCCAGGTGCTTCCGCTCCAGCGGGACGTCCTGGACCGCATGCTGAACGGCTGACGCCGGCAGACCGACGGCCGCGTCCGCCGTATTTGGGACTCCGCCTCGCGGCCGCGTCGGGCCGGGGACAGTCACGGGCCCGGCCGCTCCCCTCCTCGGTGACGGCCGGGCCCGTACGGCTCGCGGCGGTTACGCCCGCGGCCGGGCCAGCAGGGTGCGGACGCCTTCGGAGGTGAGGGTCAGGCCGTGCGGGGAACTGGCGTCGATCGTGAGCGACAGATCGCTGGCGGGCCACTGCGAGGCGAGCGCCCCGAGCGGCACGAGGCGGTAGCGCGAGACCGAGGGCAGCAGCCCCGCCATCTCCACCTCGGAGGTGAACACCGGTACCACCTGCCGACCGCCCGGCTGCTCCAGCACGGGCAGCGCCACGGCCGACGGGTCGACCTCGTCCTCCTCGGCGGCGTCGTCGGGCACGGGAACGAGGACGTCGCTCCCGGCCAGCGTGTCCAGCGCCACCACGTCCTGGGTATCGCGGGCGAGGGTGTCCAGCGCCTCCTGCGCCGGGGTCGCGGGCACGGGCACCGCGGTGAGGTGCTCCGCGGGAGCGGTGTGGTCGTTCGAGGGCTTCTCCATGGCTGATTCCCAGGTAGTACGGACGGGCCACCCGGGACAAGATCACCCCGGGGCGCAACTCCCGTCGCGTACCCGGACACAGCCGGGGCATTCCTGCCCGTACGCGGAACCGGGCCCGGCCGGCCGGCGCGTGACGCGCCGTACGCGGCCGGGCCCGGTTCCCGCCCGTCGGGCCGGACTCCCGCTCAGTACAGCTTGTCGACGGCGGTGACGGTCGTCGCCTTGAAGTCGGTGACCGGGGCGTTCTCGAACGAGCCCAGCTGCGCCCACTTCACGATCGTCACGGCCGTGCCGTCCCGGCCGACCGAGAACAGGCTGATGTCGGAGGCGCCCCAGGAGGTCTCGGTGTGGACGCCGTAGACGTGGGCGCCCTCCTCGACGTTCAGCTTCCCGTAGTACTTCTGCGTCGCCGTCACCTCCGGGTCCTGCTCCATGAGCTGGGCCGCGCAGTTCGCGAGGTCCGCGCGCAGCAGCGCCGCGAAGTCCTTGGCCCGCTTCACACTGCGCTCCTCCACCGTGACCTGGAGGGCGTTGGTGTCGTAGTCGGTCCAGAAGGTGCGGTGGCTGGAGATCGACGGCAGCGCCTGCCCGACGCAGATCGGCAGCGGGTCCGGCTGGCCGGCGGTCACGTCACCGGCGAACCAGGCCGACGACGGGTGCGGCGGCAGTTCGCCCGGCTCCAGGAAGGCCGGCGAGTCGGACGCGGCAGCCGAGGCACTGGCCGGTACGGCGGTCGCCGTCACCGCCGCGCCGACCGCGACGGCGGCCAGGACGAGCTGCGTGCCGCGAGTACGGATGTTCATGGTTCCCCCTGTTGACGGTTCGTCAGAATGCGCGGGTCACACCGGATCATGCCTCCGGTCACCCACCACGCCACGTACGACCCGCGACGGTCCCCGACCGTTGCCCCCTCCCACCGCTACGGATCCGTCCCGTTCGTCACCGGACGGCAACAGACGGGGCGACGGCGTCCGCGTCGGGGTCGCACACCAGCCGGCACGGTACGTTCCGGCGTCCACGGTGGGCCGACGCTTCGAACGTCGCCGAAGTCGTTCCCTGCCGTCGGCGGCCGCCGGAGGAAGGTCCGGGCGAGCGGCACGGGCGTGATCCGGCGGCGGCCGCCGCGGTCGAGGCACTACCGTGCCGACGTGACTCTCTTCTCACATACGTGGGCGGCCCTTCGGGGCGCTGTCGCAGAGCTACGGGACGAGGACTTCGCGCGGCCCTCCGGGTGCGCCGGCTGGCTCGTCCGGGACCTGGTGTGCCATTTGGTCATCGACGCGCAGGACGTCCTGATCACGCTGGTGACGCCCGCCTCCACGGAGCCGACGCGCGACGCCGTGACCTACTGGGAGGTCAGCGGGACACCGCCGACCGGCGACGATCCGCTCGACGCGCTGACCGTCCGGCTGGCCGCGGCGTACGAGCAGCCGGAGCTGCTGCGGTTCCATCTGGACGACGTCGGCTCCGCCGCGGGGCGCGCGGCCGAACTGGCCGACCCCGCCCGGCGGGTGAGCACTCGCGGGGAGGTCCTGACCGCGGGCGACTACCTCTCGGCGTACGTCCTGGAGTGGACGCTGCACCATCTCGACCTCGTGGCGCACCTCCCCGCCGTGGCGGGACCGCCGCCGGAGGGCCTCGCCCGGTCGCGGAAGCTGCTGGAGAGCATCGCCGGGGCCGCCTTCCCCGCCGCCCTCTCCGACACGGACGCGCTGCTGGTCGGCACCGGACGGCGAGCCCCGACCGGCGCGGAGACGGCCGAGTTGGGCGAACTGGGGGCGAGGCTCCCGTTCGTCCTCGGCTGAGGGCCCGGCCGCGCTTGCGGATCGGCGCGGCGGATCCTGCCCGGGGAGCGCGTCCCGTGGCCGTGCGCTCGTCCGCGTCCGGCCCGCGCCGGCGGCGGGGTCACCCGGTGCGGTGGGTGCGGCGCACGACGAGCCCGCCGAGGACCAAGGCCACCGGCGCCAGGAGCAGTGCCACCACGGCCCCCGCGCGCCCGTTACCCGTGCCGAAACCGCCGCTGGAGGTGGCGAGATGGAGCACGGCGAGGGCGATGCCCAGCAGCCCCGTCACGACGGCCACCACCGCCCCGTCCCGCCCGGAGCCGTCGCCCGTCCGTCCGGCGGAGCGGGCCAGCGCGAGTCCGCCGGCGACCACGCCGGTCAGCGCCACCAGTCCGGCCACGACGGCCCCGGTGCGCCCGGAGCCGCTGCCGACACCGCCGGCGGCGACGGAGACGTGCGCGGCGGCAGGACCAGCCGACCCGACGACCGCGAGCAGGGCGGCTCCGGCCGCGCCGAGGACGGCTCGGACGGGGGTGCGGGTTCTCGATGCGTTCATGTGTCTCTCCTCGTGCGCGCCGCCCGCGTCTCGCTGCGGGGGCCCGGGCCGGCCCTCTGGGATGTGGTCCGATCCTTCCGCCCGTCGCACCCGCGGGTCGTCCGGCGGGAGGAGACACTTCGCCCTGCCACCGCCGGGGCGGACGGCTGCCGCGGACGCGGCAGGAGCCGGCGAAGTACTGCGTACGCGGTAGCCGGACGGTCGTCCGCCGGCGGGACTCGCCGGACGGTGGCCTGCGGCTAGGGTGCGCGCATGAGCAGAGGACGGCCCGGGATTCCGGCCGGTGTCAGGGACTGGGTGACCGCCGTAGGCGTCGCCGCGACGCTGCTGGTCGCGGGGCTGTCGGAGCCGCTTCCGGTCGGCGGCACCGCACTTCTGGGCCAGGTGCTGCTGGTGGCGGGCGGCCTGGCGCTGGCCACCGGGCGCAGGGCCCCGGTTCCCGTCCTGGCCGTCACCGGACTGTGCGCCGTGGGGTACCAGGCGGCCGGTTTCGACGTACCGGCCATCGCGTTCCTCTTCGCGGTGTACGCCGCGATGCGGGCGGGGCACCGCCTGGTCACGGTGGTGGCGAGCGTGTCCATGCTGGCGGCTCTCCCGCTCGCGGTCCTGGTCTCGCTGCACGACACCGGTGAGGCGTTCGCGCGGGCCCGGGGCGCCCTGGAGCTGGCCTGGCTGATCGCGGCCGGTGCCGCGGGAGAAGCGCTGCGGCAGGCCGAGAGGCGGGCGGACGAGGCCGAGCGGACCCGGGAGGAGACGGCACGGAGGCGGGCGGACGAGGAGCGGCTGCACATCGCGCGCGAGCTGCACGACTCGCTGGTGCACCAGATCTCGATCATCAAGGTGCAGTCCGAGGTCGCCGTCCACCTCACCCGCAGGCAGGACACCCAGGTGCCGGAGGCGCTGCTGGCGATCCAGGAGGCCTCCCGTGAGGCGAGCCGGGAGCTGCGCGCGACCCTGAGCGCGCTGCGCGACGACGACACGGCACCGCCGCACGGCCTCGCCGACGTCCCGGAGCTGGTGGAACGGGCCCGCAGGAGCGGCCTGGACGCGACGCTGACCATCGAGGGGCAGCGGGACGACGTGCCGGCGGCGGTGGGCCGGACCGTGTACCGGATCGTCCAGGAGTCCCTCACCAACGTCGCCCGGCACGCGGCCGCCGCCTCGGCCGACGTACGGATCGACTGCCGCCCGGAGGCTCTCGCCGTGCGGGTGGACGACGACGGCGGGGCGACGGCGTCCGCCGCCCCGGTGCCGGGCGTCGGGCTGCTGGGGATGCGGGAACGGGTGACCGCACTCGGCGGGCGGCTGCGCGCGGAACCGCGCAGCGGGGGCGGCTTCACCGTGCAGGCCGAGCTTCCCGTGGACGGCACGTCGTGATCCGGGTCCTGCTGGTCGACGACCAGCCGCTCATCCGCAGCGGCTTCCGCGCGCTGCTCGACCTGGAGGACGACATCGTTGTGGTGGCCGAGGCCGCCGACGGGGAGCGGGGGCTCGCCCTCGCCCGCGAGCACCTGCCGGACGTGGCGCTGGTCGACATCCAGATGCCGGTCGTGGACGGCATCGAGGCGACCCGGCGCATCGCCGCGGACCCGGCCCTGGCCGCGGTGCACGTCGTCATCCTGACCAACTACGGCCTGGACGAGTACGTCTTCCACGCGCTGCGGGCCGGCGCGGCCGGGTTCCTGGTGAAGGACATCGTGCCGGAGGACCTGCTGCACGCGGTGCGCGTCGCCGCCCGCGGTGACGCGCTGCTCGCCCCGTCGATCACCCGCACACTGATCAACCGGTACGTCACCCAGCCGCTGCGCACGAGCGTCGGCGCGGGTCTGGAGGAGCTGACCGGACGCGAGCGCGAGGCCGTCGCCCTGGTCGCCCAGGGCCTGTCCAACGACGAGATCGCCGGCCGCATGGTGATCAGTCCGCTGACGGCGAAGACCCACGTCAACCGGGCGATGGGCAAGCTGCGGGCCCGGGACCGCGCCCAACTCGTCGTGCTCGCCTACGAGTCCGGTCTGGTCACCCCGCGCGCCCGCTGACCCCGTGGCCTCCGTCGGGGCCGGCGGCTCAGGCCGCGGTGGCGGTCGTCTGCGCGTCCAGGGCCGCGAGCAGCCAGTCGTGCGCGGACCCCGGCGTCGGTTCCGTCGGGCCGCCCGGCGGGGTGATCACCTCGGCCACCAGTTCCCAGTAGCGGTCGATCCGCGGGTCGGCGGCGAGCTGCCGGGCCAGCGAGCGGCGGAAGTCCGGGGTGTCCCGGGTGCCGTACGCGCTCACGTACGCGGCGACGAAGCAGTCCAGCGCCTCACCCGGCCGGGGTGCCCGGCCCCGACGCAGCAGGGCGCCCGCCAGTTCGTAGGCCTCGGCGAGGCCCGCGTACAGGACCGCGGCCCCGCGGGCACCCGCGGTCCGGTGTGCCTCCGGCTGGGGCCGTCCGGTGCCCGGGCAGGACCCGAGGGTGAGGGCGTTCAGCCGGGCGAAGGCGAGGACCTGGGCCGGCGCCGGGTCGTCGGGCGGCTGCGGGACCGTCGCCTCCAGGAACGCCGCGGTCGAGCGGGCCGGCATCCGCGGCGGCAGCCAGGCCCGCCAGAACCGGGCCAGCGGGGCGGTGCTCGGCGGCACGGTCACGGCGCCGACCAGGAGCAGCCGGTCGGCCCGCTCGTCGGGCGGGGACTCCTGCACCAGCCGCAGGGCCGCCTCCCGCCAGCGCAGGGCCCGAAGGCGGGAGCCGAGCTCGCGCAGCTGCCCGGCGACGGCGTCCTCCAGGGCGCCGCCCGTCGCGGCCGCCCCGTCCTCCTCGTCCAGGATGCGGCGCACCTCTGGAAGGGGCAGGTCGAGAGCGCGCAGGGAGCGGATCAGCCGCAGCCGGTCGAGGGCGTCGGGGCCGTACCGGCGGTGCCCGCCGGCACTGCGGGACGCCTCGGGCAGCAGTCCGCGGTCGGAGTAGAAGCGCACCGTCTTGACGGTGACACCCGCCTGTTCGGCGAGCTCTCCGATGCTGCACAGACCGTCGTGCGACAGGAACACTTGAACCTCCCTCAGGGGGAGTTCCTACGGTACCGGCGGGCGCGGCCGAGTGATCGGGACGGTCCGCCCACCACCAACGGAACGACCTACCGAGGAGAGGACCATGACCGCATTCATCCTGGTGCCGGGCGCGTTCACCGGCCCACAGGTGTGGGAGGAGACGGCGGCACGGCTGGCCGCGGCCGGAGCCGAGGTGCACACGGTGGCCCTCACCGGGCTCGGGGGCCCGCGCGCCGCGACAGGCGCCGTCGTCGACCTGGAGACGCATGTCGCGGACGTACTGGCGGTGATCGACTCGACGGGTCCGGCGGGCGGCCGGGATCTGGTGCTGGTCGGCCACGACTACGGCATCCATCCGGTACGGGGCGCCGCCGACCGCCGCGCCGGGCGCGTCGCACGTGTGGTCCACCTGGACGCGGGGATGCCCCAGGACGGCGTGCCGGCCCTGGCCGCGGTGCCCGACCAGGCCCTGCGCCGGCGCCTCGCGGAGGACGCCGGGGCCGGTGCGGCGGCTGACGGGGCCGAAGGAGCGGACGGAGAGCTGCGCCCCCCGGCCCGCGGGAAGTGGGGGTGCTGGGGCAGCACCGCTGGTCTGTCCGACGCGGCGCTGGACCGGCTCACCGCCCTCGCCTTCCCCCAGCCGCTCGGCACGTTGCTCCAGCCGCTGCGGCTGACCGGCGCCGTGGACGGGGTGCCCAGCACCGGTGTGCTGTGCACGGAGAACGGCGCGAGCATCGAACTGGTCCAGATGCAGGTGGACTTCGGCGATCCCGCGCTGCGGGCGCTCACCGACGAGAAGGTCACCTTCTTCGAACTCCCCACCGGACACTGGCCGATGCTGTCCTGCCCAGCCGAACTGGCCGAGGTCCTGCTGCGGGCCGCCGCCGGTGAGGGGCACCGACTGAGGCCGCCCGGTGCCGCCCAACCACCCCCGCACTTGCGGCCGTTCCTTCTCGACGTGCCCCAACTGCCGCGTGAACGGACCGGGAACGTCGATCTGTACGTTCCCGAGGCCGAGGAACCGCGGCCGGCGGTCGTCTTCGTGCACGGCGGTCCGGTGCCCGCCGGGGCCCGGCCGACGCCCCGGGACTGGCCGACCCTGACGGGGTACGCGCGCTACGCGGCGGGACAGGGAGTGGTGGCTGCGACACTCGACCACCGCCTGCACGGCCTGGACGGCTACGAGCGCGCAGCCGCTGACGTCGCCGCCGCCGTCGAGTTCGTCAGGGCCGATCCGCGGGTGGACGGGGATCGGGTCGCGCTGTGGTTCTTCTCGGGCGGTGGCCTGCTCACGGCGGACTGGCTGGCGGGCCCACCGGCTTGGCTGCGCTGCCTCGCCGCCACCTACCCGGTGCTCGCGCCGCTGCAGGGCTGGGGGCTGACCGACGTCCGCTTCCGTCCGGTGGAGGCGGTGGCGAAGGCGGGCTCACTGCCCGTGGTGCTCACCCGGGCGGGACGCGAACAAGCCGAGATCGCCGCCACCGTGGAGGAGTTCCTGACGGCGGCCGGGCAGTGCGGGGCGGACGTCGAGGTGGTCGACGTACCGCACGGCCATCACATGTTCGAGACGCTCGACCCGACGGACGAGTCACGGGAGGCGGTGCACCGGGCGATGCGTCTGCTTCTGGAACGCCTGAGGTCCTGACGCAGTCCAACTGAGCGCACAAGGAGGGGAGTTGAAGTGCTGGCGGAACGCGCCCGGCATCCGCGGCACGGAAACATCCGCGCTCCAGCCGGTCCCTGATCTCAGCCGGCAGCCGGCCCGACGCGGGCCCAGTCGACGATCAGTTCGGCATCCTGCCGCCTCACGTGTGTGTCGGCGGTCGACGTCAACTCCGGGGCCCGGGGAGTGCGTTGGCTCCGTCACCGTCCCGTGCCCACGGAACCGGCACCGGCCGTCCGTGGGCATGACTCAATGGTCGGCTTTCGGACCGCCCGCGTGGCTCGGCTCGGTCTGCCGCTGCGCATCCTGGTCGCCGTGCCGACGGTCGTGCTGCGCCAGGAGCGACAGCAGGTCCCCCACCGTGAGGTTGGAGTCCGCGGGGTGCCTGAGCAGCGTGCCCGTCTGGATGCGGTACTGGTTGGAGCGTCCCTGCCGGGTGTGGGTGAGGTACCCGTCCTGCTCCAGATCGGAGATGATCTTCTGCACCGCGCGCTCGGTGAGCCGGCAACGGGCGGCGATGTCGCGGATCCGGGTGGTGTGATCCTCGGCGATCGCGGCCAGCACGCGGGCGTGATTGGTGAGAAAGGTCCAGCCCGTATGTGTCTCAGGTACTCCGCCCATGAGCCCAGCATATGGCCAGACATTCGCGTATACAAAAGGGCGAAATACGGTTCACGTATTGTTCTGCGTGCCGCGGATTCGTTCGATGGACGCGCCGACGGGCGTCGGCACGTGTTCTCCGCGGTGACGGGACCGCGCCTCCTCGGACGGCAGGACCCCGGAAACGGCTTGAGCCCTCCGCGCCTCACGGCGTGGAGAGCCCAACGGGGCTACCTTTCCGAACCCCGTACCGTTCGAGTCCCCCTCATGCTCCGCCCCCGTGCGGCGGGTGCTGTCAGGTGCTGCCGGAGCCGCCGCTTCCGAAGGAACCGCTGGAGCCCGACTCCCAGCGGGGACGCGGCTGCTCCTCGTCGGCGGTCCTGCTGCCCGACTGGTGGACCTGCTGGGGCCGCAGCCGCTCGCCCTCGCTCCCGGCCCGCGGGACCTCGTTCGGCTCGCGCGTCTCACGCGTCTCGTGGACGGGTCCGGTCGGGGGAAGCTTCGGCTGCTCCTCGGGCTTCGGGGGCGCTGGTTCGCGGCGCCGCGTCTTGATACCGAGGCGTACGGCCCAGATCAGCGCGCCGGCGATGATCAGACCGCCCACGAAGGCGCCCATCACGCCGAATGCCGCGTCCTTGAAAACAGCCAGTTCGTATCCCGTCGCTTTCATGGCTGCCGGGTACCCCGCAACGGACAAGTAATCCACCTATGTCCCCTGCACGGACCCCCGCTGACCTCTGCCTCTTCGCCGCCGGCCGCCGCCGCCCGCATCGTCGCGCCGCCTCACGCGGACAGGACGCGGACCCCCGGTGCGGTGGCGCCGACGGACCGTACGCGGATCAGATGTCGCGCTTTTCGAGCGGACGGGTGGCGGGACCCTGGACGATCTCGCCGTCGGTGCCGAAACGGGAGCCGTGGCAGGGGCACTCCCAGGCCCGCTCCGCGCGGTTGAAGGCCACGAGGCAGCCCATGTGCGTGCACCGCGCGGAGACGGCGTGCACCTGTCCGCTGTCGTCGCGGTAGACCGCGCAGCGTTTGCCCTCGACCCGCACCACCGCTCCGTCCCCGGGCGCGATGTCGTCCACCGAGTGCGCCGGACCCGACGACAGCCGGTCCCCGAGGAAGTGGCCCGCGACCTTCGCCTGGTTCTTGAGGAACGTCGGTGCCTCCCGCACCGCCGGCAGCAGGCGCCGCGGGTCGTACAGGTCGCTCCACGGCGACTTCTCCCCGCTGATCAGGGTCGCCAGGAGCCGGCCCGCCATGACGCCGCTGCTCATGCCCCAGCCGCCGAAGCCGGTGGCCACGTAGGTGTGCCGGCTGCCCGCGTGCATCGGCCCGACGAGCGGCACGGTGTCGGTGGGGTCGTTGTCCTGCGTGGCCCACCGGTGGGTGAAGTCGAGTGTGCCGAAGTGCTTCGTGGCCCAGCCCGCGAGCCGCCCGAACCGCTCCTCGACGTCGGCGGTACCGGGCGTGAAGTGCTCACCGGTGACGATCAGCAGGCGCTGCCCGTCTCCGTAGGGGGCGGTGCGCACCGAGCGGGTGCCCTGCTCCTGGGTGATGAACATGCCGTGCGGATCGAGCTCGGCCGGGACCGGCGCGGCCAGGACGAGTTCGCGGCGCGGGGAGAGGCGGGTGAAGAGCAGCGCCCGGTCGAAGATCGGGTAGTGCGTGGCGACGACGACGTCCGCTGCCGTCACCGTGGACCCGTTCTCGGTCGTGAGGCGGCAGGGCTCGCCCTCCTTGAGTCCGACGACCCTGGTCTTCTCGTGGATCACCACGCCCTGCCG
Source organism: Streptomyces sp. NPDC028308 (assembly GCF_055565855.1). Classification (NCBI taxonomy): domain Bacteria; kingdom Bacillati; phylum Actinomycetota; class Actinomycetes; order Kitasatosporales; family Streptomycetaceae; genus Streptomyces; species Streptomyces sp. NPDC028308. The sequence continues at coordinate 413,895 of NZ_JBVHTO010000004.1, forward strand.
GCGCAGGTCGTCGGCGAGGGCGAGGAGGTACTTGCGCGGATGGAACTGGACCTGCTCCGTGACCCGCACCGCGCCCGCGACGGGGAATGGCAGTCCCGTCTCGGTCACGTACTCGGCGGGCAGTCCCGCCTCCCGGGCGGCCTCCGCCTCCGCCTTCAGCTCGTCCACGCCGGAGGGGTCCTGCGCGAAGGTGTAGGCGGCCGTGTCCTCCCAGTCGCACGCGATGCCCAGCTCGTCCACGATCCCGGCCGCGTGCCGGATGGCCTCCATCTGCGAGCGGGCGTACAGCCTGGCCCCCTCGGCGCCCCGGGTCTGCCGCAGGCGCGCGTAGACGAGGGTGTGCAGGGCGCTGACCTTGGCCGTGGTGTGACCGGTGACGCCCGCCGCGATGCGGCCCGCCTCCAGCACCGCCACCTTGCGCCCTCGGCGCGCCAGCTCCCACGCCGTGCTGAGGCCCGCGATCCCGGCGCCGATCACGGCGACGTCGACCGTGATGTCCGCGTCCAGGGACGGCTGAAGGTCTCCGGAGGGCGCCGTCTCGATCCAGTACGACTTCTGCTCGTCCGCGTACGTGTTCATGCGGCCCGGGTTCCCCGGCCGCCGAGACCGAAGCGCGGCGACGCCCGGACGGCTCAGTGGCGCGCCGGCTCCGGCGTTTCGCGCTGGTCGGGAAGCTGCGGGTCGAAGGCCGCGTCGGGGTCCGCGACGCGCAGCAGGGCCGACAGGAGACGCCGGGTGTCGGCGATCACGCCTCCCGTGGTGGACGTGAGCCCGCGGCCGGTCCGGGCCGCCGCGGTCAGGCGGCGGTGGGCCGCGGAGGCCCGGGCGAGCGCCCGCCGGGCCTCGTGCGTCCGCGCGTCGTCCGGTCGTCCGCCCTCGCGGAGGTGGTCGTCGAGCAGGCAGGTGTCGCCCGCCGCCCGCAGCAGCGCCGCGAGGGCGTCCCGCGCCTCGGCCGGGAGCGGCGGCCGTACCGCGGCCTCGGTCAGCGTGCGCATGGTCCGCGCGGTGTGCTCGGTGACCTGGTCCCAGACGAAGTCCCAGGCGGCCGGGGGTTCGGTCGGGACGCGGCGCAGTCGGCGCGCCGGGTTGATCCGGTAGCTCTCGGCCGACCAGCGGCGGGCCTCCCGCAGTTCGGTCACCACATCGGTGAGGCGCTGCGCGGACTCGTACCAGCGCCGGGCCTGCTCCGGGTCGTAGTCCGCCGCCAGTTCGTCGGCGGCGTGGTGCAGCAGGTCACCGCAGGAGTGCGGGAGCTGCTCGCGCAGCTGCGTCACGCGCCGCGTGTGGACGGGCGGGAAGACGAGTGCGTTGACCCCGATGCCGATGACCGCGCCGAGGAGGGTCTCCAGGAGGCGGTGGAGGATGTCGGCGCCGGTGTAGGAGCCGTAGACGAGGACGAACAGCGCGGCGGTCGGCGCGTAGAGGCCGTTGCTTCCGAAGCGGGCGTAGTTGCCGAGGAGGACGGTGACGGGGAGGGCCAGGGCCATCGCGGCCATCTCGTTGTGCGTCAGCACTCCCGCTCCGGCGGCCAGAAGTGTGCCCATCAGCACCACCACGAACTGCTGGAGCGCGGACAGCAGGGAGCGGTAGACGGTGTTGTGCATGAGGAAGAGCGCCGTCCAGGGAGCCATCAGCGCCATCGGCGCCTCCCACCACCAGCCGGCCACCGCCCAGGCCAGCACGGCCGCGGCCGCCGCCTTGAGGGACTGCACCGCGGTGTTGCGCTCCGATCCCGCCACCGTGAAGGCCCGGTGCACGGAGCGTCCGATCTCCCCCGCTTCCCAGCGCAGGGTGTGCAGAACGACATGGCGTTCCTTCGCGGCCTTCCGTTCCGTCACCCGCTGTCGCACCGTCCTCCTGTCGTCGTGAATCGCCGGTTGTCAGTCGTCAGTCGTTCTTCGTCGCCCGTCCGCGGCCCGGTCAGGGCAGGGGCGTCCCGCCGGTGGCGTTCATGATCTCCGCGGTGATGAAGCTGGCGTGCTGCGAGGCGAGGAAGACGTACGCGGGGGCCATCTCGGCGGGCTGCGCGGGCCGGCCCAGCGGGGACTGCTTCCCGAACTCGGTCGTGTCCGGCATGGTCGCGGGGATGAGCGGCGTCCAGACCGGTCCGGGGGCGACGGCGTTGACGCGGATGCCGTCACCGGCGACCATCTGCGCCAGTCCCTGCGTGAACGTCACGATCGCGCCCTTGGTCATGGCGTAGTCGAGGAGGTGCGGGCTCGGCTTGTAGGCCTGCACGGACGTCGAGTTGATGATCGAACCGCCCTCGGGGATGTGCGGCAGGGCCATCTTGCAGAGCCAGAACATGCCGTACAGGTTCGTGCGCACGACCCGGTCGAACTGCTCCGTCGAGATGGCGGAGATCCCGTCCGGCTGGGACATCTGGTACGCGGCGTTGTTCACCAGGACGTCGATGCGGCCGAACTCCGCGACCGCGCGTTCGACCAGCCGACGGCACTGCTCCTCGTCGCGGATGTCGCAGGGCACGGCGACCGCCTTGCGCCCGGCCTCCTCCACCAGGCGGGCGGTCTCGCGGGCGTCCTCGGCCTCCTCGGGCAGGTGCGTGAACAGGACGTCCGCGCCCTCGCGGGCGTAGGCGAGCGCCACCGCACGGCCGATGCCGGAGTCCCCGCCGGTCACCAGTGCCTTGCGGTCCGCCAAGAGGCCGCTGCCCCGGTAGGACTCCTCGCCGTGGTCCGGCGGCGGGTCCATGGGGCCGGTCCAGCCGGGGTGCTGCTGTTCCTGCTGCGGGAAGTCGGGCTGCGGGTGCTTGTCGACGGGGTTCTGCTGCCCGTGGTCACTCATGGGGTGCTGCCTTTCTCGCTCTGGGGGAAGCGTGGCGCGTACGCCTGGTCGTGGGTGCCCAGCGGACGGTGGTCCACACGTCAGCCGACGGTGTGGCCCTGGAGCGGGGCGGTGTCCGCCCCCGCGCCGCGGCGCATGCCCGCCAGCAGTTCCTCCAGCGCCTCGACGGCGGTGTGCCGGGGCTGCCAGCCGAGCACGGTGCGGGCGCGTGTGCAGTCCAGCAGCGGCACCCGCAGCACGGCGTCGAAGAGCTGCGGCGAGGCCGGCAGGAGGTGCAGCGCCCACGCCGCCGCCAGTCCGGTGCGCGCGACCGGGCTCGGCAGGCGCACGGGCCTGGCATCGAAGAGCTCGCCGAGGACCTTGGCGTCGAGCGGCGGGTCGGCGGCGATGTTGAAGGCACCGCGTACGTCGCCCAGCGCCGCGAGACGGTACGCCTCGGCCGCGTCGTCCGTGTGCAGCGCCTGGAAGCGGAGCCCTGGGATGTCGGGCACGACGGGCAGCGCCTCGGGCCTCATCAGGGGGCCGGGCAGGAAGCGGCCGCCGAAGATGCGGCGCTGTTCGCTGGCGGACTCCCGCTTGAACAGGAACGCGGGCCTCATCCGCACGACGCGTGTCTCGGGGTGGTCGCGCTCGAAGGTGTCGAGGACGCGCTCCAGGTAGGCCTTCTCGCGGGTGTACGCGGCTCCGGGCCAGCCGTGGGTGGGCCAGGACTCGTCGACGGCACGGTCGTCGGGGCCGGGCGAGTACGCCCCGACGGACGAGGCGTGGACGAGCGCCGGGACGCCGGCTGCCGCGACGGCCTCGAAGACGCGGGCGCTGCCCAGGACGTTGGTGCGCCACGTGACGGCCGGGTCCCGGGCGGGCTGGAACTTCCAGGCGAGGTGGACGACGGCGTCCGCGCCGCGGAACAGCTCGACGGGGTCGGTGTCCTCTTCCAGGTCCACCGCGTGCCACGTCGTGCGGGGCGGCGACCAGTCCGGGACCCGGCGTGCCAGGCCCACCACGGAACCGATCTCGGGGTCCTCGCTGAGCAGGCGCACCACGCTGGTGCCGACGTTGCCGGTGGCTCCGGTGACGACGATCTTCTTGCCGGGTGAGTCCGTCACGTCGTGGGTCCTCTCGTGCGGGTCCGGAGCCATGCGGCCCCGGCGGTGTTGCCCTCGTACCGGAGCGTCCGCGGGGCGGGGCTCCGCCGGACGGGCCGTCCGGGTTCCCCGGTGCCACCGCCCCACACGAACCGCCGCGCTATGCGAGGAGGCGCAGCACCGCCTCCTCGATGGGCCCCTGGGTGGCGGGCCGGCCGAAGGCGGCGCCGTCGCCGAGCCGGTCGAGGTCGGGCGCGATGGTCCGGCCCTCCTCGAGGAGCTCGACGACCCGCGGGTTGATGTACGACGCCCGGCACACCGCCGGGGTGTTGCCCAGGTAGCCGCTGACCTCCTTCCCGGCACGCGTGATCGCGCGTTTCCGGGCGGCCTTGGAGTCGCCCGCGACCCGCCAGGACACGGCGAGGGCGACGGACGCCGGCACGGTGGCGTGCCAGGTGCGGAAGTCCTTGGCGGTGATGTCCGCGCCCGTGTGGTCGCGCAGGTAGGCGTTGAGGTCCTCCGCGCGCAGGTCGTGCCAGGTCCCGGCGTCCCGGTAGGCGAACAGCCGGGGACCGCCGCCGCGGCGGCGCAGCAGTGAGCGCAGGGCCCGGCAGGCGGGTTCGTCGACCAGGGCACGCGTCTGCGTCTTGGACTACTTCGCCGGATAGGTGAAGCACACCTCGTCCTTCGCGCAGGTGGGTACCCGGCCCCGCAGGCCCGCCACCGCGCCCGGGCCTCCCGGCTGTACCGCGTCCGCCGGTGCTGACACCGGCCGTCTGCCCGCTCCCGCGTCTCGGCGGGCGCCGTCGCACATCGCGCATGCCCGGAGAGTCCCCCGTAACCGGCAATTCAGGCATGGCGGTCCCGGACCGGTCGCGGGCGCGACAGGGCGTGCCGGGAGCCGGAGAGACGTGACGTCTCTCCGGCTCCCGGTCTTTTCCCTTGCCTTCCCTCGCGGGTCGGTACCCGGCGCGGAACCGCCGGTCAGTCCTCGCCTCTGACGATGTTCCACTCAGGGCCCGCCTGGGCCTGGCGGGTGTCGCCGTCGGCCGTCGCCGGGACGCAGGTCCGTATGGCACGCTCCCGCCGGCGACGGGCTTCCGCCCATCCCGTCTCGGGGCGGCGGGAGGCGTTCTCTCTTCTGACGTCCGTGGTCACGGCTCTTCATCTTCCTTCTGCCCGGTTCCGCTCGGGACTGGCTCTGTTCCGCGCTGTCTGTCGTCCGTCACGGGTCCCCCTCGTCGCCGCCGGGAAACCCGTGCGGGCACGCGGGGTCCCGGTGCGAGGTGCGCCGGGTGGTATCACCGCGTCCGCGGGAGGGCAGGCGTCGGCCGTGTGGGCCGGGGAGACAGGCGGCCCGGAACTGCGTCTGCGGACAGGTCTCCCGTCAGGAGGGCCGGGCGAACGGTGGGGGGCGGTCGGCTCCGTGACCCGTTTGGCCCGGGTGCGAGGGGTACTCGGCCGCCAGGACCGGCAGAGTCGTGGTCGTCGGCACCTCGTAGCGCGCCCGTCCCGTCCGGGCACCGGGGCGCTGAGCACCGACCGCCCGGTCTGCGACACCGCCGGCCGCCGCCCGCAGGTCGAGGAGCCCGCGCGCGACGTGCGATTCGACCAGCGGGGCCCGGGTACCCAGGCGATCCCCGACCCCCTTGGAAGTGTGATGACTGAGAAGAACCCCCTGAAGGCCACGGCCGACAAGGTCGTCGACGCGATCCGTGAGACCGACCCGTCGAGCTCCGTGCCGGGCAAGCCCGCCGTGCAGCCGCCGACGGTCGCCGAGCCCACCGAACCGCGCGAGCCGCTGCCGCCCAAGCCGGACCAGGGCGCCCCCGAGACGGTCGGCCCGACCGGTCTGCCGACCGGCGCCGCCCCGACCGACCGGGCTCAGGGAGGCGCGTACCTGACCACGGCCCAGGGGGCCCGCCTGTACGACACGGACCACTCGCTGAAGGCCGGAGCCCGGGGACCGGTCCTCCTCCAGGACCACCACCTGCGGGAGAAGATCACCCACTTCGACCACGAGCGCATCCCGGAGCGCGTGGTGCACGCGCGCGGCGCGGCCGCCCACGGCGTCTTCCAGGGCTACGGCACCGCCGCGAACGTCACGAAGGCGGCGTTCCTCGGCAAGGACGTCGAGACGCCGGTGTTCGTCCGGTTCTCCACGGTCCTGGGCTCGCGCGGCTCGTCGGACACCGTCCGCGACACCCGGGGCTTCGCGACGAAGTTCTACACCAGCGAGGGCACCTTCGACCTGGTCGGCAACAACATCCCGGTCTTCTTCATCCAGGACGCGGTGAAGTTCCCGGACATCATCCACGCCGGGAAGCCGCACCCCGACCGCGAGATCCCGCAGGCGCAGAGCGCCCACGACACGTTCTGGGACTTCGTCACGCTGCACACCGAGGCCACGCACCACACCCTGTGGAACATGTCCGACCGGGGCATCCCGCGCTCGTACCGCATGATGGAGGGCTTCGGCGTCCACACCTTCCGGCTGGTGAACGGCGAGGGCGCGACCACGCTGGTGAAGTTCCACTGGAAGCCGAAGCTCGGTGTCCACTCGCTGGTGTGGGAGGAGGCCCAGATCGTCAACGGCATGGACCCGGACTTCCACCGACGGGACCTGGCCGACGCGATCGAGGCCGGCGCGTACCCGCAGTGGGAGCTGGGCATCCAGGCGTTCCCGGACACCCCTGACCAGACGTTCGAGGGCATCGACCTCCTCGACCCGACCAACATCGTGCCCGAAGAGCTGGCGCCGGTGCAGCCGATCGGCATGCTGACGCTCAACGCCAACCCGACCAACTACTTCGCGGAGACCGAGCAGGTCGCGTTCCACCCCGGCCACCTCGTCCCCGGCATCGACGTCACCGACGACCCGCTGCTGGCCGGGCGGCTCTTCTCCTACCTGGACACGCAGATCAGCCGGCTCGGCGGCCCCAACTTCGGCCAGCTCCCGATCAACCGTCCCCACGCGCCCGTCAACGACATGCTGCGCGACGGCATGCACCAGACGGCGGTGCACACCGGAGTGGCCCCCTACCGGCCGAACTCCCTTGACGGCGGCTGCCCGTTCACGGCCGGCGCCGACACGGGCGCGTACGTCGAGACCCCGGTCGAGGTGCCCGCCGCCCGCAAGGTCCGTGAGGCGCCCGCGTCGTTCTCCGACCACTTCTCCCAGCCGCGTCTGTTCTGGCTCAGCATGACCCCGACCGAGCGCGAGCACATCGTGGGCGCGTACACCTTCGAGCTGGGCAAGTGCTACGAGCAGGCGATCAAGGAGCGGGCGCTTCAGGTGCTCGCGAACATCGACCCGGAACTGTGCGAGCAGGTCGCCTCGGGACTGGGGCTGCCGGCCCCGGAGGCCACGGAGCCCCTGCTGACACCCCAGCCGAGCCCGGCCCTGTCCCAGCTTGGCAAGGTGTGGCCGCTGGAGGGACGCGTCATCGGAATCGTGACGGACGCACAGGGTGACCTCGACGGTGTCCGCGCCGTCCAGCAGGCCGTCCTGGACGCCGGCATGGTGCCGCTGGTCATCGCCCCCACCGGCGGGAAGCTCGACCCGGACGGCGAACCGCTCACGGTGCAGCGCAGCTTCGCGACGGCCCGGTCCGTGGAGTGCGACGCGCTGCTCCTGGCGGGCGTCCCGGGTCCCGCCAAGGACGCCTTCGGAGCGCGCGACGCCAAGGCGGGCGACGGCGCCGTCGACGCGCCCGCGGACCCGCGGGTGACGCTGATGCTGGCGGAGGCGTTCCGGCACGGCAAGGCCATCGGCGGCTGGGCCGGCGCGGACGCCGTGCTGACCGCCGCGGGCATCCCCCTCGACGCTCCCGGCGTGGTGACCGCGGACAGCGGCACGGGCGTGTTGGAACAGGTCACCGGGCTGCTGGGCAAGCATCGTGTGTGGGAGCGCTTCGCAACCCGGCTCTGACCTCAGGAGCCGACGACAAGACCAGAACGGCAGTGCGACGAACCATGAACAGCGACAGAACGCTCCCCAGCAAGGTCTACTCCAGCCAGTCGGTCTTCGGGGCCCCGTGCTGGGTCAGCCTGACCGCGCGCGATCTGCGGGCCACCCAGGACTTCTACGCGGCCGTCCTGGGCTGGGAGTGGCGCTCGGTCAAGCTGGGTGAGCAGTTCAAGGTCGCGCACGTGAACGGGGTCCCGGTCGCCGGGGTGGCCGCGGTGGCGTCCATGTGGCAGATCGCCGCGGCCTGGACCCCGTACTTCGCCGTTCCGAGTGCCGACGAGGCCGTGGCCCGCAGCCAGGAGCGCGGCGGTACGACGGCGGTGGGGCCGATCGCCTTCCCTCCCGGGCGGGCGGCCCTGCTGGCCGACCGCGACGGGGCGGTCTTCGGGATCTGGGAGGGCAAGCTCGTCACCGGCTGGGAGGACTGGCGCCGCGCGGCGCCGGCCTTCGTACGGCTGCACACCCGTGACGCCTTCGACGCGGCGATCTTCTACGGCGAGGTGCTGGACTGGGCGTCCGAGCACGCCGGCTGCTGCGACGTCGACTACGAGGAGAACGAGGTCGTGCTCCGCAGCCGGGGCGACATCGTGGCGCGAATCCACTCCGGTGCCCTAGGGGCCGCGCCCGACCCCACCCTGCGGCCCCACTGGCAGATCCACTTCGCGGTGAAGGACGTGGAGGCCTGCGCCCGCGCCGCCCGCGCCCACGGCGGCACCGCGCTCCAGGGCGGCATGGGCTCCACGGAGGCGATCCTCTCGGACCCCGACGGGGCGCACTTCACCGTGACGCGCACGGATTGAGACGAGGGGCTCGCCGCCGGGCGGCGAGCCCCTCGTCCGGCCGCCGGCGCTCAGACGAACGCGCTCTGACCGGTGATCGCCTTCCCGACGATGAGCGTGTTCATCTCCCGGGTGCCCTCGAAGGAGTAGATCGCCTCGGCGTCCGCGAAGAACCGGGCGATGTCGTAGTCCAGGACGATCCCGTTGCCCCCGAAGATCTCGCGCGCCCAGGCGACGACCTCCCGCATACGCGCGGTGACGTAGGCCTTCGCCAGCGAGGACTGCTCGTCACGGAACACGCCCTCGTCCTGCAGCCGGGCCAGCTGCACGAGCATGCCCCACGAGGCGGTGATGTCGCCCAGGCTCTTGACCAGCAGGTCCTGCACCAGCTGGAACCCCGCGATGGGCCGCCCGAACTGCTCGCGCTCCGTGGCGTACGCCAGCGCCAGTTCGTACGCGCCGACCATCACGCCGAGCGCCTGCCAGGCGACACCGCTGCGGGTGGCGCGCAGGATCTCGGCCACGTCGCGGAAGGACTCGACGTTCTGCAGGCGGTCGCTCTCCGGCACCCGTACGTCGGTCAGCGTGACGTCCGCGTTCTCGACGATCCGCAGCGACGTCTTGTTCTCGATCTTCCGCGGCTCGAAGCCGGACGTGCCCTTTCCGACGACGAAGCCCTTGACCTGGTCGTCGTCGAGGTCGCGTGCCCACACCACGACATGGTCGGCGAAGGTGGCGTTGCCGATCCACCGCTTGGACCCGTTGAGCACCCAGGTGTCGCCCTCCCGCTTCGCGGTGGTGCGCATGCCGACCGCCACGTCGGAGCCGCCGAGCGCCTCGGTCAGCGCGAACGCGCCGATCGTGTCCATCCTCGCCATCCCCGGCAGCCAGCGGTCGCGCTGCTCCTGGCTGCCGCCGGCCTGGATCGAGTACATCGCCAGCCCGTTGTGGACGCCGAAGAAGGTGGCGACCGAGGCGTCGACGCGGGCCATCTCCATCGCCATCATCCCGGTCAGCAGGTGACCGGCCGCCGGGCCGTGCTCGCCGTAGCCCTCGTAGGGCAGGCCCACGAGACCGCTGCTGCGGAACTTGCCGATCAGCTCGGCCGGGAAGGTGCCCGCGGCCCAGTTCTCGTTGAGCAGCGGCTTGATCTCCTCACGCATGAAGCCGCGCGTCCTCAGCAGCGTCTTGCGTTCCTCCTCCGACAGCGCGGATTCGTAGTCGTAGAAGTCCGCGGCGAGCTGGTCCTCATGGTTCGTAGACATGCCAGCCTTCTTCCACGCTTTCGTTGCGCGATGCACGCAGGTCGCTCCCCGCTCAGGAGCCCCGGGAGTACGCCACCGGGTCCGGAGTGGGGCCCCGGCCCTCTTCGAAGTCGGCGGCGCGGTGAGTACGCTCGCCGGGCGCAGCCTTTGATCGTCCGCCGTCCGAGAAGGGACCGCGCATGCCGGTCTTCACCGCCACCGATGGCATCAGCCTCTCCTACCGGGTCTGGCCGGGCGCCTCCGGACTCCCCCTGGTCCTGCTGCACCACGGCTTCATCGCGGACGGGGAGTCCAACTGGGTCTCCCCCGGCGTCGTCGCGGCACTGACCGCCGCCGGCCGCCGGGTCGCCGCCGTCGACGCCCGCGGCCACGGGCGCTCCGACAAACCCCACGATCCGGCCTCCTACGGCGAGGCCCGCATGGCCGAGGACGTGCGGACACTGATCGACCTGCTTCAGGAGCCGACCTACGACCTGGTGGGCTACTCGATGGGGGCGATCGTCTCGCTGCTCACCGCCGTGGCCGACACCCGCGTACGCCGCCTGGTGGTCGGCGGTGTGGGCGCCGCGGTGGTCGAACTCGGCGGCGTGGACACGCGGGTGATCGGCGGACGGGCGCTGCGACAGGCCCTGCGCGCCGACGATCCGGCCGACGTCACCGACCCGGCGGCAGCGGGCTTCCGTGCGTTCGTCGACGCCGTCGGGGGCGACCGGACCGCCCTGGCCGCGCAGGCCGCCGCGGCCCACGACCGGCCGATCCCGCTGGAGAGGATCAAGGCCCCCACGCTCGTCCTCGCCGGCCGGGACGACCCCCTCGCGGTGCGTCCGCACGTGCTCGCGCAGGCCATACCCGACGCGACGCTGCGCCTGGTGCCCGGCGACCACATGCGGGCGGTCGGTGCCCCCGCGTTCCGGCACGAGCTGGTCGGCTTCCTGGGCGGCGTCTGATCGACCGGCGTGCCCCGCCCGCCGCCCGGAAACGGAACGGCCGCCCGGAACGGCAGAGCGCCGGTCACCGGGCTGAAGATGCCGGTGGCCGGCGCGTGGGCGGCCTCGGGTGCGGCGGCCTCAGTGGCCGACGGTGCCCGCGGGGAGGATCGACTGCAGGGAGGTGGCCGGGTGCCCCACTTCCAGGGACCCGAGGACACCGTTGAGGAAGGGCACGAGGGGAGCGCCGCCGGACGGAGCCGGAGCACGGGTGGCCTGAGCGGCCTCGGCGGCGGGGGCGGACGCCAGCAGAGCGGCGGCGACGGCGGAGACGAGGGCAAGCTTCTTGATCATGCCCGTCCTAACGACGCCCCCTCCGACGGGCAACGCCACCCTCACCCGCTTGCCCCCACGACGCAGGTGAACGCCCGTGCCGGAACCGGATCGCGCCGTGAGGCGCGCGGCGCAGGACCGTGCCGACGCGGCGGCCGGGCGCCGTCGTCTCGGCTGCCGCCCGGGGACCGGGCGGCGGCGTCACGTGCCTGGTTCATGTGCGGGTCCACCTCTGGCTCGCCCGGCCGTCGCAGGTCCACAGGACCAGCCGCGTCCCGTCGGCGGTGCCGGCACCGTCGGCGTCGAGACACAGCCCCGCGTGCACATTGCGGAGGGTGCCGTCCGAACCGACGGTCCACTTCTGGTTGTTCTGGCCGTTGCAGGTCCAGGTGATGACGCGGGTGCCGTTCGTGGTGCCCTGGTCGTAGGCGTCCAGGCACTTGTCGCCGTAGACCCGGATCTCGCCGCCGGCCCAGGTGGTCCACAACTGGTTCGCGGCGGTGTGGCAGTCCCAGAGCAGGACCGTGGCGCCGGGGGCGGTGGAGGCGTTGTCCACGTCCGCGCAGCGGCCGGACGCGTTGCCGCGCAGCCGTGAGGTGGTGGCGGCGACGGGGGTACCGCCGCTCACCCGGAACACGGCCGCGCCGTGGGCGGGAACGCTCGCCGAGATCTGCCCGGACGTGCTCGACGTGCCGCCGGTCCACAGGTCCGTGAGGGTGAACGGCCCCGCGGACAGGCCGACTTGTGCGGCCGTGGTGGTGACGGTGGCGGTGCCGCCGCCCCGGTTGAACAGACCCACCGCGACCGAACCGTCGGACAGGGGCTTGGCGAACACCTCGGTGTCGCCGTCGTCACGCACCCTGCGTCCGCCCGCGCCGAGCGCGTCCTGGTTCACCGCCAGCAGCCGCGGGTTGCGCAGAATGGCGCTCACCTCGGCGGACATGGTGCGGATGTCGTTGCCGGCCATGAGCGGGGCGGCCAGCAGGGACCACAGGGCGAAGTGGGAGCGGGACTCGGTCAGCGACAGACCGGGCCGGCCGACGACCAGCATGTCGGGGTCGTTCCAGTGCCGCGGGCCGGACTGCGCGGCCAGGGGCGCGGTGACGTCCAGGACGTTGCCGACGCCCATGGGGTAGCTGTTGGTGTTGCCGTTCTGCCAGATGTCGAGCAGGTCCTCGGTGGTCCGCCACAGGTCGGCGACCTCGCCCCAGTCGTAGGTGGCGCCGGTGATGGCGTGCAGGCTGTTGGGGTTGATGCTGTAGACGATCGGCCGTCCGGTGGCACGCAGGGCGTCGCGCATGAGCGTGAACCGCGCGACCTGTTCGTCACGGGTGCCGCTGGACGAACACCAGTCGTACTTCAGGTAGTCGACGCCCCAGGCGGCGAACGTGGCGGCGTCCTGGGTCTCGTGTCCCCGGCTGCCGGTGGAGCCCGGGTAGCCGCCCGTGGCCTGGGCGCAGGTGCGCTCGCCCGGCACCTGGTAGATGCCGAACTTGAGTCCCTTGCCGTGGATGTAGTCCCCGAGCGCCTTCATCCCGCTGGGGAACTTGGTGGAGTTGGCCCGCAGATTGCCCGACGCGTCACGCTGCGGGTCGAACCAGCAGTCGTCGACGACCACGTACCGGTAGCCGGCGTCCCGCATCCCCGACGACACCATCGCGTCGGCGGCCTGGCGGACCTGCGCCTCGGTGACTCCGCACCCGAAGCTGTTCCAGCTGTTCCACCCCAGTGGCGGGGTGAGGGCGGGACTGCCGGGCGCGGCCGAGGCGGTCGGCTGGACGGCGGCCGTCACGGACGCGGCGACCGTCAGCGCGACGGCCGTGAGGAGACGGAGCAGTCGTCCGCCTGATCGTCTGGGCACCAAGGGCTCCTTCAGCACGCGAGGGAAACGAGGAGTTCGAAATTTCGAGCAGCGTTCGGAAACTTGGTGAGGCCCCACGGATCCTAGGGGGGTGACTGAACATGTCAACACTGGGCGTCGGATCGGCTTCGGCGCGCGACCGGGGAGGTCGGGGGGCGATGTGCCGCAGCACCGGAAGATGACCTCGGGAGTCTCGGCCCCCGAGAAGTCCGAAAGTTTCGAGACAAGTGCGGTTCCTGCGCGAGGGGTTGACGGTGCGCACCGGCCTCCTATCATCCAGAGCGTCGACAGGTCGATCCGCATTCGGTATCTCGAACACGGGCTGCCCGAAGAGCGCGATGTCGTCACGGGGTGCCAGGAGCCCACGGGTCCGCGGTCGCGGCGGCAGCCGCGGCGGGCCGCGCACCGAGGGCCGGGCGGGTCCGCCGCGTGACCGCTCGTCCAGAACCCAGCGAAGGAGTCCCACCTGTGAATGACATGCGCATGACGTTCTGCCGATCGCGGAGGCGCGGCAGACGAACCCTGGTCCTGACCGCGGTGACCGCCTTACTCGCGGCGCTCCTGTCCGCCCTGGGGGCCGCCGGGACGGCGCAGGCCGCAACCGTGGATCCGAACGCGTGGTACGTGCTGGTCAACCGGGGCAGCGGCAAGGCCGTCGAGGTCCAGGGCGGCTCCACCGCGGACGGCACCAAGGTCGTGCAGTACGCCGACTGGGGCGGGGCAAACCAGCAGTGGCAACTGGTGCGCGTCGGCGGCGGTTCCGGCAGCGGCTCGCTGCCGTCGACGTTCCGCTGGTCCTCCAGCGGCGTCCTGGCAGGGCCGAAGCCGGACGCCCAGCATCCGCAGGCACTGGCGATCAAGGACTTCTCGATCGTCCGGCACAACAACCGGTGGCTGACCTTCGCGACGACCGCCAGCCCTTCCGGCTGGGGCCTCGTGCAGTTCGACTTCGGCGACTGGTCCCAGGCCGCCTCCGCGTCGCACAGCTACCTCGACAACTCACCCATGGGTCCCGGCTACCGGGCCGCCCCGCAGGTCTTCTACTTCGCGCCGCAGAACCTCTGGTACATGGTCTACCAGACCGGCCCGCCGACCTACTCGACCAGCACCAACCCGGCGGACCCGCGCTCCTGGTCCGCGCCGCGCACCCTCATCTCCCAGGAGCCGGCCGTCGTCAGCCAGAACAAGGGGGACGGCACGTGGATCGACTTCTGGGTGATCTGCGACGCCGGCAACTGCCACCTGTTCTTCAGTGACGACAACGGGCACGTGTACCGGGCCCAGACCAGCCTGGCCAACTTCCCGAACGGCTTCGGCAACACCCGGATGGTGATGTCCGACAGCAAGTTCAACCTCTTCGAGGCCACCAACGTCTACAAGGTCTCGGGCCGCGACCAGTACGTGCTCATCCAGGAGGCCATCGGCTCCACCGGCCGGCGCTACTTCCGCTCGTACACGTCCGGCAGTCTCACCGGCACCTGGACCCCCCTCGCGGCCACGGAGAACGAACCGTTCGCGGGCCGCGCGAACGTGACCTTCCCCGGCGGCGCGTGGACTCAGGACATCAGCCACGGCGAACTCGTCCGGGCGTCCAACGACCAGACCCTGACCATCGACCCGTGCCGTCTCCAGTACGTCTACCAGGGCATGGATCCCGGCGCCGGCGGCGACTATCTCCGGCTGCCCTGGCGGATGGGCCTGCTCACCCAGACCAACTCCCCCTGCTGACCCCCTCGTCCCGGACCAGGGCGCGGCCCCACCGACGGATTTTCACGTCGGCGGGGCCGCCTCCGTCTCCCTGGAAGGCCCGCCCACGGGCAGGCATGGTGGCCGCACGCATAGGCACGCCCGGAACTATGTTGCCCCACCACATGTGACCCTGACCTGCATCTTCCTACGGTGTGCCACACGTACCCGTCCCCACCGCACACGAGGAAGTGGCGCACATGGCCTCCGCAGCATCCGCTCCCCCGACACCCTCCAGTCTCAAGCGCATCGTCGCCGCCAGCCTCATCGGCACCACCATCGAGTGGTACGACTTCTTCCTCTACGGATCGGCCGCCGCTCTCGTCTTCAACGAGCTCTTCTTCCCCAACTCCGATCCGCTCGTCGGAACGCTGCTCTCGTTCCTGACCTACGCCGTCGGGTTCGCGGCGCGGCCGATCGGCGCGCTCGTCTTCGGGCACTTCGGCGACCGCCTCGGCCGCAAGAAGCTGCTGGTGCTGAGCCTGCTGCTGATGGGCGGCGCGACCTTCGCGATCGGCCTGCTGCCCACCTACGGCACGATCGGCGTCGCGGCACCGGTCCTGCTGACCGCGCTGCGTCTCGTCCAGGGCTTCGCCCTCGGCGGCGAATGGGGCGGCGCCGTACTGCTGGTGTCGGAGCACGGGGACGCGGAACGGCGCGGCTTCTGGGCGTCCTGGCCGCAGACGGGAGCGCCCGCCGGTCAGCTCCTGGCCACCGGTGTGCTCTCGCTGCTGACGGCCACGCTCTCGGACGGCGCCTTCGGTTCCTGGGGCTGGCGCATCCCGTTCCTGCTCTCGGGCGTCCTGGTGATGGTCGGTTTGTGGATTCGTCTGTCTGTCGACGAATCACCGGTGTTCAAGGAGGCGTTGGCCCAGGCGGAGGCCCGCAAGGCGGCGGAGGCGGCGAGCGCCTCGGCGTCGGAGCCCGAGAAGATGCCGCTGGTCTCCGTCCTGCGCCACCACTGGCGTGACGTGCTGGTCGCGATGGGCGCCCGGATGGCGGAGAACATCAGCTACTACGTGATCACCGCCTTCATCCTGGTGTACGCCACCACGTCCGCCGGTGTCTCCAAGCAGACGGCCCTCAACGCGGTGCTCATCGCCTCCGCCGTGCACTTCGCCGTCATCCCCGCCTGGGGCGCCCTCTCGGACCGCGTCGGCCGCCGCCCCGTCTACCTGCTGGGCGCGGCCGGGGTCGGGCTGTGGATGTTCCCGTTCTTCCGGCTGATCGACACCGGCGGTTTCGGCAACCTCATCCTGGCGGTGACCGTCGGCCTGGTGTTCCACGGGGCCATGTACGCGCCCCAGGCGGCCTTCTTCTCCGAGATGTTCGCGACCCGGATGCGCTATTCGGGAGCCTCCATCGGCGCCCAGTTCGCCTCCGTCGCGGCCGGCGCGCCCGCACCGCTCATCGCGACCGCGCTGCTCGCCGAGTACGACGACTCCACCCCGATCGCGCTGTACGTGATCGCGGCGGTCCTCCTCACGCTCGTCGCGGTGGGCGTCGCGAAGGAGACCCGGCACCGGGACCTGGCCGACGTGAGCGCGCCCTCCGACGCGGAGCCCGCCCCGGTGGCCCCGCCCGCGGACGCCCGGACCGTCTGACCCCGCCGCACGGCACCGGCCCTCGTACGCACCGGCGTACGAGGGTCAGTGCTGTGCCGCCGACGACAACCGGTGCAGGCGCAGGGCCAGTTGGATCTCCAGTGCGCGGGCCGGGCTCTGCCAGTCGTCCCCCAGCAGTCTGCCCACGCGCTCCAGCCGCTGGGCGACCGTGTTCACGTGCACGTGCAGCTCGTCCTTGGTGCGCGCCGGGCTCATGCCGCACGCGAAGTACGCGTCGACGGTCCGCAGCAGATCGGTGCCGCGCCGCTCGTCGTACGCCACGACCTGTCCGATGGTGCGCTCGACGAAGCCGGAGATGTCCCGGTCGCCGGCGAGCAGCAGACCGAGGAAGCCGAAGTCCTCGGTGGCCGCGCCGTCGCCCGCCCGGCCGAGCAGCCGGAGTGCTTCGAGAGAGCGCTGTGCCTCCGCGTAGGCCGCCGCCACCACGTCGGGACGGGCCGCGAGGTTCTCGACGGGCGGTGAGGCGCCGACGGTGACGGCGTCGTGGACGGCGGTGCCGAGGTGTGCGGCGGTACGGCGGGCGAGGTCCGTCGCCGTGTCACCCGGGTCGAGGGGAAGCAGCAGGACGGTGCCGCCGTCGCGGGCCGCGGCCAGACCGCGCCGAGTGCCGGCGAGGTGGGAGGCGGCGGACCACAGGCGCCGGCGGGCCGCGGCCTCTTGGTCGGCGTCGGCAGCCGTGCCGTCGAGACGGGCGGCGAGGACCACGTGGGTGGCGTCGAGGTCGGCGTGCAGCCGGGCCGCCCGGTCGCGCAGCAGGCGCGGGTCGCGGTCGCGGGAGTCGAGCAGGTCGTCCAGCAGCTCGCCCCGCACCCGCTGTTCGGCCTCGGCGGCGGAGCGTCTGGCGAGCAGCAGCAGGGAGGTCACCATCGCCGCGCGCTCCAGGGTGCGCTGGTCGACGGGGTCGAGGCCGGGCTGGCCCCGCAGCACGAGGGCGCCCAGCAGCTCGCCGCCGGCCGTCACCGCGGCCACCCAGTCGTCGCCGCTTCGCACGGCGTGGCCCTCCGCGCGGGACGCCTCCAGGGCCGGGTCGGGGGTGGTGCCGGCCTCGGCGAACTCCACTGTGCCGTCGAGGACCTCGGAGACCGCCGCGGCCACGTCGTGGACCCCGCCGCCGCGCAGCACGAGTTCGGCGAGGCGGTCGTGGACGTCCGACGCGCGCTCGATCACCGCGCTGCGGTCCTGGATGATCTCGTTGGCGCGGCCCAGCCGGTCGAGGGCCGAGCGGGTCTCGGTGAGGAGGTTCGCGGTGTCGATGGCCGCGGCGGCCAGCGCGGCGAACGAACCGAGCAGGGCGATCTGCTCCCGCTCGAAGACGCGGGCGCGCCGGTCCGCCGCGAACAGCACCCCGATCACGTGGGGCCCGATCATGAGCGGCACGCCGAGGATCGCGACGAGGCCCTCGTCCCGCACGCCGGTGTCGATGGTCTGCGTGTGCTGGAAGCGGTCGTCCTTGAAGTAGTCGTCGGTGACGTAGGGGCGGGCGGTCTGCGCGACGAGGCCGCCGAGCCCCTCCCCCATGCCGAGCCGCAGCTGCTGGAAGCGGGCGGCGACGGAACCCTCGGTGACCCGCATGTAGGTGTCGCCCCTGGCCGGGTCGTTCAGGCTCAGGTACGCCACGTCCGTGCCGAGCAGGGACCGGGCCCGCTGGACGATGGCCTGCAGGACGGCGTCGAGGTCGCGCAGTCCCGCCAGGTCGTGGGCGGTCTCGAACAGGGCCGACAGCTCCGCCTCGCGTCGGCGGCGTCCCTCCATCTCGGAGCGCACGCGCAGCGCCAGCTGCTTCGCCTGTTCCAGCGCGGCGACGCGCTCGGCGGAGCGGCCCTCGGCGCGGGCCAGCAGGACCGGCTGCTCGTACGCGTCGGCGGACGCGCCGCGGGCCAGCAGCTCCAGGAAGGGCGCCTCGGCGCCGACGGCGGGGCGCTCGGCGGACTGCACGTGATCGCGGGACATGCTCACAGGATTACCTGTCGGCGGGCCGGCGCCGCCAGCCCTGTGGACAACTCGGCGGCCGGCGCATCAGTGGGCGGTCCAGCCGCCGTCCAGCGTCAGGGACGTGCCGGTGACGTAGGAGGCCTGCGGGCCGCACAGGTAGGCGACGGCCTCGGCGACCTCCGACGGTTCGATGAGGCGCTTGACGGCGCTGTCCCGCAGCAGGATGTCGGTGAGGACCTGCTCCTCGGGGATGCCGTGCGCCCGCGCCTGGTCGGCGAGCTGCTTCTCGACCAGTGGGGTGCGCACATAGGCGGGGTTCACACAGTTGGAGGTGACTCCGTGGGGGGCGCCCTCCAGGGCGGCGGTCTTGGACAGTCCTTCGAGGCCGTGCTTGGCGGACACGTACGCCGACTTGAACGCGGAAGCCCGCAGCCCGTGCACCGACGAGATGTTGACGATGCGGCCCCACCCCTGCCCGTACATGTGCGGCAGGGCTCCGCGGATCAGCCGGAACGGTGCCTCCAGCATCACGGTGAGCACGGTGTGGAAGACGTCGGGCGGGAACTCCTCGATCGGGCGCACGAGTTGCAGTCCGGCGTTGTTGACGAGCACGTCGGTGCCCGCGGCGGCGAGTTCGGCCGCGTCCAGGTCGGTGAGGTCGAGCACGTGGGACTCGACGGTGCCCGCCAGCCCCGCCGCCTGCTCGGTGAGGGTGTCCAGGCCCACGGCGTCGCGGTCGACCGCTCTCACCTCGGCGCCGGCTCCGGCGAGCCGCAGCGCGCAGGCGCGGCCGATGCCGCTCGCGGCGCCGGTGACGAGGGCGGTGCGGCCGCCGAGGTCGAGAGACGGGGCGTGGAGACCCGGAAGGGCACTGAGCGCGGTCATGTCTCGACCCTAGGCAGCGCCCGCACCCCTCCCGATATGGCCGCCACCCATACTTCGCCCTCAGGTCATGGGGTCGAACCACGTGGGTGCGTCCGACAGCGCCTGCTTGATCCGGAACAGTCCGAACTCGTTGAGCTCGGGCAGGGCGTCCACGTCGAACCAGCCGACGTCGAGCGACTCGTCGTCGTTGACGCGGGCCTCACCGCCGACGGCACGGCACCGGAACGTGATGTCCATGTACTGGCAGGTGTCCCCGTTGGCGTAGGTCACCGGTTCCAGCGCCTGGACCAGCACGACCCGCTCGACGACGCAGTGCACCGCCGTCTCCTCGTGGACCTCCCGCACGGCGCAGGCCGCGGGCTGCTCGCCCGGATCCGGGATGCCGCCGATGACCGACCACTTGCGGGTGTCGGTGCGGCGCCCCAGCAGCACCCTGCCCTCGTCGTCGAAGACGAGGGCGGTGACGCCGGGGAGCCAGAGGAGCTGGTGGCCGGCGGAGGCGCGGATCGTGCGGATGAAGTCTGGAGTAGCCATGGAGCGACCCTAACGGCCTGGCCGCGCCCCCTCGGGGGCAACCGTGGCCGCCGGGTCCTACAGGTCGCCGCCCCGCCTGGCGCGGGCCGCCGAGGCGGCGGCCCAGCCGAGTCCGCCCAGCGCGAGCGCCACCAGGACCATCTCGGGCAGGATCCCGAGACGGGTCGCGGGCGTCTGCGAGGAGCGCAGCGGCACCTTCTGGACCAGGGAGTCCGCGACGAACATCCCGGTCCGCTGGGTGATGCGCCCGTCCGGCATGATCACGGCACTGACGCCGCTGGTCACCGGGACCGTTACGGTGCGGCTGTGCTCCACCGCCCGGACCCGCGACATGGCGAGCTGCTGGTAGGTCATCTCGCTGCGGTCGAAGGTCGCGTTGTTGCTCGGCACCGAGATCATCCGGGCGCCGCCGGTCACCGTGTCGCGCACCGCCCAGTCGAAGGCGGCCTCGTAGCAGGTGGCGAGGCCGACCTGGGTGCCCGCCATGGTGAACACGCCCGGCTCGGTGCCGCGGCTGAAGTCCTGGCGCACCATGGACGTCCAGTTCTCGTTGATGGCGCCGAGGAGCGAGCGCAGCGGCAGGTACTCGCCGAACGGCTGGACCTGCCGCTTGTCGTACGTGTCGACGGGGCCCTTGTCCGGGTCCCACAGGATCTGCTCGTTGTAGAGCTTGCCGTCGCGCTCGACGACACCGCCCACCGAGATGGGCGCGCCGATCGCCCGGGCCGCCCGGTCGATCACGGCGCGTGCGTCGGGGTTGGCGAAGGGGTCGATGTCCGAGGAGTTCTCCGGCCACAGCACGAAGTCGGGCCGGGCGACCCTGCCGGCCTCGACCTCGGCGGCGAGGCGCTCGGTCTCGCGGACGTGGTGGTCGAGGACGGCTCGCCGCTGGGCGTTGAAGTCGAGTCCCGCGCGCGGCACGTTGCCCTGGATCACGGCCACGGTGGCCGTGCCGTCCTCCGCAGCGTCGCTGACGAGGGACCGCGCCGCGAACGCTCCGGCGACCGGGACGGCGACGCTGAGCAGGGCCACGGCCGCCGCCCCGCGCCGTACGGCACCGGTGCGGCGTCCCTCGATCACCTGGCGGACGATTTCGTAGAGCCCGAAGCCGCAGAGCACGACGGCGAAGCCGAGCACCGGGGTGCCGCCGACGGCGGCCAGCGGGAGGAAGACGCCGTCGGCCTGGCCGAAGGCGATCTTGCCCCAGGGGAAGCCGCCGAACGGCACACGCGCGCGTGCCGCCTCTCCCGCCGTCCACAGGGCCGCCGCCCACAGGGGCCACCCGGGGAGCTTCGAGACCGCCGCGATGCCGGCACCGACGAGCGCGACGAACACCGCTTCCACCACGACGAGCGCCAGCCACGGGCCGGGCCCGACCTCCACGCCGGTCCACACCAGCAGGGGCAGCAGGAAACCGAGGCCGAAGAGGTAGCCGAGACCGAGGGCCCGCTTCCACGTGCGGCCGCGCAGCGTCCAGGCGAGGACGGCGAAGGCCGGGAGCGCGAGCCACCACAGGGTGCGTGGCGGAAAACTGACGTAGAGCAGGACTCCGGCGAGCGCCGCGGCGGCGGACGGAACGAGCCGCCGCGCCCACCGGGCACCGCGGGAGAGGGGCAGGGCCTGGGATCCGAGCTGTTCCGGCTCGTCCACGGAGGTTGCGGTCGCGGTCACCCGGCGAGTCTACGGCGCGTGACCTGGGCCCCGACAGCACGGTCGGCGGCGGCCCGGGGGTGGCCGGGACCCGTCTGGCACAACGTTTCTGCGCAACTCGTCCACAAACGGCACATCAGCCGTTACGGTGTGCCCACGCCTCTGACGTGCGACCGGAGGCGCTATCGGCGGCCGGGGGGCGTCACGGGTCGGGGGGCGACGGGGTGGGGTCCACGGGGACGGAGTCCGCGGCCGGTGCGTCCGCCGCGGGCGAGAGACGCGGCACCTCGGACGCCACGGGCATGATCGTCCTCGCCGCGTGCGCCGGCTGGGCCCTCGTCTCGGCGGCGGCGCGCGACGGCCGACCGGAGGGTGTACTTCTGGCCGTCCTCGCACTGGCCGCCGGCTACGCCTCGGGACGCATCTGCGGCGCGCTGCTTCCGGTCGCCGCCCCCTGCGCGGGCGCCCTGGCCGGTCTCGGTCTCGCGCTCGCCGCCCCGCACATCACGACCGCCCCCGCGCTGTTGTCGCCGCTCGGGCACACCGGGGCGACCGCCGCGCTGCTGACCCTGTCCGCGGGCGCCGCCTGCTGCGCGTCCTCGGCGGCCCGCTCCCCGGGACCGCGCCTGACACTGTTCGCGCTGGCCGCGGCGACGACGCTCACCGCGCTCCTCGTCGGCTCGACGACGGGGTTCGCCGCCTGCGTCGGGGTGCTCCTGTGCTCACTGGCGGGCGGCCGGCTGCGGCACCGGGCCCTGGGACTGGCCGGCCTCGGGCTCACGGCGGCCCTGGTCGCGGGCACCACGTGGGCGATCGCCGAGAACGCGCTCCCCGAGGGACCGACCGCCGCCCTGGAGGGCCGGCTCACCGAGCACCGGGTCCTGCTGTGGCAGGACGCGCTCGGCATGGTGAGCCGCGATCCGGGGCTCGGCGCCGGCCCGGGCCGCTTCGGCGAGCTGAGCGCCACCGCGGCGCTGTCGCCGTCCCCCGACGGCAAACCGCACTCCGCGGCCTTCCAGCAGGCCGCCGAGCAGGGCGTGGTCGGCGTGGCACTGCTGGCCGTGGCCTTCGGCTGGGTCCTGTACGCGCTGTGGCGGTCGCCGCGCTCCACGCCCGTCGCGCTCAGCGCCGGGGCGGCCCTGACCGCGCTGGCCGCCATCGCGGCGGTCGGCAACGCGCTGAGCTTCACGACGGTGACGGCGGGCGCGGGGCTGCTGGCGGGCATCGCCACTGCCCGGCCGCTGGCCGAGGAGAGAGACGACGCCGACGCCGGGGAACGCTCGCGCGGGGTGTCGTTCTGAGGTGACGGTCGGGCAAGGACCTCACGGCGCCCTCCGTGCCCTGCGGGCCCCCGTGGGCGTCAGGGTGCCGCGGGTGTCCCCGGACGCAGGTGGTCGCGGATGATCCGTACGGCCGCCTCCGCGTTGTCGACCGTGATCGTGAAGGTGTGACCGTCGCCGAGGCGCAGGACCACTCCCTCACCGCGCCGGACGATGACGGCCGTCCCCTTCTCGGGACGCCACCGGTATCCCCAGCCGCCCCACTGGCGCGGGGTGACCTGGGGCGCGAAGTCCGCCGTGACCACGTGCGACAGCGGGATGCGGCGGCGCGGCACACCGATGTGGCCGCAGCGCACCTCGAGGCAGTCCTTGTCGACCCGCACGGCCACGTGCACGAAGGCGAGCGTGCCGAACAGGATGAGCAGTCCCGCCGCGATGCATCCGACGACGGACATCACGAGCGGAGCGCTGCCCGAGGTCCATGCGGAGTCGACGGCCAGCTCGATACCGAGCGCCAGACAGGCGGCACCGCCGAGGGCCGGCAGCCACTGGACGCGGTTCCGCGCGCGTCCCGTCCAGACCTCGGGGTGGGGGGCGTTCTCGCCGTGGGGGTGGTCCCTCATGCGTATGAGACTACTC
This sequence comes from Streptomyces sp. NPDC028308, assembly GCF_055565855.1. Classification (NCBI taxonomy): domain Bacteria; kingdom Bacillati; phylum Actinomycetota; class Actinomycetes; order Kitasatosporales; family Streptomycetaceae; genus Streptomyces; species Streptomyces sp. NPDC028308. The sequence continues at coordinate 437,210 of NZ_JBVHTO010000004.1, forward strand.
AGGTTTCGCTGTGCTGGTACCTGGTGGCGGACAGTCACTGCTCCGGCCGGGCGGCCGGCGCGCGGGCGGACCCGTCGGTCGCGCCGGGTCAGTTCGCGGGGCTGAGCGACTGCAGGAGGCGGCCTTCCTCGTAGGCGAGCGCGGCCTCGGGCAGCGTTCCCTCGCGTCCGCCGAGCAGCACGGTCAGGGAGCCGGTCGCGGGGGCGTCCGGAGCGGGGAGCTCACCGATCCTGCGCAGCGCCTGGGCGGCCACGGCGCCGGCCGAGCCGTGCAGGACGAGCGGCGGGAGTCCCGGCCGCTGCACGGCGTCCCGGATGCGCTCGGCGACCAGCTCGTAGTGGGTGCAGCCCAGGACGACGGTGGTGACGTCGGCGGGGGTGAGGGCCGCGGCCGCCGCGATCGCCGCGTCGACCGCCTTCTGGTCGGCGTGCTCCACGGCGTCGGCGAGCCCGGGGCACGGCACCTCGGTGACGTCGATCCCGCTCGCGAACTCGCGGATGAGGCCCTGCTGGTACGGGCTGCCGGTGGTGGCGGGCGTGGCCCAGATCGCGACGGGTCCGCCGCCCGCCGCGGCCGGCTTGATCGCCGGGACCGTGCCCACGACGGGCACGCCCGGCTCCAGGCGGGCCCGCAGGGCGGGCAGGGCGCGTACGGAGGCGGTGTTGCAGGCGACGATCAGCGCGGCGGGCTCGAGCCGGGCGGCGGCCTCGGCGACGGCGAGGGCGCGGGCGGTCACGTCCTCCGGGGTGCGGGGTCCCCAGGGCATGCTGCCGGGGTCCGAGGAGAGGACGAGATCGGCGTCGGGCCGCAGACGGCGTACCGCGGTGGCCGCGGCGAGCAGGCCGATTCCGGAGTCCATGAGCGCGATCTTCACCCGGTCACCATAGACGATCCGCCCCGGCGGCCCGGCGGGGTGGGGCAGACTTCGACGGGTGAGCGCCGTTGTGTGGATCGCCGTGGGATCACTCGCCGCCTGGCTGTGGCTGCTGCTCTGCCAGGGCTTCTTCTGGCGCACCGACGTGCGGTTGCCGCCGCGCCGGGAGCAGGACGAGTGGCCGTCCGTCTGCGTCGTCGTCCCCGCGCGGGACGAGGCCGCGGTGCTGCCGGACAGCCTGCCCTCACTGCTGGCCCAGGACTATCCGGGGCGGGCCGAGATCTTCCTGGTGGACGACGGCAGCACGGACGGCACCGGGGAGCTGGCCCGGGAACTGTCCCGGCGGCACGGCGGGCTGCCGCTCACCGTGGACTCCCCCGGCGAGCCCCCCGCCGGCTGGACGGGCAAGCTGTGGGCGGTCCGGCACGGGATCGGCCTGGCACGCGCGCGTACCCCCGCCTATCTGCTCCTGACGGACGCCGACATCGCGCACGCGCCGGACAGCCTCAGGCAGTTGGTCACGGCGGCGCGCACCGGCGGTTTCGACCTCGTCTCCCTGATGGCCCGGCTGCGCGTGGACAGCGTGTGGGAGCGGCTCGTCGTACCCGCCTTCGTCTACTTCTTCGCCCAGCTGTACCCGTTCCGCCGGATCGGGGTGCGCGGGTCGCGGACCGCGGCCGCGGCGGGCGGCTGCGTCCTGCTGCGCGCCGACGCCGCCGAGCGGGCGCGGATCCCGGACGCGATCCGGCACGCCGTCATCGACGACGTGGCACTCGCGCGCGCGGTCAAGGGCTCCGGGGGGCACATCTGGCTCGGTCTCGCCGACCGGGTGGACAGCGTGCGCCCCTACCCCCGGCTGCACGACCTGTGGCGCATGGTCTCCCGCAGCGCCTACGCGCAGCTGCGGCACAGCCCCCCGCTGCTCCTGGGCACGGTCCTGGGGCTCGCCCTCGTCTACCTGGCGCCACCCGTCACCTTCGCGGCGGGTCTGGCCGCGGGGAGTGCGGGGGCGACGGCGGCCGGCGGGCTCGCGTGGCTGGTGATGACGGCGACCTACCTGCCGATGCTGCGCTACTACCGTCAGCCGGCGTGGCTGGCACCGCTGCTGCCGGCCACCGCGTTCCTCTACCTCCTGATGACGGTCGACTCGGCGGTGCAGCACTACCGGGGGCGTGGTGCGGCCTGGAAGGGCCGCACCTACGCACGTCCGGACGCCGCGGTCCTCGACGAGGGCTGAGCGCTCACTTCCTGCCGGGGGTCCAGTTCATGCCCCACCCGTAGGCGTAGTCGACGGTGCGCTGCGGGCTGACCCCGCGCTCGGGGATCAGGTAGCGGGCCTCGCGCTGGACGACGAGGTCGCCGCCGTTGTTGGTGATCAGCGCGAGGGCGCAGACGTTCGAGGGCACCGTGCACTCGTCGAGCGAGAAGTCGATCGGCGCGCCGTTCAGCGGGTGCAGCGTCACCGTGGCGTGCAGGTCGGCGAAGGAGCGGGCCCCCTCGTAGATGGTGACGAAGATGAGGATGCGCCGGATGCGCTGCTTGTGGTCGAGGTTGATGGAGAGGTTCTCTCCGCTCGCCGCGGCGCCGGTGCGGTCGTCCCCGTCGAGATGGATGTACGGGGGCTGGTGCAGAGCCCCGAAGGCGTTGCCGAGCGCCTGGACGACACCCTTTTGACCGTCCGACAGTTCGTACAGGGCGCACAGGTCGAGGTCGAGGTCGGAGTGCATCGCGACGGCCCGGCCGAGCTTGCTGGCCCACCCCGAGAACTGCTTGCGCACCTCCCAGTTGAGGTTCACGCGCATGGCGCCGGACGTGCCGCCCTGCTTGGCCAGCGAGACCGAGGGGGCCTCCTTGGTGAGCGTGACCTTGGTCAGCCGGACCGGGGCCGTCGGCGGGGCGGGCGGCGGGGCCGGGTGGGGCGGCGGCATGGTGACGGGCGGGGCGACCGGCGGCGGGGCGACCGGCCGGGACGTGTTCACGGGCGGGGCGGCCGGGGGCGGCGTGCGGGGCGCGGCGGGCGGCGGCGTGTGCTGAGGCTCGTCCACGGTGATGCCGTAGTCCGTGGCGAGTCCCTCCAGGCCGCTGTCGTAGCCCTGTCCGACGGCGCGGAACTTCCAGGCGCCCTGACGGCGGTAGAACTCCCCGAGGACGAAGGCGGTCTCGACGGTGGCGGCGCTGTCGAAGCGGGCGATCTCGGTGCCCTGCGCGTCGAGGACGCGGATGTAAAGACCGGGGATCTGTCCGAAGGTGCCGCCGTCCGACGACGCGGCCAGGACGATGGTCTCGATCGCGGGCTCCACGCGCGCGAGGTCGACCAGGAGCGTGTCGGTCGCCTGGCCGCCCGCGGTCCCCTTGCCCTCGTGGCGGACCGCGCCGGAGGAGTGCACCGGCTGGTTGTAGAAGACGAAGTCGGCGTCCGACCGCACCTTTCCCGAGACGAGCAGCAGCGCCGACGCGTCGGCGTCGGGCACCCCGGGTCCGGAACCCCGGCCCAGCTCGACCCGCAGCGCGGCCGTCGGCACGGCCACGTTCGACCCCTTGGACATTGACATGTACGCCCCCATCACCGTCTTCGCACCGAGCCACCCAGGACAGTGCAGAGGATCCGACCGGCTCGTCGGACCCGTTCGGCCAAACCTATTCCCCCGAGCCCCGAACGCCCATGATCCGGGCCGGAAGACCGGTGGCCAACCGCCGGTAACCCGCCAGGAACTCGGCCTTTACACGATCTGAACCCTCTTTGGCGTCCTTTTTTGCCGAGTTCGCTCGCATTGGGGATCCCACGTCACCGCCGACACGGAAAACAACCCTCTTATCGGTCTCCCCAACCAGCACATCGTGGGCTTAACTTATGTGCCATGACCTCCCCCCGCTCCACCTATGGCGGCGGTTACTACTCCGCGCCGTCCTTCCCGGACACCCCGATCTACGACTCCCTCGTCGCGGAACGTGGCACCCCTCAGATCGCCCCCATCCGGGTCCCCTCCGCATACGACACGGGCAGCCACCTGCCCGCGCTGCCGTCGGCTCTCCCCGCGCTGCCGGCCGGACCGTCCCAGCCTTCCTACGGCTACCCGCAGGCCCAGCAGCCCGCACCGCTGCACCAGGCGCCCACGGGCTACATCCCCCAGCAGGCCGCGGGCCCCCGCGGCTACCCGGGGCACCAGCAGCAGCAGCCCCGTCCGATGGCGGCCAACACGGGCTACGAGGCCATGCGCCCCGCGGCTCCACGCCCCGCCCCCGCGCCGTACCAGGACCCGTACAACAACGGGCAGCAGTACCGCGGCTACTGAGCACCCCGGGCCCCTCGGGGTCCGGGTCCCGGGTGACCGCCGCGTCCTGGCACCATGGCCTCATGGCGAACAACCCGGCGCTGCAAGCGATTCACGTCCACCCGGTCAAGGCACTGCGGGGCCACGCACCCGGCGAGGCCGTGGTGGAGCCCTGGGGGCTGGCCGGTGACCGGCGCTGGGCAGTGATCGACGAGGCGGGCAAGGTCGTCACCCAGCGGCAGCGGCCCCGTCTCGCACTGGCCGCCGCCGAGCCCTTGCCCGGCGGCGGCATCCGGCTGTCCGCGCCCGGCACCGACCCGCTGACCGTGCCGGTGCCCGACCCCGCCGTCACGATCCCCGCCAAGTTCCCGCGCCAGAAGGTCGAGACGGTCGCCGCCGACGCGTCCGCGAGCACCTGGTTCAGCGCGTACCTGGGCGTGGACGTCACGCTCGTCCACCTCGACGACCCCGCCACGCGCCGTCCCATCGACGACGCCCCGCACGCCCTTCCCGGTGAGACCGTCAGCCTCGCCGACGCCTACCCGCTGCTGCTCACGACGCAGTCCTCCCTGGACGCCCTCAACTCCCTGATCGCGCAGGGCGACCACCCCGACGAGGGCCCGCTGCCCATGAACCGTTTCCGGCCCAACGTGGTGGTGGCCGGTACCCCGCCGTGGGCCGAGGACGACTGGACGCGCATCGCCATCGGCGAGGTCTCCTTCCGGGTCGCCAAGATGTGCGGCCGCTGCGTCGTGACCACCACCGACCAGGGCACGGCCGAGCGCGGCAAGGAACCGCTGCGCACCCTCGGCCGCCACCGCCGCTTCGGCGACCAGCTGGCCTTCGGGCAGAACCTCGTTCCCGAGTCCCGCGGCACCGTGCGGGTCGGCGACCCCGTCCGCATCCTCGGCTGACCACCGCACGCGCCGCCCTCCGCCGGGCCCCGTGTCCGCCGGAATGCGTGAGGGAACCCTTGAGCGGGGAACCCGAAGGCCCCGCACGGTCGTTGAAAGCCTGTGAGAAGTCCATGAGAGGGCCTCGCGGGACCGGCGGGTGACATCGCTCCGTCTTCGCCGGGCTCACGCGTGGACGGCTTCGCGGGGGTTGTCACGGAGGGGGAAGGGGGTGCGGGACGGTGCGGGCAATCGGCGGACTCTGGCGGTGGCGGCACAATCCGCTGCGCCGTACGACCGATCTGATCGAAGCCTGGCTGGCGTTGGCGGCCGTCCTGCTGGTCCTGGGCGCCGCGCCCCTCGTCGGTGCCGTCGTCGGAGGCGCCGCCCAGCGGGCCCTTCAGCAGTCCGTCCGCGAGCAGCGCCAGGCGCGCCATCCGGTCGTCGCCACCGTCGTCAGAAGGCTCGACCGCTCCCCGCTCGACCCGGATCCGGAGACTTCGTCGGCGGGCAACGCGCACAGCCGCGTGCTGGCCGGCTGGACCGGCCCGGACGGCACCGCACGGCACGGCGCGGTGACGGCCGACCTCAGAACCCCGCACCGCGGCGACCACTTCACGGTGTGGACCGACCGGCACGGCCGCCTGGCCGCCCGTCCTCTGGACTCCGCGACCGCGACGACGCACGCCTTCCTGGCCGGGTTCGGAGCGGCGGCGCTGACCGTCGGACTCGTCGAGGGAGGGCGGCGCCTGATCATGTGGCGCATGACCCTTCGCAGGTACGCGCGTTGGGACCGGGCCTGGGACAGAGCGGGCCCCGACTGGGGAAGGACGGGCACCGGCAGCTGACCGCCTTGCCGCTCCGGTCAACCCGCCGCGTCCGCGCACGCTACGGTGGACCGGCCGAACTGTTCGGCACCTCGTGAGAGGTCGTCCTCTGTCTGCGACACACGATCGGATCCCCCTTGGGCGGGATCGGATCTCCGGCATGACGCGGTCGGCCTCTCAGGACCCGCGTACGACTAGGTGGGGGCACAGCAGCGCCATGGCACAGGGCACGGTCCAGGTGACGCACACCGGCACCTCGCGGTGGCGGCGCCGCACAGGGGAGTACGCCTCGCTCGCCGCCGCCCTTGAGGCCGCGGCCGACGGCGACGTCCTCACCGTCGCCCCCGGCACCTACCGGGAGAACCTCGTCGTGCAGCGCGCGGTGACGCTGCGCGGCCCCGACGGCACACCCGGCTCGGTCCGCATCGCGCCGGTCGACGGGGTGCCGCTCACCGTGCGGGCCTCGGCCGTGGTGCAGGACCTGCACATCGAGGGGCAGGACGCGGCGGCGCCCGCGGTGCTGGTCGAGGAGGGCACGCCCGAGCTGACGGACCTGCGGATCGTCACGCGCTCCGCGGCCGGCATCGAGGTGCGCGGCGGTGCCCGCCCGACGGTGCGGCGGTGCACGGTCGACAACCCGGCGGGCATCGGCATCGCCGTGGTCGACGGCGGGGGCGGGGTCTTCGAGGAGTGCGAGGTCGTCGCGGCCGGGCAGTCCGGCGTCGCGGTGCGCGGCGGTGCCCGCCCGCGGCTGGAGCGCTGCCGGGTGCACCACGCCTCGGGCGCGGGCCTGTCCGCGACGGGCGAGAACTCGTCCCTGGAGGCCGTCGGCTGCGAGGTGTACGAGGTCAAGGGCTCGGGGGTGCAGATCACCGGACGGGCCACGGCGCACCTCACCGACTGCGACGTGCACCGCACGACCGCGGACGGCGTGACGCTCGACACCGACGCCGTCCTCACCCTCGCCGACTGCCGCATCCACGACATCCCGGAGAACGCGGTGGACCTGCGTTCCCGCTCGGTGCTGACGCTGACGCGCACGACGGTGCGCCAGTTCGGCCGAAACGGCCTGTCCGTGTGGGATCCCGGCACCCGCGTCGACGCCAACCAGTGCGAGATCTTCGACAGCACGGGCGACTACCCCGCGGTGTGGGTCAGCGACGGCGCGACGGTCGTCCTGGAGTCGTGCCGGGTGCACGACGTGCCGGACGCGCTGTTCGTCCTCGACCGCGGTTCGCGCGCGGACGTCGTCGACAGCGACCTCTCGCAGGTCCGGAACACGGCGGTGTCGGTCAGCGACGGCGCCACCGCGCAGCTCGACGACTGCCGTATCCGGGACGCCGCGACGGGCGCCTGGTTCCGTGACCACGGCAGCGGCGGCACGCTGTCCGGCTGCACCGTGGACGGCACCCAGACCGGCGTCATCGTCACCAAGGGCGCCGACCCCACCATCGAGCGCTGCACGGTGGACTCACCCGCCGAGGCGGGCTTCTACGTGTCGGCGGGCGGCCGGGGCAGCTTCCACAACTGCCGGGTCACGGGCAGCGGCGGCTACGGCTTCCACGTGATCGACGGCTGCCGCACGACGCTGAAGAAGTGCCGGACGGAGCGCTGCGCGCGCGGCGGATACGAGTTCGCGGACGCCGGCACGGGCACGGCGTCCGACGGCGGACCGCTCGTTGAGGACTGCACCAGCGACGAGAGCGCGGGCCCGCGGCCCCCGGCGCAGGAGACGGCCGTACAGACGGCGAGCCACTCCCCCGGCCTGCTGGGCGCCATCCCCGGCCAGCGCACCACCGAGCAGGAACCGCTCGTCGCGCCGGCGCCGGAGGCCGACCGGCCCGCGCGGCCCTCGACGGCCGTACTGGGTGAACTCGACGCCCTGGTGGGCCTGGAGAGCGTCAAGCGCGAGGTGCGCGCCCTCACCGACATGATCGAGGTGGGCCGCCGGCGCCGACAGGCGGGCCTCAAGGCGGCCTCCGCACGCCGCCACCTGGTCTTCACGGGCTCCCCCGGCACCGGCAAGACGACCGTCGCCCGGCTCTACGGCGAGATCCTGGCCTCCCTCGGTGTGCTGGAGAAGGGCCACCTGGTCGAGGTGTCCCGCGTCGACCTGGTGGGCGAGCACATCGGTTCGACGGCGATCCGCACCCAGGAGGCCTTCGACAGGGCGCGCGGCGGTGTGCTGTTCATCGACGAGGCGTACGCGCTGTCCCCGGAGGACTCGGGCCGCGACTTCGGCCGCGAGGCGATCGACACGCTCGTGAAGCTGATGGAGGACCACCGGGAGGCGGTGGTGGTGATCGTCGCGGGCTACACGGCCGAGATGGAGCGCTTCCTTTCCGTCAACCCCGGTGTCGCCAGCCGCTTCTCACGGACCATCACCTTCGGCGACTACGGCCCGGAGGAGCTGCTGAGGATCGTGGAGCAGCAGGCCGAGGAGCACGAGTACCGGCTCGCGCCCGGCGCGCCCGAGGCGCTGCTCAAGTACTTCACGGACCTCCCCAAGGGCCCCGCCTTCGGCAACGGCCGCACGGCGCGCCAGACCTTCGAGGCGATGGTCGAGCGGCACGCGGGGCGGGTCGCCCAGCTCGCCGAGCCGAGCACGGACGACCTCACCCTGCTCTACGCGGAGGACCTGCCGGAGGCGCCCTGAGGAGGGTCCTCGTGGGGCGACGGGCCGGCCGGTCCGTCGTCCTCCCGGGTGCGCGGCCCCGGCACACCGGGCGTGAGCCGGGCGAGCAGCCGCTCGCGTTCCTCGTCGAACGCCGGATCGGCCTGGTAGTCGCTGTGCCCGAGGACCGGCGCGGGCAGCGGGTGCCGCTCGGTGCGGCCGTAGGCGAGGGGGTCGCGCAGGGCCTCGCGGTCGACCTGGGGGCCGCAGTCCCCGGGCAGCCGTACGGGCCCGCCGATCGGGTCGGTGGGGCGGTACAGGTTGCGCCAGCAGTCGACCTCGCGGTGCAGGGAGGTCAGGGCGGCCGGTCCGAAGTGCGCCGGGAACCAGCGCCCGTACAGCCGCTCCAGCGGTGAGCCGTAGGTCAGGAGCGCGACCCGTCTGCGGACGGCGGGCTTCAGCTGCCAGGCCGCGGCGGCCGCGAGCACGCTGCCCTGGGAGTGGCCGGAGATGACGAGGCGTCCGCCGGTGGCACGGGTCCACGTGTCCATGCGCCAGGTCAGGTCGGGGACGGCGCGCTCCGCGTAGCAGGGCGGTGCGAAGGGGTGCGCGGCGCGGGGCCAGAAGGTGCCGACGTCCCAGAGGATGCCGATGGTGCGCCGCGCGGCGGCGTCCTTGTAGGCGCGGCGCCCCCAGGTGACGAAGAGCAGGAAGCCGAGTCCGATCAGCCAGGACCCGAGAGCCTGCGCGGTCTGGGCCGCGCCCTGCACGAAGGCGGACGAGCCCCGCGCGGCCTCGCCCGGCGCCTTCCCGGTGAGCCCCGCTCCGAGCAGCGCCGCGGCGCCGAGGAGCAGGGTGGCCGCGGACGTGATCCCGATGATCCGGGGGGCGCGGTCGGTGAGGGCGGCATGCGCGCGCGTGGACGCGATCCGGCGGGTGCGGACGGTGTCCTTCGCCTCGCCCGGGTAGTCGAGTTCCACCCCGCGCATCTCCCGGTGCCGCAGCAGGCGGGTGCGAGCGGCCAGCCAGCCGGCGAGCACCAGCAGGACCAGCAGCAGGGGCGGGATCGCGGAGGCCTGCCAGGTCAGCAGCACCGGCGGGCTCACCAGCGCGTCCCGGGTGCCGTCCAGCCAGTCGGCGACGCGCTGGGCCACTCCCCCGGACATGACGCCGCCCAGCGCGCACGCCAGCATCGCGACGGCGGGACCGGCCAGGCCGCGCATCGCGGTACGCGCGTCGGGACGGGTGCGGTACAGGACGTGCGCGACGACGCCGAGGACGACGACGAGCAGTCCCTGTCCGAGGGCGACGGCCCCGAACGTCATGTCGCCGGGGAGCCGCCCGGCCGACTCCCAGCCGGGACGCGACCAGCCGGCGTACAGGACGGTGAGCGCGAGCAGGACGAGGGTGCCGCCGGGCAGCCATCGGGTGAGCGTCCCGTCCAGTTCCCGGTCGAGGCGGTTCTCGCTGCGGCCCCTGCTGCACACCACCCACACCACGACGCCCGCCCCCAGGAGGAGGGTCACGTCGAGGAGCCGTCCCAGGGCGTCCAGCAGGGCCGGCCCGTCGGACCCGCGGTCGTGACGCGCGGCCGACGTGCCGACGGCCGCGGCGACGGTCAGGAAGCCCGCCGCGGTGTGCGCGGCGCGCAGCCGGGCCACCAGGCGTCGCCCGTACCAGAATCCAGGGCGGCCGAGTCCGGTGCGGCCGGTCTCCTCGTCGGGCTCGGCCCGGCGGGAGAGGGGCTGTTGCGACTCGTAGGCGCTCCAGGTGCGGTGGGAGAGGTACCAGAGCAGTCCGGTGAGCGCGGCCGGCACCACCGAGGCCAGGGCGAGTCTGCGCCCCGGCGTGCTCCACCAGCCGTCACCGGACGTCGTCGGCGCGAGGAAGCCGAGCCAGGAGTGCTTCTCGGCGCACGCGCGCGTGCCCGCGCACTGCCAGGCGGTGAGGTCGAGTGCCACCTCGCAGGCGGCGGCGACCAGGAGCACGGTCAGGCTGAGGCCGACGAGCCGGACGAGCAGGCCGTACAGCCGTACCGTGCGCGTCCGGTCCTGCGCGGTGGGGCGCATCCAGTGCGCGAGGTTGACCACCATGAACGGCAGCAGCAACAGCCACAGGGCGCGGGAGCCGTTGCCGGAGGTGAGGTTGCACCAGACGTACGCCTCCGGCACCGGCTTCGCGTGCGGGCCGTCGGGGCGCCGTTCGGCGTCGGCGTCGTCGGCGCGCCGGTAGACCGCGGCCGTCTCGTCGCCCGTGATCCGCACCGTGCGCGGATCACCGAGCATGTCCTGGGGTGTGGCGCCGCCGACTCCGTGGACCAGGAGTTCGAGGGCGGGCTCGGCCCGTCCGGGCGGCTGCGGAGGGACGGCGTGTTCCCTCGTCGAGTCCTGGAGGGAGTCGCCGTGCTCCCCGGCCGGGCCATGATGTCGTGCACGCTCCACTGTTCCGCACTTCCCCCGTGCTGCCCGTCTGGCGTGTCATGTGCAGGCACAGGATCTCCGTTCCGGGACCGGCTCACACCTCTCGTCACGGAATCTCCCCGGTACGTGTGACGGTGACCGTGGTGACGCGTGCACAGGCAGTGGCGCGACTGTCGGTGACCCGTGCGAGTATGGGACGTCCTGCGGAGCCCGGGCGAGGCGAATGTCCTCGCCGGAGCGGGTTCGGACGGCGTGTCGGGCGGCTTGAGGCGAAAGGAACCGGAGCGGACGTGAGCGAGAATCAGAACCTCCTCGCGGAGCAGCGGCGCAACCTCATCCTCGACGAGGTACGCCGTCGCGGCGGAGTCCGCGTCAACGAACTGACCCGCAAGCTCGGCGTCTCGGACATGACGGTCCGCCGCGATCTCGACGCGCTCGCCCGCCAGGGTGTGGTGGAGAAGGTGCACGGCGGCGCGGTCCCGGTGGTCGAGGCGAGCACGCACGAGCCGGGTTTCGAGGCCAAGTCCGGTCTGGAGCTGACGGCCAAGGAGGACATCGCGCGGACCGCCGCCGGGCTGGTCGCCCCCGGCACCGCCATCGCGCTCTCCGGTGGCACGACGACGTACGCGCTCGCCCATCAGCTCACCGACGTGCCCGACCTGACGGTGGTCACCAACTCGGTCCGTGTGGCCGACGTGTTCCACTCGGCGCAGCGCGTCTCGGGCCAGCGGCAGGGCGCGGCCACGGTGGTGCTGACCGGCGGGGTGCGCACGCCCTCCGACTCCCTCGTCGGACCCGTGGCCGACCAGGCGATCGCGGCGCTCCACTTCGACGTGCTCTTCCTCGGCGTGCACGGCATATCGGTCGAGGCCGGCCTGTCGACGCCGAACCTGGCCGAGGCCGAGACGAACCGGCGGCTCGTGCAGTCCGCGCGGCGTGTCGTGGTGATCGCCGATCACACCAAGTGGGGCACGGTGGGCCTGAGTTCCTTCGCCACGCTGGACCAGGTGGACACCTGGGTCACCGACGCCGGGCTGCCGGCCGAGGCGCGCGAGGAGATGGCGGAGCATCCCACCCGCCTGATGGTGGCGGGCGAACCCGCGGACGATACAGACATCTGACGGGCCGCCAGCTAAGGTGGCGCCGCCCGGGGCACGGCCGCCCCGGGTACGCCTGGGCACGCTCGATCCCGCCCGGGATTCCCTTCCCGCCAAGGGGGTTGCGCATCCATGGCACGCCGTCTGCGCCCGGTCGGACTCGACTTCGTCGAGCTGGCTCCGCTCCGCCTGACCTTCGCACGCGAGGTCACCGCGCCTCCCGACGCCGTCTTCCGCGCGCTCGCCGAGGACGTGTCGGGCTGGCCGGAGTGGTTCTCGGCCGTGACGCTCGCCCGGCCGACGCCGGACGGGGCGGGGCGCGAGGTCCGGCTGAAGGGCGGCACCCGCTTCGAGGAGACCGTGCTCGCGGCCGAGGCACCGCGGGTGTACGCGTACCGCGTGGACGTGACGAACGCGCCGGGACCCCGTGCGCTCGCCGAGGAATGGCGGCTCACGCCCGCGGGGTCGGGCACCCGGGTGCGCTGGACCTTCGCAGCCGACGGGGCCGCGCCCTTCCGGCTGGCACTCGGACTGGGACGGGCGGGCCTGGGCCGCGCCTTCAAGGACGCGGTCGTGGCACTGGACCGACGACTGACCACCACGGCGGCTTGAGCGCGGGCGGCCACCCGCGCGGGCGACTCGCCGAGCGCCGGGGTGCCCGGGGACTCCGGCACGCCGGTGACCAGCGCCGGCACGTCCTCGACGGGGCCGGCGCCGCGCGCGGCGGCCGCCGGTCGTTCCTCGGGGTGGGCGGCGGGGCGGCGCGCGTTCGCTTTCGCGGCGGGCTCGCGGCTGCCTTCCCTCGGGGCAAGCGGGTGCTGTCAGGCCCCGCCCGTACCCCCGCCGGCGCCCGCTGAAGAAGCTCACGGCATCGGCAACTGACGTCCCGGACGGGACCGTCGGGGGCCGGCCCGCTAGTCCGGCCAGACGCCCGTGAGCAGCAGCGTCTCGATCGCCTCGGTGTACGGCGTGATGTCCAGCCCCTGCTGGGCCAGCCACGCGTCCGAGTAGTACTTGTCCAGGTAGCGGTCACCCGGATCGCAGATCAGGGTGACCACGCTTCCCGTACGGCCCTCGGCCACCATCTCGGCGACGATCTTCAGCGCGCTCCACAGACCGGTGCCGGTCGAGCCCCCCGCCTTGCGCCCGATGGCTCGCTCCAGGGCGCGGACGGCCGCCACGCTGGCCGCGTCGGGCACCTTCATCATCCGGTCGATGGCACCGGGCACGAAGCTGGGCTCCATCCGCGGCCGGCCGATCCCCTCGATGCGTGAACCGCAGTCGGTCGTGACGGCCGGATCGCCGGTCGTCCATCCCTCGAAGAAGCACGAGTTCTCCGGATCGGCGACACAGATGCGGGTGTCGTGCTGCATGTAGTGCACATAGCGCGCGATGGTCGCCGAGGTGCCGCCGGTCCCGGCCGTGGCGACCACCCAGGCCGGTTCGGGGAACCGCTCCAGTTCCAGCTGGCGGAAGATGGACTCGGCGATGTTGTTGTTCCCGCGCCAGTCCGTGGCCCGCTCGGCGTAGGTGAACTGGTCCATGTAGTGGCCGCCGGTCTCGACCGCGAGGGCGGCGGACTCCTCGTACATCCGGCGCGGGTCGTCCACGAAGTGGCACTGCCCGCCGTGGAACTCGATGAGCCGGCACTTCTCGGCACTCGTCGTACGCGGCATCACCGCGACGAAGGGCACGCCGATCAGCTTCGCGAAGTACGCCTCGGAGACGGCCGTCGACCCGCTGGACGCCTCGATGACGGGGCGTCCGGGCCGGATCCAGCCATTGCAGAGGCCGTAGAGGAAGAGCGAGCGGGCGAGCCGGTGTTTGAGGCTCCCGGTCGGGTGGGTGGACTCGTCCTTCAGATACAGGTCGATGCCCCACCGCTCGGGCAGCGGGAAGCGCAGCAGGTGCGTGTCGGCCGAACGGTTGGCGTCCGCCTGGACCTTGCGGACCGCTTCTTTGAGCCAGGCTCGATACGCGAGGTCGCTGTGGTCGACGTCGAGGGTCTGTCCGGTCCGGGTCGAGGGAGTGATGCTCACGGCGAGGCTCCTTACGCATTGCGCCGACGCCGGTTCACATGGTCGGACACCTCGATCATAGGCACCTTCCTCACGCTTCTCACCTGCATAAACGCATCTTTGGGCAGCTCAAAGGAGGGCCTGGGGGGCGGGGCGCGCGGCGCCGGGGGCGCATGCTCGTGAGTGCTCCCACCGACCGGCAGGACGTCGTCGTACGTACTGGTGCTCGACGCCGGTGGCGGGCAGACTGCAGGCACGGGGATGCTTCACTGGATCAAGAACCACGCCGAGCACGACGGAGCGGCGGCCGAACACGCGAGGGGGCGGAGCATCATGGCGGATCCGGAGTTCACGGCCACGGGCGTGCGGATCGGGAAGAGGCTGCGCTCGCTCACCCGGGCCGGACAGGTCCGGATCAACGACGGCAGGCTCGAGTTGCTCACCAGCTACGGCAGCGAGATCGACAGCGCGCCGGTCCAGGCGGTGCGCGCCTCGAAGCCGTGGTTCGCCCATGACGACCGGGCGTCGGCCGACCTCAACGGCACGCGCTACCAGCTCACCCTCGGGGAACACGATCCGGCGCCGGGAAAGCCCGGCCCGCCCTCCGCCCGCCGGTTCATCGAGGCGGTCCGCAGGGCGGCGGGACGCAGCAGTTGAACGGGTCGCGAGTTGCGGGACGGCATTCCCTGGGTCACGCTGATGTCACGTCACTCTGGGTTTACCGGCGATAACGCTGCGAACCAGCCCGCCGGCCATCACAGCAGGCGGTCGTTCCACGCAGCCATCTGCTGGATTCGATCTCCGTCTTCTTCCGGACCTCAATTCGGGGAGTCGCAGCCGTGATCAGCCAGCCAAGCAGGCATTGCACGGTGGGGCTCCAAGCCCTGCCCTCGCGGATCGGCCAGGTCCGCAGAATCGTATCTGCGCAGTTGCGCTACTGGCATCTGGACCAGTTGATAGACCGCGCAGCGCTCGGCGTCACCGAACTTCTGACCAACGTTCACCGGCACGCCGAGCCCGACAAGATGTGCACCGTGGAGATCGAGTTCCTGCTCGACCGGCTCACGGTCTCGGTGCACGACAACGACCCGCGTCTGCCCGTCGTGGAGGACCCGGAACTCTTCGCCACCTGTGGTCGCGGCCTCGCCATGGTCGCCGCCATGAGCGAGAGCTGGGGTGTGCGGCCGAACGGAGAATCCGGCAAGGTCGTGTGGTTCACCCTGCCGGCTCACTCCGCCGCGGCGACTCCGGTGCGGCCGGCGTACGCCACCGCTCTCGAGGCGCCTGTGCGCAGGTTCGGTTCGGAAGCGCGCAGGCCCGAACACGCTCCCGCCCGGTCCGCCGTTGTCGGCTGACCGGGCGGTGACCTCCGCGTCGCGGGGACGGGTCACTCGGTGGCGATGGCGCGCAGCACGTCGAGGCGTGCCGCCCGCCGGGCCGGGCGCAGACCCGCGAGCGCTCCGGCCGCGAGGCCCACCAGCGCCACCACCACGAGCTGCACGGGCGGCACCGCGAAGGCGAAGTCGCTGTCGGAGACTCCGTCCGAGGCCTTCACGAGGACCCAGCCGAGGAAGCCTCCCAGCGCGAGCCCGCCCGCCGTGCCGAACGCGGCGACCAGGACCGACTCCCAGCGGACCATGGCGCGCAATTGCGCCCTGGTCTGTCCCACGGCCCTCAACAGGCCGAGTTCACGGGTCCGTTCGTGGATCGCGAGCGTCAGCGTGTTGGCGATGCCGAGCAGCGCGATGAGCACCGCGAGGGCGAGCAGCGCGTAGACGAGGGTCAGCATCATGTCGATGCCGGCCGCCGAGGACCGCGCGTACTCGTCGCGGGTCTGCACGTCGGGGTGGCCGTACGCCGCCGCGGTCCGCTCCACCGCCGCCGTGCCCTCGGCCGTGCCCACGCCGTCCGCGAAGGAGACGGCGACGAGCGTGTCGGAGTCCTGCGTGCGGTGCGGGGCCCAGGCGGCACGGGTGATGACGTAGTCACCTGCGAGTTCCGAACGGCCGTAGACCGCGCGGACGGTGAAGGTCTTCCGGTCGCCGTCGGTGAAGGTGAGGCGGGTGGTGTCGCCCGTCGTGAGGCCCTGCCGGCCGGCCTCCTCCCGGGTGACGGCGATCCCGTCGGTACCGAGGCGGTCCAGTGATCCGTCCACCCGGCCGAGGTCGAAGACCTTGCCGAGGGTGACGGGATCGGTGACGGTGAGGGCCCTTCCCTCGCCGTCGACCTCGGCGACCCCGCGGCCGAGTCCCACGGCGTTCTCGACGCCGGGCTGCCGTGCGATCGCGGGGGCCAGCTTCGGGCTGAGCCCGCTGCCGCCCGCGCCGAAGGACGGGGTGCTGACGACGACGTCGCCCGCGAAGGAACGGGAGACCGTCTGGTCCATGGTCGCCTTCAGCGAGGCGCCGAACACCGTGAACAGCGAGACGACGGCGATCCCGATCATCAGCGCGCTCGCGGTGGCCGCGGTGCGCTTGGGGGTGCGCAGCGCGTTGCGCCGGGCGAGAGCGCCGGTGACGCCCCGCAGCCGGTCGAGGGGGATGCCGATGACCCGTACGGCCGTGCCGGCCGCGACGGGCCCGAGGACCACGAAGGCGGCGAGGGCCAGGACGGCGCCGGAGCCGGCGAGCCACAGCGACGGCGCGGCGAGGACGCCGACCAGGGTCGCCGCGAGGGCGAGCGCGGCCAGGGAGCCGCCGACGGCGGCGCGTCCGCGTGAGGCCCCGGACCGGTCCACCGCCGTCTCGCGCAGCGCGGCCAGCGGTGCGGTCCGGCCCGCCCGGACGGCGGGCAGCACGGCCGACCCCAGGCAGACGAGCACGCCGACGGCCAGGGGCAGCAGGAGCGAGAGCCGGCCGACGACCAACGCGCCGTCCGGGAACGGGAATCCGATGGCGGGGAACAGCGCCTGCAGTCCGGCGGCGATGCCGACACCGCCCGCGAGGCCGGCGGCGGAGGCCGTGACGGCGACCGCGCTCGCTTCGAGCAGCGTCGCGGCGGTGACCTGGCGGCGGGATGCGCCCAGTGCGCGCAACAGGGCGTTTTCGCGGGTGCGTTGGGCGACGACGATGGCGAACGTGTTGTGGATGGAGAAGGTCGCGACGAGCAACGCGACGCCCGAGAAGACCAGCAGGAAGGTGGTGAAGAGGGTCAGGAACTGGCTGGAGATCATGTCGGTGTTCTCCTCGGCCGATTCCTGGCCGGTGATCGCCTCGACTCCCTTCGGCAGCACCGGGGTCAGCCTCTCGACGAGTTCCCGCTGGCCGGTGCCGGGCGCGGCCCGCACCTGGATGGCCGCGGCCTGGCCCGGCCGGGCGGTCAGGTAGGTCTCGGCGTCGGCCCGTGTCATGCCGGTGAAGGTCACCTGGGCCATGCCGTCCTCGCCGCCGAAGGTCGCGAGGCCGACGATCGTCACCTTCACGGGGTCCGGGGTGCGCAGCGTCGTGGTGTCGCCGATCTCCAGGCCGCCCTTCTTCGCGGCTCCCCGGTTGATCACGACTTCGCCGCTCCTGGCGGGTGCGCGGCCCTCGGCGAGACGGTACGGGTTGAGTCCGGGGTCCGTGATCCAGTTGCCGGCCACGGTGGGCGGGCCCTGGCCGCCGACGGGTTCGCCGTCGGCGCCGACGAGCTGGCCGGCGCCCTGGATGTCGGGTACGGCGGCCGCGACTCCGGGCGTCCGCTCGATCGCCGCCGTCAGTGCGGTGTCGATGGGCCGGCGTTCGCCCTGGCTGTCGCCGGGTGTGGTGATCGTCGCGGCGTTGCGGACGACGGCGTCCGTGCCGCTCGTCGCGTTGCCGAACATCGTGTCGAACCCGGCGCGCAGGGTGTCACCCATGACGAGCGTGCCGGTCAGGAAGGCGACGCCGAGGAAGACCGCGAGGAACGTACCCGCGAAGCGCCGCTTGTGGGCTCGCAGGGAGGCCGCGCCGATGCGGACGGAGGCGTTCACGACGGCGCCCCCTTGCTGTCGAAGGCCTTCATGCGGTCGAGGACCTTGTCGGCGGTCGGTGCCTCCATGCGGTCGACCAGGCGGCCGTCGGCGAGGAAGATCACCTCGTCGGCGTGGGCGGCGGCGACCGGGTCGTGGGTGACCATGACGACGGTGCGGTCCATCGTGCGCACGGCCCGGCCGAGCAGGCCCAGCACCTCCTCGCCGGAGCGGGAGTCCAGGTTGCCGGTGGGTTCGTCGGCGAAGACGACGTCCGGCCGTCCCGCGAACGCCCGTGCCACGGCGACCCGTTGCTGCTGCCCGCCGGACAGTTCGGAGGGTCGGTGGTGGAGCCGGTCGCGCAGGCCGACGACGTCGACGAGCGCGTCGATCCACGCGGTGTCGCCCCGCTGCCCCGCGAGGTCGACGGGCAGCGTGATGTTCTCCGCGACGGTCAGCGTCGGGACCAGGTTGAAGGACTGGAAGACGAAGCCGACGCGCTCGCGCCGCAGGAGGGTGAGCCGGCGGTCGTCGAGTGCGCCGAGTTCGGTGCCGCCGATGAAGGCCGCTCCCGAGGTGAGCGTGTCCAGGCCCGCCGCGCAGTGCATGAGGGTGGACTTGCCGGAACCGGAGGGCCCCATGATCGCGGTGAAGCGGCCGGCCGGGAACCCGACGCTCACCCCGTCCAGGGCCCGTACCGCGGTGTCACCGGAGCCGTACACCTTGACGGCTCCGGTGACTCGCGCGGCGTGGCGGGTGGTGGTCGCCTCGGCGGCCGCGGGTGCGCCGCTCATACCGCGCCGCCCTTGCCCGTGCGCCCGAACTGCTCGTCCAGGACGGACAGCCGGCGCCAGTACTCGTCCTCGTCGATCTCGCCGGCCGCGAAGCGGCGGCCGAGCACGGCGATCGGCGAGTCACCGGCCGGGCGCCCGCCGTCCGCCGGACGCCAGGGACCGCCGCGGCCCAGCCGGGCGGTGCGGCGCAGGACGGTCACCGCGCCGACGACGACGGCCGCCCAGATCAGCGGGAAGAACAGGATCCACGGGCCGGGGCCGCCGTCCCAGTTCGCCAGGGTCTGCATCTCGGTTCATCTCCTCGGTGGGTGTCCTCGTGATGTTCCGAGCCTGGCTCCGGGAGGGGGTCCGAGTCGTCGTACGGCCAGCGGCAGTGCGCGTACCTCCACGGGAGTACGCGACGGTCGGCCGTCTGCTCCCGGCGGCCGCGGCTGCCCCGTCGACGGCTGTACCTACTAGTATGTACAGTACGGTCATGAGCACCCCGGAGCGACTGATCGAGTCCACTCGCGAGCTGCTGTGGGAGCGCGGCTACGTGGGCACCAGCCCCAAGGCGATCCAGCAGCACGCGGGCGCCGGACAGGGCAGCATGTACCACCACTTCAAGGGCAAGCCCGATCTCGCCCTGGCCGCCCTCCTCCGGACCGCCGAGGAACTGCGGGCCACCGCCGAGGACGTACTGAGCACGCCCGGGACGCCGTACGAGCGCATCGCGGCGTACCTGCGGCGCGAACGCGACGTGCTGCGTGGCTGCCCCGTCGGGCGGCTCACGATGGACCCGGACGTCATGGCGAGCGAGGAGCTGCGCGCGCCCGTCGACGCGACGATCGACTGGCTGCGCGAGACGCTCGCCGGGATCGTCGAAGAGGGCAAGGAGCAGGGCCAGTTCGCGCCCTCCCTCGACGCGGAGGAGGTCGCCGCGACGATCGTCGCCACGGTCCAGGGCGGGTACGTCCTGGCCCGCGCGTCCGGCTCACCCGCCGCGTTCGACACCGGCGTCCGGGGACTGCTGGCCCTCCTCGACCCCGCCCGCTGAGCCACGGCCGGTCGCTCCGACACCCGCCCCCGCAAAGCCACTTGGAGGCACCGTGCACGCCATGCAGTACGAACTGACACTGCCCGCCGACTACGACATGGGCGTCGTCCGCGACCGCGTCTCGCGGCTCGGCCACCGGCTCGACGACTGGGACGGCCTCGGATTCAAGACCTATCTGATCCGCGAGCGGGGTGTGCACGGCTCGCCGGTCAACCAGTACGCGCCCTTCTACCTCTGGAACACCGTGGAGGGCATGAACGCCTTCCTCTGGACGGGCCCCTTCCAGGGCATAGTCGACGACTTCGGACGGCCCGTGGTGCAGCAGTGGACGGGCCTCTCGTACGAGGAGGGAGTCGCCGGCGGCTCCCCCGCCGCCGTCGCGGTGCGGTCCGCCCGGCCCCTGCCCGAGGGCGTCCCGCTGTCGGAGGCGGCGAAGGACGCGGTGCGGGAGACGGAGCGGCTGGCCTCGCTGGACGGCGCCGTCTGCGCGGCCGCCGCCGTCGACACCCGGAACTGGGAGACGGTGCACTTCTCCGTCTGGGCCCATGACACCCCCGAGGCCGTCGGCGAGGTGTTCCAGGTGCTGCACATGTCGCAGCCCGGGCGGGGCCTGCTCCCCCGGGGGCCGCGGTGGTGAGCACGGTCCGCACCGTCCTGGGCGACCTGCCTCCGGAGCGGCTGGGCGTGTGCGACGCGCACGACCACGTCTTCTTCGGCAGCCCCCAGCTCCCCGGCCAGGAGTTGCGCGACGCCGCCTCCGCGCGGGACGAACTCACCGCGTTCCGGGCGCAGGGCGGCGCGAGTGTCGTCCAGTGGACGCCGTACGGGCTCGGCCGGCGGGTGGCGGATCTGCCGATCGTCTCCCGGGACACGGGAGTTCACGTCGTCGCGGCGACCGGACTGCACCAGGCGGCGCACTACGCGCCCGAGATGCTCACCGCACTGCGCGGCAGACTGGCGGAGCTGTTCGTCACGGAACTGACCCGGGGCATCGGCACGACGGGGGTCCGGGCCGGCCTGATCAAGGTCGCCGGGGGCTTCCACGCCCTGGACGCGCACGCCCGCTGGACGATGACCGCGGCGGCCGAGGCCCACCACGCCACGGGTGCCCCCATCGCCGTCCACCTCGAGCTGGGCACGGGCGCGCTCGACGTACTCGACCTGCTGTGCGGCGAGTCGGGGGTGCCGCCGCACCGGGTGATCCTCGGCCATCTCAACCGGGCACCGGATCCGGTGGTGCACCGCCAGGCCGCCGAGGCGGGCGCCTATCTGGCCTTCGACGGCCCCTCGCGCGCCCACCACGCCACGGACTGGCGCATGCCGGAGGCCGTACGGGCCCTCGCCGAGGCCGGGTTCGGCCATCGTCTGCTCCTGGGCGGCGACACGACGACCGCGGCCGCCCGCTCCGTCGACGGCGGTCCGGGCATGCCGTATCTGCTGCGGCGCGTCCGCCCGCGTCTCGAACTCGCCCTCGGCAGGGAGCTGGTGGAGCGGGTGTTCACCGAGAATCCCGCGCGCGCGTTCTCGGTGGAATGGACCTGACGGCGTCGTCCCGCCGGTGGATCAGGCCTCGGCGAGGGCCGTCAGCGGGTCGTCGAGGACCGGCTGCCAGGCCAGCTCGGCGGCGCCCACCAGGCTGTTGTGGTCCAGCGTGCAGGCGAGGATCGGCACGCCGCCGCTCTGCCCCCACAGGCTGCGGTCCGCGACGACGGCACGCAGCCGGTCGGGGTCGGCGTCGAGCAGGGTGCGGTGCAGCCCGCCGAGGATGATGCGGTCGGGGTTGAGGATGTTGACCAGCCCCGCCAGGCCGAGCCCGAGCCGGTCGATCAGCGCCTCGGTGGCGGTGCGCACCGCCGGGTCCGCGTACTGCCCGCGGATCAGGTCGTTGGACTGCTGGAGCAGCGAGACCTCGGGACCCGGGTCGCGGCCGGCGGCGTCCAGGAACGCCAGCGGGTCCGCCTCCACGTCGAGGCAGCCCCGGCTTCCGCAGTGGCAGGGGCGTCCCTCGGGGTTGACGGTGAGGTGGCCGACCTCCAGCGCGAGGCCCGAACTGCCCGTGTGCAGGCGCCCGTCCAGCACCAGCGCACCGCCGACGCCCCGGTGCCCGGTCGCCACGCACAGCAGGTCGCGGGCGCCGCGGCCGGCGCCGTGCCGGTGCTCGGCGAGGGCGGCGAGGTTGACGTCGTTGGCCGCGAAGGCGGGCCCGTGGATCCCGGCGGCGCGCACACGCTCGGCGAAGATCTGGCGGACCGGCGAACCGGCGGGCCAGGCGAGGTGCAGGGGGTTGAGGGCGAGACCGTCCGGTTCGGCGACCGCCGAGGGCACCGCGAGACCGGCGCCGACGCAGCGCCGACCGGTCTGCGCCAGCAGTTCGGCGCCGGCCTCGACGACCGAGCCGAGGACCTTCGCCGGGTCGGCGTCGACGGTCTCGCAGCCGGGCGCGGTCGCGACGATCCGGCCGCCGAGACCGACCAGCGCGGCGCGGAACCCGTCGGCGTGGACCTGCGCGGCGAGCGCGACGGGACCGTCCTCGGCGACCTCCAGGCGGTGCGAGGGGCGTCCCTGCGAACCGGCGGCCGCTCCGGGACGGGCGTCCACGCGGATCAGGCCGAGCGCCTCCAGCTCGGCGGCCACGGCGCCGGCCGTCGCCCGGGTGACGCCCAGTTCGGCGGTGAGGACGGCACGGGTCGGCGCACGCCCGGTGTGCACGAGCTCCAGCGCGGGTCCGAGGGCTCCACGCCCCCGGTCCAGCCGCGTCCGCGTGTTCCCTTCCCCCGCCGCCCGGGGGCCCGCCTTGCCGTTCATGAGGGCGAGTCTCCCATGATCCGGACGACCGGTGGCCCGTCCGGGGTGCGCCGGGAGGCGTCCCCGCACTCCCGGCGCGGCGCCGGCCTCGATACCCGTACCGGAGGGGCCGCGGCCGTCTCCGCGTCCTGCGACTCGCTCACGTGCGTGCGACGGGCGGATCCTGGAAGCCGCCGACCCGCAGGGTGACGTTCAGCCGGCCCGTGAGTCCCAACTCGCTCGGCCCGGTGCCCGCGTGCACCCGGGGAACCCCGTGGTAGGCCGACCGGGACGGGCCGCCGAAGACGAAGAGGTCCCCGCTGCGCAGCTCGACGTCCGTGTACGGCCGGGTCCGCGACTCGGTGTTCCCGAACCGGAAGACGCAGCTGTCGCCGAGGCTCAGGGACACCACCGGCGCGTCCGACCTCTCGTCGCTGTCCCGGTGCATGCCCATGCGGGCGTCGGCGTCGTAGAAGTTGATCAGTGCGATGTCGTGCGCCTCGGAACCGGCCGGCTGCGGGCCGAGGGCGTCCTCCACCGCCCTGCGGCCGAGGTCCGCCAGCCACGGCGGGAACGGCTTCACCGGGGAGCCGTCGCCGTCGACCACGGTGGGCGCGTACCCGTAGGGGTACCAGTGCAGGCCCAGGCAGACCTGCCGCGAGGTCATGGTGCCGCCGCCGGGGGTGCGCACCGTGCGCAGGCCGGCCGGCGGCCTGGCCCACTCCCGGCAGGCGGTCAGCAGCCCCAGCTGACCCTCGAGGTCCAGCCAGTCCGGCAGGTGCACGGCGCCCGGCGCCACCTCCGTCCGCCCGCGCGGAAACAGCTCACTCTCCATACCTTCCATCATCACGCAGCCGTCACGCGGACCGGCGACGACGTGGTGTCCGGCCCGTTCCCGTGGCCCGCCGCCCGGGCCGGCGTGCCTCCCCGGCCGCCGCCGGGCCACCGGGACCGGCTCTGAGCTGCGGCTCGGATAGCCTGGGGCACGATGAACGACCGGATGGCCACACCCTGGGGCGAGCTCACGCTGGCCCGCTTCCCCGAGGACCCCCGCGACAGGCTGCGTGCCTGGGACGCGTCCGACGCCTATCTCCTGCGGCACCTCGCGGCGAGCGGCACCTCCCTGTCCGGGTCGGTGGTCGTGGTCGGCGACCGGTGGGGCGCGCTGGTCACGGCGCTCGCGTCACACCGGCCGGTGCAGATCACCGACTCCTACCTGGCACGGGAGGCGACCCGGGCGAACCTGCGGCGCAACGGCGTCGACGAGGACGCCGTGCGCCTCCTGACCACCCGGGACACGCCCCCCGACCGCATCGACGTCCTGCTCGTCCACGTGCCCAAGAGCCTGGCGCTGCTGGAGGACCAGCTGCACCGGCTGGCGCCCGCCCTGCACGAGGGGACGGTCGTCGTCGGCACCGGCATGGTCAAGGAGATCCACACCTCGACGCTGCGCCTGTTCGAGCGGATCATCGGCCCGACGCGTACGTCGCTCGCGGAGCAGAAGGCCCGGCTCGTCCTCAGCACCCCGGCGCCGGGGCTGGTACGGACCGCCAATCCGTGGCCCTACCGCTACGAACTCCCGGACGGCGTCGGCGTGGTGTCCGGTCGGACCGTCGTGAACCACGCGGGAGTGTTCTGCGCCGACCGGCTCGACATCGGCACCCGCTTCTTCCTCCAGCACCTTCCGCGCACCCGCGACGCCGAGCGCGTCGTCGACCTCGGCTGCGGCAACGGGGTCGTGGGGACGGCGGTCGCGCTGGCCAACCCGCGCGCGCATGTGCTGTTCGTCGACGAGTCGTACCAGGCGGTGGCGTCCGCCGAGGCGACCTACCGGGAGAACACGCGGGGCCCCGGACAGCCGGAGAGCTCACCGGCGCCCTCGGGCTCGGCGGAGTTCCTCGTCGGGGACGGCCTGACCGACGTACCGAACGGGAGCGTCGACGTCGTCCTCACCAACCCGCCCTTCCACTCCCACCAGGCGACGACCGACGCCATCGCCTGGCGGATGTTCACCGGAGCACGGCGCGCGCTGCGTCCCGGCGGTGAGCTGTGGGTGATCGGCAACCGCCACCTCGGGTACCACCTCAAGCTGCGGCGGCTGTTCGGCAACAGCGAACTCGTCGCGAGCGACGCGAAGTTCGTGGTGCTCAAAGCGGTCAGGAAGTAGCGCTCCGCGGGCCCGGGGCGAGGCTCCCGGCTCCCGCCGCGGGGGCTGCCGAGCGGGTGCGACGTCCGGGCGGTCCTGTCCGGGGGCACCGGTGCGTGTCAGCCCTCCAGAGGGCGGAAACCGGGCAGCTCGGCCCGGACCGCGGCGACCCCGGGGCGCGGCCGGCACGCACACGGGACGCTCACGTCCGCAGCACGCCGATGAGGTGCGCCACCGTCCGCGCCATGGCCTCCCGCCCCGCGCCGAGGTACGCGCGCGAGTCCACCGCCTCGGGGCGGGCGGTGAGGAACTCCCTGATGGCGCCGGTCATGGCGAGGTTCAGCGCCGTTCCGATGTTGACCTTGGCGATGCCTCCGGCGACGGCCGAAGCGAGTTCGTCGTCCGGGACCCCGGAGGAGCCGTGCAGCACGAGGGGCACGTCGAGGGCCGCGGCGAGGCGTTTGAGCAGTTCGTGGTCGAGGGCCGCGGTGCGGGTGGTCATCGCGTGCGAACTGCCGACCGCGACGGCCAGCGCGTCCACGCCGGAGTCCGCCACGAAGGCCCGCGCCTCGGCGGGGTCGGTGCGGGCACCGGGTGCGTGCGCGTCGAGGGCCGGTTCGCCTCCCTTGCCCCCGACCTTGCCCAACTCCGCCTCGATCCACAGCCCTTGGGCGTGTGCCCAGTCGGCGGCGGCGCGGGTGGCGGCGAGATTCTCCTCGTACGGCAGCCGGGCGGCGTCGTACATCACGGAGCTGAACCCTGCGTCGGCGGCCTGACGCAGGAGCGCGTCACCCTGCACGTGGTCCAGGTGGAGCGCGACGGGCACCGCGGCGCGCTCGGCCGCCGCGGTCGCGGCACGGGCGAGCGGGAGCACCCGTCCGTACCGGAACTTCACGGCGTTCTCGCTGACTTGAAGGACGACGGGTGCGTCCACGAACTCGGCGCCCGCGATGACGGCTTCGACGTGTTCCAGCGTGATGATGTTGAACGCGGCGACGGCGGTCCGCTCCCGGACGGCGGCGGTGATCAGGTCACCGGTGGCTGCGAGTGGCACAACTCCTCCTTCTGCGCGGGCGGTCGTGCCGGTTCAGCGGGCGTCCGGCTGGAGGATCACCGAGCGGGTGAGGTGGCGGGGCCGGTCCGGGTCGAGCCCGCGGGCGGCGGCGACCGCGACGGCGAGACGCTGGGCGCGGACGAGTTCGGCCAGCGGGTCGAGACGGCCGGCCACCCACCGGGCGCCGGTCCCCCGCACCTGCTCGGCCAGACCCTCGGGGGCCTCGCCGAGCATCCAGGTGGCCGTGCCGTGGGTGGAGACGCTGATGGGGCCGTGCCGGTACTCCATCGCCGGGTAGGCCTCCGTCCAGGCCAGTGAGGCCTCACGCATCTTCAGTCCGGCCTCGCTGGCCAGCCCGACGGTCCAGCCGCGGCCGAGGAAGGTGAACTGCGCGCAGTCGACCAGCCCTTCGGGCAGCGGGGTGTCGAGCGCGGTGGCCGCGTCGGCCACGACGGCGTCCGTGTGCAGTCCGAGGTGGGCGCGGAGCAGGGTGAGCGCGGTGGTGGCGAACCGGGTCTGCACGACCGACCGCTCGTCCGCGAAGGCGAGCACCACGACGTCGTCGGCCGCCTCCATGACGGGTGTCCCGGGGTCGGCCGTGACAGCCGTGGTGCGCGTCGCGCCCTTGAGGCGGCCGAGGAGTTCGAGCACCTCGGTGGTGGTTCCGGACCTGGTGAGCGCGACGACGCGGTCGTACGCGCGGCCGTACGGGAACTCCGACGCGGCGAACGCGTCGGTCTCACCCTGCCCGGACCGCTCACGCAGCGCGGCGGCGGCCTGGGCCATGAAGAGGGAGGTGCCGCACCCGACGATCGCGACCCGCTCCCCCGGCGCGGGCAGCGCGGCGCCGTGCCCGGGGGCCTGCTCGGCGGCCCGGGCCCAGCACTCGGGCTGGCTGGTCAGCTCGTTCTCGACATGGGTCATGCCGTACCCCTCCCCGCAGATGCAGTTTCGTGCAAGATAGCGCGCCTTTTCGAGCAACATCAAGCATTCAAGCGCCGCATAGGTGCGTTAGGGTCGCGGAGGAACGAGGAACGGAGAGTGCGGATGTCGCGCGACGCCCGCTGGAAGACGCTGCTGGAACTGCTCGTGGAGCGGGGCCGGCTGGACGTCGAGGAGGCCGCGGCGGAGCTGGAGGTGTCGGCGGCGACGATCCGGCGCGACTTCGACCAGCTCGCGGAACAGCAGATGCTCGTCCGCACCCGTGGCGGGGCGGTCGTGCACGGGGTCTCCTACGAACTGCCGCTGCGCTACAAGACCGCCCGGCGCGCCTCGGAGAAGCAGCGGATCGCGAGGGCGGTCGCCGACCTCGTGGCACCCGGCGAGGCGGTGGGCCTGACCGGCGGCACGACCACCACGGAGGTGGCCCGCGCGCTGGCCGTGCGCCCCGACCTCGCGTCCGGGTCCCCCGCGCTGACCGTGGTGACGAACGCGCTCAACATCGCCAACGAGCTCGCCGTACGGCCCCAGTTCAAGATCGTGGTGACGGGCGGGGTCGCCCGCCCCTCCTCGTACGAGCTCGTCGGCCCGCTCGCGGACGGCGTGCTCGGCCAGATCAGCGTCGACGTCGCGGTGCTCGGCGTGGTCGCCTTCGACGCCACGCACGGGGCGGCGGCGCACGACGAGGCGGAGGCCGCGATCAACCGCCTGCTGTGCGAGCGCGCCGAGCGCGTCATCGTCGCCGCGGACTCCAGCAAGCTGGGACAGCGGGCGTTCGCCCGGATCTGCGCGGCCGACGCGGTGGGCACGCTCGTCACCGACGCCGGGGCCGACGAGGCGACGGTACGGCGGTTCCAGGACGTGGGCCTCGAGGTCCTCGTGGTCTGAATCCGGCCACTTCCCCCCTGTACGTGTGGCAGGCAGGCACCTACCCTGACTTTGTGCCGCTAATAAACAAACTGTCCTCGCACAGCGTCGTGCCGGGCAACGACCTGACCCGGCTCCGCCTCGCCATCACCGCCTTCTTCGCCCTCGACGGTTTCGTCTTCGCCGGCTGGGTCGTGCGCATCCCGGCCATCAAGGAGCAGACCGGCGCCTCGGCCAGCTCACTCGGGCTCGCGCTGCTGGGGGTTTCCGCCGGGGCGGTGATCACGATGATGCTCACCGGCCGACTGTGCCGCCGCTTCGGCAGCCATCCGGTGACGGTGGTCTGCGGTGTCCTCCTCGCACTCAGCGTCGCCCTGCCACCGCTCACCCATTCCGCCCTGACCCTCGGTGCCGTCCTGCTCGTCTTCGGCGCCGCTTACGGCTGCATCAACGTCGCGATGAACAGCGCGGCCGTCGACCTGGTGGCCGCGCTCCGGCGGCCGGTGATGCCCGGCTTCCACGCGGCCTTCAGCCTGGGCGGGATGCTCGGAGCCGGTCTCGGCGGGCTGGTGGCCGCCCACCTGTCCCCCACCCGCCATCTGCTCGGCCTCACCGCGATCGGACTCCTCGTCACGGCGGTCGCCGGGCGTACGCTGCTGCGCCAGGAACCGCCGGTACCCCCCGACCGCACGGACGCCGAGCAGAAGGCGCCCCGCCGCCTCGACGGACGTACCCGCGGACTCGTCGCGGTCTTCGGCCTCATCGCGCTCTGCACCGCGTACGGCGAGGGAGCACTCGCCGACTGGGGCGCGCTCCACCTGGAGCAGGACCTCGACGCGCACCCCGGTGTGGCGGCGGCCGGCTACTCCTGCTTCGCACTGGCCATGACCATCGGGCGGCTGAGCGGTACGACGCTCCTCGAACGGCTCGGCCGGACCCGGACCCTGGTGGCGGGCGGCACGACGGCCATGCTGGGCATGCTGGTCGGCTCGCTCGCCCCGTCGGTGTGGGCGGCGCTGCTCGGCTTCGCGGTCACCGGCCTCGGGCTCGCCAACATCTTCCCGGTGGCCGTCGACCGCGCCGGCGCGCTCGCGGGCCCGACCGGCGTCGCCGCCGCGTCCACGCTGGGCTACGGGGGCATGCTGCTCGGGCCGCCCGCGATCGGTTTCATGGCCGACTGGTACTCGCTGCCCGCGGCGCTCACGAGCGTGGCGGTACTGGCGGGAATCGCGGCGCTGATCGGATTCGCCACACGCCGGGTGACGGTCGCCTGACGGCCGGCGCTGCCGCAGCCCAGGAGCGTAGGTCCGGCCCGCCTCTCGGCGGCGGCGGCGCTCGACCGCGGCCGGCCCGGTCTTCGACGGGGTGGACCGGAGGGCAGACCGTTGGTGAGTCGACTGACGCGCCTCAGGTGAACGGGTGCGTCAGCGCCTTCCCCGTAACCGACGTCATACGGAACGGCGGCAGGGCTCGGCCGGGCCGCCGCGGAAAGTTCATGTTCTTGCCGCTCCCTGCGGGCGCCCGCCACTCGCTTCCCCTCAACGGCACTCCATCCGGCACACTCACCGCATGGAGATTGCGCAGTTCTTGGAAACCCTCGACCGCGAGGGGCAGTTGCTGGCGGCCGCCGCCGGGCGGGCCGGTTCCAAGGCCAAGGTCCCGACCTGCCCGGACTGGCAGGTACGCGACCTCCTTCGGCACACCGGCATGGTGCACCGCTGGGCGACGGCATTCGTCGCCGAACGGCACACGAGCTACCAGCCCGACGCCGGCCTGCCCGACCTGGACGGCGACGAGCTCCTGACCTGGTTCCGCGAGGGCCATCGGCGGCTCGTCGACACACTCGCCGCCGCTCCGCCCGACACCGAGTGCTGGAGTTTCATGCCGGCCCCTTCGCCACTGGCGTTCTGGGCGCGGCGCCAGGCCCACGAGACCACCGTGCACCGGGTCGACGCCGAGTCGGCGCTGGGCACCGGATCGAGCGGGGTCGGCACGGATCTGGCGGCGATCGGCACGAAATCCTCGGCGGTCGCCACGGACTTCGCACTGGACGGCATCGACGAGTTGCTGAGCGGATTCCACAACCGCGGCAAGAGCAAGGTGCGTTCGGAGGAGCCCCGCACGCTGAGAGTGCGGGCGACCGACGCCGAGGACGCCGCGTGGACCGTACGGCTGTCGCCGGAGCCGCCCGTGATCGAACGGGGAGCGGACGGACACGTCGACTGCGAACTCGTAGGTCCCGCCGACCAGTTGTACCTGTCACTGTGGAACCGTCGGCCGTTCCCCGAAGTGACGGGCGACGCCGAGGTGGCGGCGCTGTGGCGGGAGACGTCGGCGGTCACCTGGAACTGATCCCCTGAATTGCCCCCTGCGACCTGTATGCGGAAGCTACGGGCGCGAAGGGGCGGCAGGTTCAGGAGCAGTCGGTGGCGCCGCCCGCGAGCATCCGGTGCAGCACCGCGCGCTGCACCGGCAGCACCTCGTCGTGCAGTGCGCGGCCCCGCGGTGTGAGCGCCACACTGACCCCCCGGCGGTCCTCCGGACACACGCACCGCGTGACATGTCCGTCCTTCTCCAGGCGGCCGATCAGCCGGGACAGCGCACTCTGACTCAGGTGCACCCGCTCGGAGATCTCCTGCACGCGATACGAAGGGCCGCCGCCCGACGCCGTGCCCGCGGCCAGTACGTCGAGCACCTCGAAGTCGCTGGCGCCCAAGCCGTACGGATGGAGCTCGCGGTCGAGTTCGCACAGGGTGCGCGCATGCACCGCGAGGATGTCCCGCCACCGGTCCACGAGCACGTGCTCGGCCTTCTTCGCCGCCATGGCCGCACCGTAGCAAAGAACCGACTTTGTTGCATCGGAATTAAATGCGCTTGCATTGGATGCGCGTGCATGTAGTGTCGTCGGCATGACCTCTCCGCTCACCACCCCCGCGTCCCAGGGAAGCTGGACGCCCCGGCTGTGGGGCACCCTGCTGGTGCTCTGCGCCGCGATGTTCCTGGACGCGCTGGACGTGTCGATGGTCGGCGTCGCCCTGCCGTCCATCGGTTCCGAACTCGACCTCTCCACGTCGACGCTGCAATGGATCGTCAGCGGCTACATCCTGGGATACGGCGGACTCCTCCTCCTCGGCGGACGCACCGCCGACCTCCTGGGCCGCCGCCAGGTCTTCCTGGTCGCCCTCGGCGTCTTCGCGCTCGCGTCGCTGCTCGGCGGACTCGTCGACTCGGGCCCGCTGCTCATCGCCAGCCGCTTCATCAAGGGGCTGAGCGCCGCGTTCACCGCGCCGGCGGGACTGTCCATCATCACCACGACCTTCGCCGAGGGCCCGCTGCGCAACCGCGCGCTCTCGATCTACACCACCTGCGCGGCCACCGGCTTCTCCATGGGGCTCGTGCTCTCCGGTCTCCTCACCGAGGCGAGCTGGCGGCTGACCATGCTGCTGCCCGCCCCGATCGCCGTCGTCGCACTGATCGCGGGCCTGCGGCTCATCCCGCGCAGCGAACGCGAGAGGGACCACCGCGGCTACGACATCCCGGGCGCCGTCCTCGGCACCGCCGCGATGCTGCTGCTCGTCTTCACCGTCGTCCAGGCGCCCGAGGTGGGCTGGGGCACTGCCCGCACGCTGCTCTCCTTCGCCGCCGTCGCCGTGCTGCTCTCCGTGTTCGTCGCCGTCGAACGCCGCAGCCCCAGCCCGCTCATCCGGCTCGGCGTCCTCCGCTCGGGCAGCCAGATCCGCGCCCAGCTCGGCGCGATGGCGTTCTTCGGCTCGTACGTCGGCTTCCAGTTCATGGTGACGCTGTACATGCAGTCGCTGCTCGGCTGGTCGGCGCTGCACACCGCTCTCGCCTTCCTGCCCGCCGGCGCGCTGGTCGCCCTGTCCTCGACGAAGGTCGGTTCCGTCGTCGACCGGTTCGGCACCCCGCGCCTCATCGCGGTCGGCTTCGCCCTGATGGTCGTCGGCTACGCCCTGTTCCTCCGCGTCGACCTCGACCCCGTCTACGCGGCCGTCATCCTGCCGACGATGCTGCTGATCGGCGCGGCCTGCGCCCTCGTCTTCCCGTCGCTCAACATCCAGGCGACGAACGGCGTGGAGGACCACGAGCAGGGCATGGTCTCCGGCCTGCTGAACACCTCGGTCCAGGTGGGCGGCGCCATCTTCCTGGCCGTGGTGACGGCGGTGGTGACCGCGAGTTCGTCCGAGGGTTCCTCCCCCGAGGTGGTCCTCGACAGCTACCGCTCGGGGCTGGTCGTCGTCACGGGTATCGCTCTCGCGGGCTTGATCGTCACGCTCACCGGCCTGCGGGCCCCGCGTTCGCGGGAGACGATCCTGGTCGCCCGCTCCCCGCACGAGGAGCCCGCGGAGGCAGCCAAGCAGACGGAGGAGGCGCGGGTGGCGGTCGTCGACTGAGTCCGCATCCGCACCCTCGACCGGGTGCCAGGCGATGCCTTCCTCGACTCGGTGCCGACCGGCGACTCGGTGCCATGCGATGCCCTCCCTCGACTCGGTGCCGACCGGCGACTCGGCACCGACCGATGCCTTCCCTCAACTCGGCGCGCCCGACGGACAGTTCTTGTCTGTCGGGCGTACGCCTGTTTGACTGGATGTATGGGGAAACGCACGCAGGCGGAGCGGGACGCGATGACGGTCGAGATCGGGTACGCGCTGTTCGCCGGTGCCGTGCTGGCCGGCGCCGCCTTCATGGCAGTCGCGCACGCGCTCCCGGCGGTCTTCGGGATTTCCGGTGGACCGCTGAGGCAGACGGCGGCGGGCCTCGCGGCCGGCGTCTTCTTCGCGACCGTCGTGACGGTCCTGACCCGCTTCCCGCGGATCGGTCAGCCCAGCCAGCCCGGCCGCACCAACCCCGACTCGTAGGCCAGAACGACCAGTTGGGCGCGGTCGCGCGCACCCAGCTTCACCATGGTCCGGCTGACATGCGTCTTCGCGGTCAACGGACTGACGACCAGGCGGCGGGCGATCTCGTCGTTCGACAGACCGATCCCGACCAGAGCCATCACCTCCCTTTCCCGCTCGGTGAGTTCACTCAACGCCCCCGCCGCCGCGGGCTCCTTGGAGCGGGCGGCGAACTCCGCGATCAGCCGACGGGTCACACCCGGCGACAGCAACGCGTCGCCCTCGACCACCGCCCTCACGGCACGCAGCAGTTCGTCCGGCTCGGTGTCCTTCACCAGGAAGCCGGAGGCTCCGCAGCGGATCGCCTCGAAGACGTACTCGTCCAGTTCGAAGGTGGTGAGCATGACCACCTTGACGCCCTCCAGGCCCGGGGCGTCGGTGATCCGGCGCGTGGCGGCGAGCCCGTCGAGCCGGGGCATCCGGATGTCCATCAGCACGACGTCCGGGCGCAGTTCGCGCACCTTCTCCAGCGCCTCCTCACCGTCGGCCGCCTCACCGGCCACCTCGATGTCGGGTTGCGCGTCCAGGAGCGCTTTGAATCCCGCCCTGACCAGCGACTGGTCGTCGGCGAGCAGTACGCGGATCACCTGGCCTCCTCGGATTTGAGCGGCAGTACCGCCAGTACACGGAATCCGCCTCCGGCGAGCGGGCCGGCCTCGATCGTGCCACCCAGCGCCGCCGCCCGCTCGCGCATCCCGGCGAGCCCGTTACCGCTGCCCCCGGCGTCCGCACCGGTCGCGGGCCCGTCGTCGTCGATCCGCAACCGCAACGCCCCCTCCGCCCGGTCGATCCGCACGCGCGCACTGCGCGACCCCGAGTGCCGTACGACGTTGGTGAGCGCCTCCTGCACGATGCGGAACGCCGCGAGGTCGGTACCGGGTGCCAGCGCCGGGACCCTGCCCAGCACCTCGACCGTCAGTCCGGCGCTCGCCGCCTGCTCCACGAGTTCGGGCAGCCGGTCGAGCCCCGGAGCCGGCGCGCGCGGAGCCTCACCGGGCGCCCGCAGCGTGTCGAGGACCTGCCGGACCTCGCCCAGCGCCTCCTTGCTGGCGGTCTTGATGGTGGTGAGCGCCGTACGCGCCTGTTCGGGGTCGGAGTCGAGAAGCGCGAGACCCACGCCGGCCTGGACGTTGATCACGGAGATGCTGTGCGCGAGGACGTCGTGCAGCTCGCGAGCGATCCGCAGGCGCTCCTCGTCGGCCCGCCGCCGGGCGGCCAGCGCACGCTCGGCCCGGTCACGCGCCCACTGCTCACGGCGTACGCGGGCCAGTTCCGATACCGCCACGATGGCGATGACCCAGGTCGCGGTGACGATCTCCTGACTCCACGCGGCGGGCTCGCCCCCCGCCGGCGGCAGCCAGACGTAGAGCCAGTGCGCGACCAGCACGTGCCCGACCCACAGCATCCCGACCGCCGCCCAGGCCGCCCGGCGGTGCCCGGCGACGATCGCGCCGAAGCAGCCCACCGCCACCGTGAGGAACACCGGCCCGTACGCGTACCCGGCGCCCAGATAGACCGTCGCCGCGGCGGCCGTGGCGAAGGCCGCGAACGCCGGGTAACGCTGCCGCCACAGCAGTACGCCGCAGCCCACGAGGAGCAGCACACGCGCGAATGCGTCCAGCGGCGCCCGCTCGTCCGCCTGGGCGTGGGACGCGAAGGTGCTGCCTGCGAGCACGAAGACGGTGAGCAGGAGCGTGGAACGCCACGGCCAGCGGGCACCGCGGTCCTCGTCGTCCCGGCGGCCCCACCCGGGCGGCCCGTGCCGCCACCACCGGGGTGGCCCGCCCCACGTCCGGGACCTGCGGGTGCGCTGCTCTTCCATGACGGTCACGCTAGACGCCGCAGGGCCCTCCGAGCGTCAGCCAGGCGTGGTGACCAGCCGTACTCCCGGCGGAGTACGGAGGCGGGCGTGCGCTGCGGGGCTTTGATTTTCGATGGCGATGGGCTTGTACGGGGTCGGGGGCTTCGACGGGTGGGGGATGTGACGGGTTCGGGGGCCTCGGGGCGCCCGACTGAGCGCGGTCAAGAGGGCTGGGGGTACACCAACCCGACCCCGTGCGCGAGTTGCGCCGCCGCATGCCGGAAGAAGGGGTCCCGGTCCTCGACGACACGATGGAACTGCCCGAACAGCTCGAATCCGATCAGCCCGAACAACTGCGCCCAAGCGGCGACAAGCGCCACGGCCACCTCGGGCGGCAGGTCGGGCGCGAGGTCGGCGGCCATCCGCTGCGCCTCCGTCTTCAGCTCCGCGGCCAGCGGAGGCCGGGCCACGCCCTTGCCTCGATGGGCGTCACGGACGATGCCGACGAGGAGCAGCGCCACTCGGGAGGCGGGTCGCACGGTCGTATCCGGGGCGGCGTAACCGGGCACGGGCGAACCGTAGATCAGCGCGTACTCGTGCGGATGCGCCAGCGCCCAGTCGCGTACGGCTACGCACACCGCGACCCAACGGGCCTGCGGTGCTGCGTCGGCGACTGCGGAGTGCGCCGTCTCCGCGGCCTCGCCGAGGGAGTCGTAGGCGTCGATGATCAGGGCGGTCAGCAGGTCGTCGCGGCTGGGGAAGTAGCGGTAGAGGGCGGAGGACACCATGCCGAGCTCTCGGGCGACGGCGCGCAGCGAGAGCCGGGCGGCACCCTCGGACGCGAGCTGTCTGCGCGCCTCGTCCTTGATGGCTGCGGTGACCTCGATCCTGGCCCGGGCCCTGGCGCCTCGTGCGGTACTCATGCGGGCAGTATTCCACGTTTTCAGAGCAGTGCACACAAACGAGATCAGTGCTCTCGAGGATGGGTTTTGCTTTTCGGGGCCCGCTGGAGGGGGTCTCGGGAGCGCGCGCGGGCGGACCACTGGAGCAGCGCTCTTTGTCGTGGGCACCGCTCTTCGCGGTGAGCAGTGCTATCGCGACGGCTGTGCGACTGAGGGTGCGAGCGGCGATCTCAAAAGTGAGCGCTGCTCTTCAGAGTGGGTGCCGCTCTGCGAAGCGAGCACCGCCCACCATGGCGAGCGGTGCCCTGAGGCGAACCCTGCGGCGGGACGCACCGTCCTCCGGAGGGAGCCGACCAGCGGTGGCGAGCGGCACCCACGCCCGTGAGCAGCAGATAGCGACGGACACCCTGCCGCGGCGAGCGCCGACCCGTACGGCAAGCGCCGCCCGCCCTTCAGGTGAGCGCTGCTCCGCACGGCGAGCACCGCCCTTCAGGTGAGCGCCGCTCCGCACGGCGAGCAACGCCCTCCAGAGCGAGCACTGCTCCGCACGGCGAGCACCGCCCTCCAGGGCGAGCCCCGCTCTCTTATGTGAGCAGCGACCACCGGGGCAGTCCGACCATTCGTACGACGACGGGCGCCGCACCGCCCAACAGCGCACACCCCACACCCCAGCGATCCGCGCCCATTGGGGCTCAGAGGCGCAGGGCCCGGGGCACGGACTGGCAGAGCCGACGGTGGCGGGCGACTTGGGCTCCCCACACCACCGCCATCCCGGCAGGCCAGACCCTCCCCACTCCACACTCCACACTCCAGCCACAGCAGCCCCACAAGCCCCCAGCGCACCGCCCCACCCCGCCCCGTGAACGCCTGCTCCGAACGGCGAGCATCCGCTCCGAACCGCGAGCACCCGCACCAAAACAAGAGCACCGACCACATTAGAGAGCACCGCTCTTGCTTTGGATCACCGATCTCGTACACACTGATGCCAAGCGAGAGCACTGCTCTCCCAGCGCTCTCCCCTATCCAGGAGGAACCGATGTCGTCGTCGACCCACTACCTCAAGCCGAAGGCCTTCGACAAGGCGATGAACGGCTTCATCGGATGGCTCGCACGCCACGGCGTCAGCCTCCTCGGCAGCGCCGAACTCTCCGTCCGGGGGCGCAAGAGCGGCGAGTGGCGCAAGGTCCCCGTCAACCCGCTCCCGTACGAGGGTGGCCCCTACCTCATCTCGGCCCGCGGCCACTCCGAGTGGGTCCGCAATCTCCGGGCCGCCGGCGGCGGAAAGCTTCAGGTCGGCCGCAGGACACAGGAGTTCACCGCCGTGGAGCTGCCCGACGAGGAGAAGCCGGTCGTCCTGCGCACCTACCTCAAGAAGTGGGGCTGGGAGGTCGGCCGCTTCTTCGGCGACGTCAACGTGAAGAGCAGCGACGAGGAACTTCTCGCCGCCGCTCACAAGCACCCGGTGTTCCGGATCACGGTCAAACCCTGACACATACGCGGGCGAGCCCGGTGGCCTCAACGCGTCGGCTGTCGGGTCGGTGCACCTTGCCTCGGGTTCAGTTGGACGTCCCCGCCCCGCACATAAGCGATTCGGCAGGGCGCCCAACCCTCTAGTCAAAGCCCCAGGGTCCGGGGTCAGGGTCCGGCGAGAGGCCAGGCCCCTGGCCTGAGCCTGGCAAGCAACCGCTGGCCTTCAAGGAGCCCCCGCCGGAGTCCGTCAAGGCGCCCCAGCCCTACCCTCCCGAATGGGTGCCCCTCCCGGACAACTACCGACTCTCCCTGATCAGCCCCGGCCCTCCCGAATCAGTCCCGACGCTCCTGACTCAGTCGCGACCCTCCCGGATCACTCCCCGGTCTGCCGGTCCAGCATGGTCAGGGCTCGTCCGGCCATGGGGTGGCTGCGGACCATCTCGCCGAGCGACGTGGAGCCGCGGGTGATGCCGGTGAACGCCTTCCAGGCGGGGCGGAAGCCGGTGAGCGCCGCGTGGAACACCCCGGGGCGCCGCTCGAAGGCCGCGAGCATCCGCTTGCCGACACTCATCTCGACGCCCAGCCCCGCCTTGATGGCGAAGGCGTAGTTCAGGGCCTGGCGCCGGGTGTCGACGGCGTCGTGCGCCTCGGCGATTCGTACCGCCCACTCCCCCGCGAGCCGTCCCGAGCGCAGCGCGAAGGAGATGCCCTCGCGGGTCCACGGTTCGAGGAGCCCCGCCGCGTCCCCGCACACCAGCACCCGGCCGCGGGACAGCGGAGAGTCGTCGGCGCGGCAGCGCGTCAAGTGCCCGGAGGAGATGCTCGGTTCGAAGCCGGCGAGCCCGAGCCGGGCGACGAAGTCCTCCAAGTACCGCTTGGTCGCGGCGCCTTCGCCGCGGGCGGAGATCACGCCGACGGTGAGGGTGTCCCCCTTGGGGAAGACCCAGCCGTAACTGCCGGGCATGGGGCCCCAGTCGATGAGTACCCGGCCCTTCCAGTCCTCGGCGACGGTCTCGGGCACCGGGATCTCCACCTCCAGGCCGAGGTCGACCTGGTCGAGCTTCACACCGACGTGCGCTCCTATCCGGCTGGCGCTGCCGTCCGCTCCGACGACGGCGCGGGCGAGCACCGACTCGCCGCCCTGGAGCACGACCGCGACGGTGCGCCGGTCCGGTACGGCCGACCCGTGCTGTTCGACGCGCGAGACCGTGACGCCCGTACGGAGTTCGGCGCCGGCCTTCTGCGCGTGCTCGACCAGTTGCTGGTCGAACTCCGGCCGGTTGATGAGGCCGAAGAGCATGTGCTTGGAGCGGCGGGTGCGCGCGAACTTCCCGTCCATCGAGAACGTGACCGCGTGCACCCGGTCCTGGAACGGCAGCTCGAAGCCGGGCGGCAGCGAGTCGCGGGAGGGGCCGATGATGCCGCCCCCGCACGTTTTGTAGCGGGGAAGTTCCGCCTTCTCCAGCAGCAGGACGCTGCGTCCCGCGACCGCTGCCGCGTAGGCGGCCGAGGCCCCCGCGGGTCCCGCGCCCACCACGACGACGTCCCATACCTGCTGCGCGTCGTCCGCCGCCGAAGAGTTCTCGCTGCTCACGATGGTCTACTGCTCCCGATCCAGCCGCCTGCCGCACCTTTCCCCCGCATCCTACGGCGGGCATCGCCGCAGGCCACTGTGGGAGGATCGGCAGCGTATGCGCCCTGCACACCAGTTACGCGCGTACACCCCGGGGGACACCGCAGAACAACCCGCACAAGGTCCACAACTCGTACACCGTACGTCGCGTACACCCCGTACGCCGAAGTACGACGTCGCACCCACAAGGAGCGTGCCCATGTCGTCGAATCCGGTCGCCGAGACCGTCGCCTCGCTGATGCCCAGGGCGAGGGCGGAGCTCACCGAGCTGGTGGCCTTCAAGTCGGTGGCGGACTTCGACCAGTACCCGAGGAGTGAGAGCGAGGGTGCCGCCAACTGGGTCGCGGACGCGCTGCGCGCCGAGGGTTTCCAGGACGTGGCCCTGCTCGACACCCCCGACGGCACGCAGTCGGTGTACGGCTTCCTGCCCGGTCCCGAGGGCGCGAAGACGGTCCTGCTGTACGCGCACTACGACGTGCAGCCGCCGCTGGACGAGGCCGCCTGGGCGACGCCGCCGTTCGAGCTGACGGAGCGCGACGGCCGCTGGTACGGACGAGGGAGCGCCGACTGCAAGGGGGGCGTGATCATGCACCTGCTCGCCCTGCGCGCGCTGAAGGCGAACGGGGGTGTCCCCGTGCACGTCAAGGTGATCGCCGAAGGGTCCGAGGAGCAGGGCACGGGGGGGCTGGAGCGGTACGCCGAGGAGCACCCGGAGCTGCTGACGGCCGACACCATCGTCATCGGCGACTCCGGAAACTTCCGGGTGGGGCTGCCGACGGTCACCTCGACGCTCCGCGGCATGACCCTCGTACGCGTCCAGGTCGACACGCTGGAGGGGAACCTGCACTCCGGACAGTTCGGCGGCGCGGCCCCGGACGCGCTCGGGGCGCTGATCCGGGCGCTGGACTCGCTGCGCGCGGAGGACGGTTCGACCACCGTCGACGGGCTCGCGGGTGACGCGCGGTGGGACGGGCTCCAGTACGACGAGGAGAATTTCCGCAAGGACGCGAAGGTGCTCGACGGGGTTCAGCTGATCGGGTCCGGTACGGTCGCGGACCGCATCTGGGCGCGTCCGGCCGTCACCGTTCTCGGCATCGACTGTCCGCCGGTGGTCGGCGCGACGCCGTCCGTGCAGGCCGGCGCCCGTGCGCTGGTGAGCCTGCGAGTGCCGCCGGGCGTCGACGCGGCCGAGGCCACCAAGCTGCTGCAGGCCCATCTGGAGGCCCACACGCCGTGGGGTGCCCGCCTGCGGACGGAGCAGATCGGCCAGGGCCAGGCGTTCCAGGCGGACACCGCCAGCCCGGCGTACGCCGCGATGGCCGAGGCCATGGCGGTCGCCTACCCGGGCGAGGAGATGCAGTACGCCGGTCAGGGCGGCTCCATCCCGCTGTGCAACACCCTGGCGTCGCTGTACCCGGAGGCGGAGATCCTGCTCATCGGGCTCAGCGAGCCGGAGGCGCAGATCCACGCCGTGAACGAGAGCGTGTCCCCCGAGGAGCTGGAGCGACTGTCCGTGGCGGAGGCGCTGTTCCTGCGGAACTACGCGGCGAGCTGAGCCGAGCCGATCGCGCGGGAGCCACGCCGACGCCGAGCAAGTTGAGCGGTCGTGAGCATCGGGCGCCCCCGGCAGACAGCTTTGCGAAGCCCCTCTGCTCTGAGCAGAGGGGCTTCGCCATGCACTTCACGCTCTCTACGGTCTCCCCATGGACAGGGACAGGGACAGGGACGGGAGCAGAGACAGGGACTTAGACGTGGATATGGCTATGGACATGGATGTCGTGGAGATCCTCCCCCGGCTCCTCATGCTCCGGTTTCCCGTCGGTCAGGCCTATCTGTGGTGCGACGGGGACGAGTTGACGCTGATCGACGCCGGGCCGTCGGGTTCGGCCGCCCGGATCGCCGAGGCGGTCACCGGCACCGGACGCAGTGTCCGTGACGTACGGCGCATCGTCCTGACCCATTTCCACGAGGATCACGCGGACGGGGCGGGCGAGTTCGCCGCGCTGAGCGGTGCCGCCGTGCTGGCTCATCCGCTGGACGCCCGTGTCGTACGCGGCGAAGCCCCGGAACCGTCACCGGTGTTCGAGGACTGGGAGCGTCCGATCCACGCGCGAGCGAGCGAACTGCTGCCGCCGCGGCCCGCGAACCCGGCCCGTCCCCCCAGCGTCACCGAGGTGACGGACGGCGACGTCCTCGACTTCGGCGGCGGCGCCCACGTCGTACACGCGCCCGGCCACACCGACGGCAGCATCGCGCTCCATCTCCCCGAACACGGGGTGCTGTTCACCGGGGACGCGGTCGCGGCGTCCCCGCTGGACGGCAGCGTGATGCTAGGCGTGTTCAACCTGGACCGATCCCGGGCCGTCGCCTCCTTCCAACGGCTGGCGACCCTCGACGTTGACGTGGCTTGCTTCGGGCACGGTGATCCGGTGGTCGGGCACGCGTCGGCGGCACTACGGGCGTAGGCGGGCACGTACAGCCGGTAAGACATCAACGCTCTGCGGGCACTCACCCGCCGGAGGACGTGTCCCCCGCAATCTCGCTCCAACCGCCGCGCCGGCGGCTTATATGATCCATTTGCGAGACGGGCCAGGCTTCGAGTGCGCGGCCTGCGTCTTTTCGGGACACGCAGGGCGCGTCAGGTCAGGGGCGGTCCCACCGAGCCGTCCTTCCCTGACTCCTGGAGACTCCGATGCGCCGTTCACTGATGCCTGTCGCCGTCGTGCTGGTGTGTGCCGGCTGCTCGTCCGCCGGTGCCGACAACGGTCATGGCGGCGCGCCAGCCGCCTCTGCCGCCGAGCACCGCACCGCGGTCCGGTCCGCGGTCACGGCCGTCGGCAAAGGCACGGCCCGCATCGACGAGGAGATCAAGATCTCCGACGGTAAGACCGAGTACGTCCTCACCGTCGGAGGCGGCTTCGATCTCGCGAATGACCGCGGGAAGCTCGCTGTGGACTTCCCGGGTGGCGCCATCAGTCACAGCGACGAGGTGTTCGCGGACGGCCGGATCTACGTCAGCCAGTCGGCCACAGAAAAGGGGACCTGGGGTGTCATGCCCCGCGGCCAGGCCGAGGCGCACTACCTGCTGCGGGCCCCGCTCAACGATCCCGAACACTTCCTGGGCCAGATCTCCGCGATGCGAAAGGTCTCCAAGGAAGGCACGGAGAGCGTCCAAGGCGAGCGCGCGACCCACTACCGCGGCATCCTCGACCACGGCGCGCTCACCAAGCGTATGGCCGAGGACGTCCGGAAGAAGACGGACCAGGCCCGGGACATGCTCGGCAGTGACCTGCCCGCCTTCGCCGACGCCTGGGTCGACGGTGGCGGCCGCCTGGTCCAGGCCCGGACGACCGTCCACATGTCGGGCGCCGACGTGAGCGTCACGATGCGGCTGTCCGGCTTCGGGGAGCCGGTCCGCGTGAAGGTCCCGAAGGCCGGCGACACGTTCCCGATGCGCAGTGCCACCGGCGTCCTGAACGGCTGATGCCCGGACGGTGATACGTCCGCTCCGAGGGCGGCGCCTCGTGCCGTCCACGGCGGAGCTGCCGGAGCCGCCTGGCAGGCGGGTGGCCAACAGTCATCGGGGCTCAACGCCGTCGCGGGTGGCGGCTCCAGGCGAGTGACGGACAACGAACGAGAGCTGGACCGGCGCCTGTATCGCACCATCCCAGGGACGCTGGAACACCGTGCCCCGACCTCGACGATCTGTCCCTCGGTCCGTCGGTCGCCCGATCCGTACCCGCCGCGTCCGCTGACCGGCCCGGAATCGCCGACCGTCGTACGGCCGGAGCGCGAGTACCGGCACGGTGCAGGGCTTAGAACCCCTAACGAAATGATCTTCGAAGTGGTTGGATCACTCCGGGACCGATGATCCGGAGGTGTGCGGTGGCGCGGCCGAAGCCGTGGGAAGTCGACGACGATCTGTGGGCAGTGATCGAGCCGCTACTGCCCAGGGTTGAGCGCCGGACCCGCCACCCAGGACGCAAGCGGCATCCGGACCGGCTGGTGTTCCAGGGCATCCTGTTCGTGCTGCACACCGGGATCTCCTGGGAACACCTGCCGCAAGAACTCGGCTTCGGCTCGGGCATGACCTGCTGGCGCCGCCTGGCCGAGTGGACCGAGGCCGGCGTGTGGTCCCGGCTGCACGAGGTTCTCCTCGCCAGGCTCCGCAGTGCGAACGCGCTGGACTTCTCCCGGGCGGTGGTCGACGGCTCTCATATCCGAGCGTTAAAGGGGGAGCCAAGACCGGACGAAGCCCTGTCGACCCGGGCAGAGCGGACAGCAAGCACCACCTGATCACCGATGCCACCGGCATCCCGCTCGCCGCCACCTTGACCGGCGGTAACCGCAACGACGTCACCCAGCTGATCCCTCTTCTTCAGACCGTGCCGCCCGTGCGGGGCAAACGCGGCCGGCCCCGGCGCCGCCCGGACGTGGTGCTGGGCGATCGGGGTTACGACCACGACAAGTACCGCCGACTGGTCTGGGATCTCGGCGTGAAGCCGCTGATCGCCCGCCGCGGCACCGAGCACGGCTCCGGTCTGGGCACCCAACGCTGGGTCGTGGAACGAGCGTTCGCCCATCTGCACTGGTTCCGCCGCCTGCGGATCCGCTGGGAGATCCGCGACGACATCCACGAAGCCTTCCTCACCCTTGGATGTGCACTCATCTGCTGGCGACGACTGTGCGCTCTGGCGAGCGATGCCCTGGGCTAGTCAGCCGCCGCCAGTCGGTTGAGAACTTCCATGGGGGTGAAATCCCAGCCGACCAGGCGCGGCCCGCTCCAGTTGATGCCGATCTTGAGTCCATCCCGGGCGTAATCGGGCAGTTCGCGA
The DNA here is from genome assembly GCF_055565855.1 of Streptomyces sp. NPDC028308. Taxonomy (NCBI): domain Bacteria; kingdom Bacillati; phylum Actinomycetota; class Actinomycetes; order Kitasatosporales; family Streptomycetaceae; genus Streptomyces; species Streptomyces sp. NPDC028308. The sequence continues at coordinate 480,330 of NZ_JBVHTO010000004.1, forward strand.
TCGCGCCAGGTCTCCAACGGCATGGATTCAACGCGTAGCCCATGCCCCCAGATCTTCGCTGCCCTCTGGGCGCGGGCCGAGGTCGACCAGAAGGGAAGACTTCGTGTGCCGTCCGCGGAGAGGTGGGTCGTCATTCCGTCGTCATCCCGGACAAGCCAGACGACTCTGCTTTGGCGGACATCTCGGAAGAACGCTGCCGCTTGCGAACCGCTCTGACTCATGGCCACCGAGACTAGCGGTACCCGCCACTCATTTCGTTAGGGGTTCTTAGGGCCGGTCGCGGCGGAACGGGGGCTTTCGTCCGGAGTGCGCATCCGTGGGCAGCCGACCGCCCGAAGTAGTCGCAGGGGGGCGACGACACGGCCGACGGCCGCTGTCCCTCACGTGCGGGAGACACAGATGCACCCTGTGGCAGTCGACCGGCCCCGCCCCGGACATCCGGCGGACGCGTTGCCCGGCGACGCGCCCGCGACGCGACATGCGCCGCTCACTTGGCGCACACTCCACCTGGAAACCATGGCGTCCTTGCTGATCGTATCGCTGCGACGGCTGGGCAGCCGGTGCTTCGCCGCCGAGTGCCAGTGGCCGCGCCTTCACCCGCTCAACGAGCGTTCCCTGACCGCTGTGACCCACCATCCGCTGATCATGGTCGAGTCCACCCGTCAGCTCGCCGTGGCACTGGCCGGCGCCTACTTCACGGGAACCCTCCGTACGCCCCTCCGGCCCGTCTCGGTGAGCCTCGGGCTCGACCCGCGGCTGCGGCCGACCGAGGAGGGCTGTGCCACGGACGTCTCGGCCCGGCTGGTCGTGAGCGATCTCGCGTCGGAGGACGGGGCGCTCTCCGCGTACCGCGTCACCGCGGAGTTCCTGCACGAGGGCACACCGTTCGGATCGTGCCGCATGCACCTCGTCCGGCCCGGTCCCGACCCGGAACGGCTCGACGGCACGAACGGCTCACCCGCGCTGCTGTACCCCGCCGCGCCCGCGGTCGGGGCGGCCACCGACGCCGACGTGATGGTCGCCCGTGCGCCGCGGGGCAGGCTGGTGATCGCGCCGCGCGATCTCGGTCACCCGCTCCTGCTCGGCGGCCGGAACGGCACTATGCCCGCGCCCGCCGTGATGGAGGCGGGACGGCAGGCGGCGCTGCTGCAGAGCGGGTACACGGCGGCCGCGGTCGTAGGGCTGCGCGGCGACCTGCAAGCCCCCGTGCCGGGACGCGGCGCCGATATCGAGGTGGCCCCGGAGCCGGGAGGTGTCCGCTTCCTGGTCACGGCGAGTGGCCGGCCCGCGGCGACAGGTGCGGTCACCCTCCTGCGCCCCCGGTGAGTGTGTGACGGCCTTCGGAGACCTCAGCGGCGCCGAGTGGTACCGGGCACGGGAAGGACCTCCGGCGTACCGAAGTGCACCGGGAGGCCTGGGGAGTACAGCACGCTCACGGGTTCCTGCGCGGGCTCGCTCAGGCCGGCCGCCCCGACGAGCGAATCGTGCCGGTCCAGCAGCGTGCACGCGCGGAACGTCCACGTGGGATGCGCGTTCGGCAGGTAGTACGAGCGACCGAACGCGCGCCCGTGCAGTCCCCAGCGGTAGGTGAGGAACTCCTCCAGCGGGGTCGGTGTCACCGGGGTGTCCTGAACGTCGAGCCACACCGACGCCGCGGCGCCGGGACTGCCACGGCGGTGCGTCCGGTACACGAGCCGGCTGTCGAACCACTGGGAGCGGATACGGGACCACCGGTACGGGAGCCGGAAAGCCGCCTCCGCGGCGAGCACCGGCAGCAGCCGGTCACAGTCCAGGGACCGGAACACCACGCCGCGCCGGCCCCGGGCGTCCCTGCTGTACAGGCGCACGTTGACCTCGCCGAAGCTGCCCAGGTACGGCAGCGCCCGTGCCCGGCCCAGGGCCAGGTCCCGCATGCGGAAGAAGACCAGCCCCACGTACGTGCGCCCGTTGTACAGGTCCGGAACGGTGCCGGGCGGCAGCAGCCGGGCGACCTCGAACGGATCCGCCGGCCAGTGCAGGAAGACCAGGTCCCGCCACTGCTGGCGGAACAGGACGTGCCGCAAGGGTCTCGGTGCGAGCGCGGTGATGTCCTCCGCCCGGCGGGACCCTGCGGGGCCCTGGTGGGTCCGTGGGGTGTGGTGCATGACGCTCCTCGGCCTTCGTCAACGTGCTGGCCTTCATCGACGTGCCCGGGGGCGAGCGTTCCCGCGCCCGGGTCAGCCCCTGCCCTTCGGCCACGCCGAGGCGGACGGACGACGCGCCGGCGGCGTGGACGACCGTCCACCCCACCCCGGCCCGAACCGGCGTCCGCTCCCGGTCACGGCTGACCGGGCCGTCCGTCAGGGCTGCGCCCACCGCCTATACGGCCGCCGCCCACGTGTCGGATGCAGGGCGGTCCGGAACGTCGCCGGCCGGCGCACTCGGGCGCACTCGGGCGGGCTCGGGCGGGCGCTCAGGGGTTGCTCCCGCTCAGACGTCCGAGCCGTCGCCGTCGTCGCCGCCGCTCGTCCGCCGTCATCGCCCCCCACACGCCGTCGCGTTCCCCGTTGCGCAGGGCCCAGGAGCCGCAGTCCGTCAGGACGGGGCACCGGTGGCAGACCGCCCGTGCCTGTTCGATCTGCTGCCGGGAGAGGCCGTCCTCGCCGATCGGGAAGAATAGTTCCGGATCCTCGGAGCGGCAGGCCGCCGCGTCGCGCCAGTTCACCGTGCCTCCCTCCTCGGGCCGGAGGCGTGGCGGGGCGGTGGGCAGCAGCCCGGGAGGAAAGGGGACTTCGAAACCATGGGGACCTCCGCCGGTCATGTCGCAGCCCGCTTCGGGGCAGCGCTCTGTCTCGCGGCACCGAAGGCACCGCGTGACCCGGCAGGGGTAGTGAAAAATATAGGCGCTTTCCTCCGTTTGGGCCAGATATGGGATGGAGTCGAGGGCGTCCGGGACGAGCAGGCCCAGGTCGATGTCCTGGCCGTCGAGGTTCTGCCCACCGGCCGATGCCCGCTCACGCGCGGACATCGGCTCCTTCTTGTCGATCCGTCGACTTCCCGGTCGCCCGAGGTGCGCCACGACAGCAGCTTTGTCCGCAACTGGAGGTGACGCGACCGTGTAAGGGGCGACGCTTTCCCGGCCCTCCGGACCGGCGGGAAGGATGCGGGCAGGGGCCGAGTGCGGTGACCCGAGTCCGGTCTCAGCCGCCTCGGCAATTCACGCTGCACGGGTTCTGACTGCCGCTGCCACGGCGGGCTCATCGATCGGATTCGCTGTCGCCATCCTGCGCCTTGTCGTCGGCCTGCCCGACAGAGGCAGGCCGACGCCATTCATCCTTCCGGGAAGGACTCGTTCAGAATCTCCGCCCAACGGGCCATGGGGACGGTTCGGTTGAGGTTCCGCGTCTGGGCTTCGACCAGCTTCAGCAAGGCGGAGATGAACGGTAGGGCAGCGGGATCGGCGTCGAAACTGATCACAGCGGCGTGCAGACGCTGCACGGCTCCGGAGAAGGCCGCGATCTCCTGCGCCCGGAGTTCCGCGCTGCGGCGCGCACTTTCGTCCGCGAGGATGCGCCGCACCGCGAACTCAGGGCATTCGGCGGTGTGCCAGATCCCCGTCAGGCCGTCGTCCCGAGAGCTGACGCTGTCGGGGCGTGCTGTGGCGCCGCAGTCAGGGCACGTGAGGTGTTCCCCAGCTGAGGGTTCGTGGTTCGGGTCCGGCATGACACTCCCATCCGCGGGCCTCACCGGATCGGAGGAAGGAAGGGCTGCTATAAATCTCCGCTTGCCGTTGCCGTGATCCGAGGCACGTCAGGGATGATCCGTCGCCGAGACCCGGGCGGATTGGTCGGAGACGGTCCCACTTCCTCACACCTTGTCGGCGTCGACCGGCAGCCCGCTCCGCCGTCTCCCAGCCCCCACCACGGCCCGTCTGCTACTGGCGGTAGTAGGTGGTGTACGTGAGAGTGGCCGCGGCACCTCCGACCACCGGGTAGGGGCGTCTGCGACCACCGGGTAGGCGGGCCTGACCAGGGTGGAGTCGAACGTGCCGGAGAACGCCTTCTCGGCCCATGCGTCGCCGTCGGTGACGGCGAAGACGTCGCGGGCACGGACGTTGCTCTCGCGGATCGCTTGGGCCTGATCGGGGTGGGACTGGGCTTCACCGCCTCGCGCGGGCTGCCGAGTCTGCTGCCACCGACTCTGGAGATCACGCGGACCGGGCAGGAGGAACGGCTGGACGGGGTGCTGTTCCGCTTCCAGCTCACCCCGAACACCGAGGCCCCCTCGGAGATGAACTTCCACCTCCCCGAGCTGCGCGCCCTGTGCATGGCGGAGAACGCCACCCACAACCTGCACAACATCCTGACCCTGCGTGGCGCGGTGGTCCGCGACGCCCGGGTCTGGTCGCGCTACCTCACGGAGGCGATCCAGCTCTTCGGAGACGGCTCCGACGTCCTGTTCGCCTCCCACCACTGGCCGACCTGGGGCACCGACCGGCTCAAGCGGTTCCTGTCCGAGCAGCGCGACCTCTACGCCTACCTGCACGACCAGACTCTGCGGCTGGTCAACCAGGGCCACACCGGCGGCGAGATCGCCGAGATCCTCGAACTGCCGCCCGCGCTCGCCCAGTCCTGGCACGCCCGTGGCTACTACGGTTCGGTCAGCCACAACGTCAAGGCCGTCTACCAGCGCTACATGGGCTGGTACGACGGTCATCCCGCTTCCCTGTGGGAGCACCCGCCGACCGCGAGCGCGCGGCGGTACGTCGACTGCATGGGCGGCCTGGACGCCGTACTCGCCAAGGCCCGCTCCTATGCCGACCAGGGTGACCTGCGCTTCGCCGCACAACTCCTCAAACACGCGACCTTCGCCGAGCCGGACAGCGCGGAGGCCAAGGAGTTGCTGGCGCAGGTCTTCGAACGCCTCGGGTACGGCGCCGAGTGCGGGACCTGGCGCAACAACTACCTCACGGCCGCACAGGAGTTGCGCGAGGGCGTGAAGCAGGTCCCGATCAGCGCCGGCAGCATGGCCTCGGCTCTCAGCGTGGACCAGGTCTTCGACTCGCTCGCCATCCGGGTCAACGGCCCCAAGGCGTGGGAGCACGCCGTGTCCACCCACTGGCACTTCACCGATCTCGGCGAACGCCATCAAGTGGTCCTGCGCAACGGTGTCCTCGTCCACTACGCCGCCGGCCGGCCGGACGAAGACACCGACCTGACGCTCACCCTGACCAAGGCGCAGTTGGCCGGCATGCTCGCGGGCCAGGCCGGCCTCGACGGCATCGAGCACCAGGGGGACCCGGCCACGCTCAGGACGCTGTTGTCAGTCCTGGACGAGCCCGACCCCAGCTTCCCCATCGTCACTCCGTGAGGCACAGCTGACGGGTGCTGATACACACGCGCGCAACGCCCAGACCCGGATCGCGGCTCAGTGCGGGCGCAGCTGTTGGAGGGTGATCCTCGCGGTACTTCGGATCCGCTTGGTGCGTCCGCGCTCAGCAAGGATTTCGAGAGCGTCGGTGTTCGAACCGGCAGCCGCTTTGCGCTGAAGCCAGTCGGATGACTCGAGCAAGGCATCCTGGTGCCACGGTCGCCCCAGCGTGATGGCGCGGAGCAGAGACCACTCCCGAAGTCGTCGCGTCAGGAACGGGTGGTCGATGGCGGCGCGGGCCATCGACTCGGTCCACGGTTCGTAGGCGGGTCCGTGATGGAGGTCGGTCGCCCGGCGGTCCAGGTGCCGCAGGACGGCCGATTGAGCCATGATCTGGTCCGGATCGGTCAGGACTTCGCTGACCAGATCGGCCTCGTCAGCGTCGGCCACCTGCTCCAGCTCGCTCAGGTAGACCGCGAAGCGAACGTGCTCGGCGGGCTCCTCCTGCGGAGCGTTGCGATGACTCACGCGGCCTGCTCCTGCCTCTTGACCAGGATGTCGTTCTCGGTCTGGGTGCCGGCGCGGACCAGCGCGCAGGTGCGCCCCGGTGACCGGCTGCTGTGTGAATGAGCGGACTCGAACAAGCTTGAACGCTATCGCGAGGTCGGCCCGGGGTTCGGTGGACTCGCGCCTCCTCTCGGCCGGCGCGACCGGCTCCTCGACGGCCTCCACGCTGACTCCGAACAGGACCAGTACCCACGAGGACGCCTGCCCGATGCGGACCTTAGAGCGCACGTTGCCGGCCCACACGTGAACGCGGCACGGTCACGTCGACCGAGCCAACCGGGCCGACCTCACGCGACGAACAAGGGCGTCGGATGACGGCGTCTGGTCAGGCGGAGGTAAAAGCTTCCTCAGGCACATCGTCGATGATGAAGCCGTTGTCGAGCCGGACGCGGACCGTGACGCGGAGCATTCGTTGTTGGAAGGCGACCCACTCCCCTTCCAAAGCCCCCACCTGATCCTCCAGTTGCTGCCTGCTCGCCGACGGCATCTGGTGGCCGAAGTCGTCGAGAAGAGACTTCAGACGCAGATATTCACGGACCTCGTGGCTCTGCTGCCGGTGATGCTCGTCCACCCGCTCAACGGTGCCCTCGATGCCTGCCGCCAGAGCCATAGAGGCGACGAAGGCACCCGTCTCCTGCGACGGCTCACCGGCGGGGGTCACCGACCCGGCCAGCCGCAGTTCCGCCGCCAACCGCACCCGTTGGCCCACGTTCAACGTCATCGATCCTTCGTCTTCCTCGTCGGACACCGGCGAACCGGTACACGTGGCGTCGCCAGGCGTACCGGAGAGAAAGGGATCATCCCACCCTCACCCTGCGACCTCGGCACGCTCGAAGGTCCAGAGCGTCCAAGCGCCCACGAAGCCGGTTGCGCTCCAAGCACGTCTCGACATACCCCTCTCGACCTTCACCATCCACGCTGCGGGGCAGCAGCCGGCCCGTCAGACGTCGGCGGGCGTGCTCACGGGCGGCGACCTTCACCCACGGGGTGTCGCACTCCTCGACCAGCAGGTCCAGTCCGTCACCGTCGGCAGGAGCGCTGAAGCGGTCCTCGATGGTGTCCTCGGTGACACCACTCCGGAACACCTCGATGTCCAGGTAGGGATCGAGCTCGTACATACGGCGGGCGCACAGCACGCTCTTCTCCACTCCCAGGTCGTGGACACCCGCCGACAGCCGGTTCAGGTACGACAGGCCGAGCGGGCCGAAGTCCGCCAGCCTGAATGCTCCGCCGACCCCTTCCATGGCGCAGGCCAGTGCCGCGCTGCTGCCCACGGACAGCCCGATGACGCCCACCCGGCGCCGCAAGAGGACCTGCTGCCGCTCGCGGGAGAGCTCGTCGCGGTTGCTGAACACGGAGTCACCGCCCCTCCGAGGAGACGGGCGGTGGGGCCCAACTTCCGTTCGGGGCCGCCTGGTAGCCGAGAGCAGTGGCGGCCAGGAGCGGCGCCGCTCAGGCTGGCCAGCGTCGGGATGACGGCCAACTCCTGCTTGCACACGTCCTCGACGGAGAAGTTCCAGTCGCTGCTCGCGTTGCCGCCCGAGCTGGAGTCGGTGTCATCGCCGGCGACGGCGGGGGTGGCCACACCTGTTGCCGCGAGCACGACGGCGGCGATGCTCATGATCTTCTTCATGATCAGGAAACGAGTGCAGCTGTCCACGGGATACGCGGCATTCGACGGATGTCCCTCCAGGTAGGGGTGCGGGAACATGGAACGCCTGCGGGACAAGGAGGCGTTCGGTGCCTGCTCCTGATGCCGGCATCCCATATCCGTGTCGTTGGACCCACGGTTCGTTGCGCGGGTCCGACGGCCGTGCTTGGCTCGCCCGATGAACTTTCTGTTGACTGCGAGTGGCCTGCGCAACGAGACACTGCGGGATGCGTTGCGGGACATGCTGGGAAAGCCGTTCGGATCGTCGAACGTCGTATTCGTTCCCACGGCATCACTCGCCGAGCCCGGGGACCACGGGTGGTTCGTCGAGGACATGAACCGCCTGCGCGGCCTCGGCTGGCGCGAGTTCGACGTTTTGGAGCTGAACGGCCTGCCCCGGCAGATGGTGCTCGACCGGCTGCTCCACGCCGACGTCATCTACGTCGAGGGCGGCAACCACTACCACCTCGCGCGCAGCATCACCGGCAACGGACTGGCCGACGGCTTCCTCGAGGCGCTGGAGAACCGGGTCTACGTGGGGGTCAGCGCCGGCTCCATGATCTTCAGCCGTAATCTCACCGCCCACTCCGCCGACATCATCGGGGACACCGCGGACCTCCACGTGCTCGGCGCTACGGCCGTGGAGCCGCCGTTCGGGCTCTTCGACTGGTATCTCAAGCCCCACCTGTACTCGCCGGACTTCCCCGAGCGGGACGACGCCTGGGCTGACCGCATCGTCGCGCGGGCGGACTTCCCGATCTACTTCATCGACGACGAGACGGCCCTTCGCGTCAGGGACGGCAAGGTGGATGTCATCTCTGAAGGGCGGTGGCGTTTCCATCCGTGACCCGACGCGCGCTCGCAGCAGCGGTGAAGACGACAGGAACCTGGTGGTGACCGTTCGGCCGGGCTGATGCCACAGGGAGACAGACCCTGATGCCCGACGGGTATCAGAGCCGTCGAAAGAGGTCTTGGACGGGGATCCGCCCCTGGACGCAGGCTGGTCAGCGTAGTCAGCGGCCTACGAAGACAGGAGCCAAGACCATGAAGGTCTTCATCACCGGCGGATCCGGATACCTCGGCAAGATCACGATCAGCACGCTCATCCAGCATGGGCACACGGTGGAGGCGCTGGCCCGCAACGACCGGGCCGCCGAGACCGTCGCCTCACTCGGGGCGGCGCCGGTACGCGGAGGGCTGGGAGATCTCGGCGTGCTGAACACGGCCGCGGCCCGCGCGGAGGCCGTCATCCACCTGGCACAGGCCCGGACCGGCGATGAGGACCTCGCGGCCGCCACCGCCATGCAGGACGGCATCGGCACCGGGACGTACGTCCACACCGGCGGCACGTGGGTCTACGGCGACACCGACGGGGTCGCGGACGAGACCGCGCCCTGGAACCCGCCGGCCGTGGTCGCCTGGCGCAAGCCCGTGGAGGAGGCCGTCCTGCGGCGCGCACAGCAGGGCGGCCGGCCCGTCGTGGTGCAGCCCGGCCTGCTGTACGGGGGCGAGAACCGCCTGATCGACATCTTCCACAGCGCTCCGGGCAAGAAGGCGGGCGCGGTCCCCTGCATCGGTGACGGCGCCAACCGGTGGGCGCTGGTGCACGTCGACGACGTCGCGGAGCTGTACGTCGCCGCGCTCCGGGCGAAGCCCGGTTCCGTGTACGTGGGCGTGGGCGGGGTGAACCCGACCGCCAAGGAGTGCTCGCTGGCCGTCGCACGGGCCGCCGGTATCGACGGCAAGGTCGCCTCCATCACGCTGGAGCAGGCTCGCGAGCAGATGGGCCCGGTCGCGGACGCCTTCGCCCTGGACCAGCGGTTCACCCCGGCGCGCGCCGAGGCCGAGCTGGGATGGGTGCCCGCGCACACCGACCCGCTGGCCGTCCTCGCCGGCGGCGCGTGACCTGGCCGGGCAGAGGCGGTGTCGACGGCGGCGGTTCATGGTGGCCAGGCAGTAGGTTTGCCACTAACTGTCCTGCTCGCCTCCCTTACTGGTCTGGGGCGATCGGGGAGTCGTTCCGGGACACCGGGCGCCCATGGCCGTCGTCTTGGGGAGTCGGAGAAAGTGAGCGGTGAGTCCGGGTGGATCTTGATCTGCGCAAGCTCCGGTACTTCGTGGCCGTGGCCGAGGAGCTCCACTTCGGACGAGCGGCGGAGCGCCTGCACATCGCGCAGCCGGTGCTGTCCCGGCAGATCCGAAGCCTTGAGGACGATCTGGGTGTCGAGGTCTTCGACCGTGACCGGCGCGGGACGCTGCTGACCGCGGCCGGGAGGCAGTTGCTGGAGGACGCCGTCCCGCTGCTCGCCTCGGCGCAAGGTCTGCTCCGGCGGGTGGAGGCGGCGGCGCAGGGCACCCCGACGCTGACTGTCGGCTTCATGCCCGGCATCACGGTCACCGCCGCCCTGGCCGCCTTCTCCGCTGTCCGGCCCGGCGTCAACGTGCGCCTGTTGCGCACCAGTTGGGACGACCAGGTGGCGGTGCTCCTGGACGGCAGGGCGGACATCGGCGTCGTACGACTGCCCATCGACCAACGCGGCCTTCAGGTGCGGCCCTTGTTCGAGGAACCCCGGGTCGTCATGCTCCCGGCCGGGCACCGCCTGGCGGGCCGTGCGTCGGTGACCGTCGGCGACCTGGCTCATGAGCATCTGCTCCAGGACCCCGACGCCGTACCCGAGTGGCGCACCGTGGCACTGGAGTTGCGTGACGGGAGACGTCCCGACGTTCCTGTGATCCACCAAGTGGAGGAGAAGCTGGAGCTGGTGGCCTCCGGAGCGGGTATCTGCGTCCTGCCCTTGTCCACCGCCACCTTCTACACCCGGCCCGATGTCATCGCGCTTCCGGTGGAGGACATCGGCCCCACCGAGGTGGCCTTGGCGTGGGTGGAGTCCCGCCGCTCCCCTCTCATCCGTGACTTCGTCGAGGCCGCGGGCAGGCAAACGCCCTTCAAGTAGAGGGCTGTGATGGCGCGTCAACCGAGCTCGACGCGAGCAGTCGACTTGTCTCCTGCGCGGAAGCACTTCCGGTGAAGCAGCGTGAGAGAGCGAGTACTGCAAGTAACCTCTGCACCTCAGTACAGTCACGGCAGGCCGGTAGAAGGGGCCTGCCCAGGGGGATTTGAGGGGGATCTTCCATGGCCGGGCCTCACCATGACTTGAGCGGGTTTCCCGACGACGAGGGTGCCGACGACTTCGTCCGCGAGTTCCGTCAGGCGGTGTCACCAGCCGACCGCGACATGCTCGCCCACACACCTCCGCTGATGATCCTGGACGTCGCCGGGGACGACGCCGAGTACGACCGCCGGGTGCGGCGGCTCGTAGAGGCGCTGGAGCGGGCGCTGCGCGGTCAGCAGGACGCGAAACTCGTGCCGTACGCCCTTCCGACGGCCGACGACGGCTCCGCACTCCTGTCCGGCGCGGCGGCCCGCGGACTGGGCCGCGGCATGCCCCGGCACATGACGCCCGACCGGCTGCCGGGCTTCTGGCCACTGTGGGACTCGGTCGCCTACATCCGCGCACACGCCGAGGAACGGCAGGCTCCGGGGGCGGCCGCGCTGCGCGATCACGCGCACGAGCAGCTGCGCATCAACCGTCATCAGCGGCGCGAGGGGCGCTTGCAGGCCTTCCTCTGGGCGCTGGGCGGTGGTGAATCGCCACCGGTCGGCGGGCTGCGTGGCTGGCTGCTCGGCTCCCTGTGGCACGGCGTCACCAGGACCTTCCCGCGCTGGTGGTGGGAGCGGCGCAAGACCCGGCGGATGGTGCGTGCGCCGCGCCTGTTGCGCCCTGCCCGTCAGCGGTGGCTGGGCGGGATGCTGGGCATGACCGGGGACGCCGAGACACTGTTCGCGGTGATGGACGAGGTGGCCGACCGGCAGATGTCGCGGCTCGTGCTGCCGCTGGACCATCCCCGGCACCAGGAATCTCTGGCCGCCCTGGAGGCGCTGCTGACGCGGGCACTGCTGGAGGACCTGAAGGCACCCGCGGTCGGCAGGTGGCGGCCTTTGCAACGCCGCCGCACCGCGCGTCCCGTGTTACTGCTGCCGCTGCCCCGGCCGGAGAGACCGAGCGCCGTGGCCGTGGAGCGCTTCCTGCGGGCTTTTCACCGCGAGCGCAGGAACACCGGCCAGTCACCGGGGCCCCTGGTCATCGCGGTCGGGAGGCCCTCGCAGCAACTGCTGGCGGACCTCGGCAGTCCGGCCGTGTCCGGCCTCACTTCGGCGGGACGCCTGCTGCACCAGTCCGGCCCGGACGTCGTCTGGGTGCGGCTGAAGGAAGAGCCCTTCACGCGGGAGGGGCTGTTCATCCGCCCGACGTCACCGGCCTCCTATCGCATCAGCGGGCGCGTGATGAGTGCCGGTGTGGCCGGCGGCACCGCACTGGCCGTGGGGCTGGTGGGAGTCGGCGCGGCCCGTCTCCTCATCCCGGAGAAGCCGCAGAACAGTGAGTGCGTCGCCGGCGACATGCCGGTCGCGGGAAGCAAGTACAGCCGGCCCATCCCACTGCATCCCAAGCAGTGGTACGACCAGACGCTGGCGGAGATCCGCGCCCAGAACCGAAGGGCCGAGAACTTCGCGGCGCAGGGCAAGACGGTGCGTACGGTCGTGGCGTTCACGTCGAACGGTCCGACCTCGAAAACGGACACGTTGTTCGACGGGACCATTCCGGAGCTGCGCGGCATCGCCATGTGGCAGCGCAAGCTCAACGACGACGCGATCTCCGACGATTCCCGGGTACCGCTGCGGGTCGACGTACGCCCGAGCGGCGAGGGTTTCGCGGACGCCGAAAAGCAGGCACGGAAACTCGTCGGCCAGATCAGGGAAGGCAGCCTGGGCACCGACGGCAGGACGTACGAGGAGGTGGTCGGCGTACTCGGTTTCGCCCAGAGCAAGGAGGCCACCCGCAACGCTCTGAGGATCCTGGAGCAGGCCGGCCTTCCGGTCATCGGCACGACCGCCACCGCCGACGAGATGCTGGTCAGCGCCAACTACTGGCCGTTCACGCCGCTCAACAGCGCCGAAGCGCGCATCGCGGCGAACTTCGCCACCCGCTCCCCCGTCATCGCTCGCCCCTCGGGCGGGTGCGAGCCGGCCGAACGGGCCGTCGTGATCCAGAGCCCGGCGGACCTGTACAGCAAGAGCCTCGCGGACAAGTTCCGCAGTGACTTCCGCGGCACCACTCACCTCATCAACTTCTCCCAGACGAGCGACTTCTCGGGGGCGCCCCCCGGCACGCCGAAGATGAAGAGCGCCCACGATCTCGCCGAGACCGTCTGTGACGCGCTGGGCGGTTCCGACCCGGCGATCGTCTACTGGTCCGCACGTGCCCGCGACTTCATCGCCTTCGTCAACGCCCTTGACACGCAGGGGACATGCACACGCCGCGACATCACCATGCTGGGCGGCAATGAGCTGACGAACGTCGCGCTCACCGGCGAATTCAACGACAAGACCTGGCTGCGGCTGTACTACTCGGCGCATCGGATGCCGGCCGGCGACAGTGCCGCCGACGACAAGACCAAGCAGTTCGTGAGCATCTACGACGATTTCGTCCCGGGAGCCGCCAAGGACGACCCTTGGCGCGACGACGGCCACTCCGCCGTGTCGTACGACGCCTTCCACGTCCTGTCCCGCGCGGCTGACATGGCCCTATCCGGCCAGGGCGACGTGGACCCCAACGCCATGCTCACCGCGCTGCGCAGCGGCATCACCTTCGACGGTGCCACCGGCTACGTCTCCTACGGCCAGGGCAGCAACATGCCTCCGCGGGACAAGACCCTGGTCCTGCTGCGCCAGTCGGACCAGGGGCCCAAGGTGGCGTTGGCGTGCGGGGCCTACCGGCAAGACAGGACCGACCGCTCGGACGAGGGCCCTTGCGCCGTCCAGTAGGCAGGCGGCTGACCCGACTGCGGTAAGGAGGGTCCCGGGCGAAGGGCGGGCACGCCCGGCTCGACGGAGATCATCTTCATCGGGCCGGGCGCCTGCTCGTGCGGGGCGTGGCGCACAGAGCCACAGGCGAACAGCAGGTCACGAAGGCAAGAGGCCGAGGAAGGACGCGTTCGACCTCCCCAGGTCGCGGTCCTCCCTCGGCCAACCGCGTTCACTTACCCCGTCCGGCTTTGTTCATGCTTCAGCACCGCTGGTGGCGTGCCGGACCGGTTCGGGGCGATCTCGTGCGGTCGCCGCCCAGCGCGGCGACGAGGCCGGGCAGGCTTGGGCATCGCGCTGTTCGGAATGCACCGATCCCCCGGCCACCGAGACAGGAGAGGGCGCTCAGTTCCCGTCTGCCTGCCGATCCGGGCGCACCCTCCCGAGGTCGATCTCTTCGGCGGCGATCCGCGCGAGAGCCTCTTGGAGCCGGCGGACGGCATCCTCCGCTTCCGTGTATTCCTCAGGACTCGGCAGGACGGTGCCGAAGGTGCCACCGCCGTCAGCGGGCAGGGCGCGCCAGCGCAGAACCGGCTCGAGTGCGTTGAGGGCGCCGGAGAGGAACCAGGCCAGACGCCCGTGCGTGCGCGCGAGGGAGATGGCCAGCACCGCGAGCGTTTCCCGCAGGTGTTCGAGCCGCTCGATGTCCGGTAAGGCCTCCTGGACCTCAGGTGGGCCGACAGCGTCGCGCAGGCCGGCCTCGGCCTCGTGGGCGAGTGCGCGCTCGCCCGGCGCCATTCTCCACACCTGGTCCTGGACCTGCCGTTCCGCTTCCTCGGTCAGCACCGCGATGATCCTGCGCATGTCCATGCGCAGGACTCTAGAGGAAGGGGTCCTGTCGCCCTACCCGCCACAGGATTCAGGATTACGCCGAGACGAAAGGGGGTGGCCGATCCGGTGACGCGGGACCGGACTGGCGCCCCGTAGCGGTGCCCGGCATGCCATCGATCCTCAACTCGTCGTGCCGGGCGCTGCTTTCGTGCGGGGCTGGCCCAAGGCGGCGACCAAGTGGCCGAGATCCCGGCGGTGGGAACCCGCGTTCCACACGGCCCAGGTGCGCCGGACGACGGGGTGACCGACCAGCGGGAACCAGGTGACGGTGTCCGGCAGAGGTTGGGACCAACCCGGCGGCGCCAGGGTGAAGGCGCGTCCGACGCTCACGGAGGCGAGCTTGACCTCGGCGGTCAACGGCCGGCCGTCGGGGACCTGCGAGCCCGGGTCGATTCCGTGGCTGCGCAGGATGCCGGTGAGCTCGTCGTACCAGGCGGCTGCCGGAGCGGGGGAAACCGACCGACGCAAGTGCGTTCAGCGCGTCCAGGCGGATGCCGTCGGGTCTGGCGAGCTCGACGGCACGCTCGGTCGCGAACAGTACGCCCAGACGCTGCTCGACCACCAGTATCGCGTCGAGCTCCTGCCCCAGAGGGCGCTCTCGCAGGAGACCCGGATCAAGGGTGCCCTTGTGTAGTTCCGTGATCTGCGCGGAGGTGGAGAGGTGCCGGGCCTGGACCCTGGTGCCGGGGTGGGCGGTGGAGAGTTCGAGCAGTGCCTTGGACAGCAGGTCGGTCGGCAGTTCCAGGGGAATGCCGATCCGGCGTCTGGCCGCGCTCTCCCCGGTGCGCGCGGCCAAACTCCTGTGGATGCGCGTTCCGTTCTTCAGGGCGTCTGCTGCCGGTGAACGGCCGCCGCACCGCCGTCTGACGCCCCAAGGGCACACACACCCCGATCCCCTCGCGCTGCCGGCGTCGACGAGCAGTGGTGCCGGAAGTCGCGCGGTCGCCTCCCTTCGTCTGCCGTCCGTAGACCATCGGCGGACGCCCCGCGGCGGGGCCGTTTCCCACACTGGTGGCACGACGGGACGGGGAGGCGCGATGCGGGACATCACTCGAGGCCGGTTTCTGGCGATGGCGGCGGGGGCGGGCGCCGCGGCAGCACTGCCGGCGGGTTCGGCGGTCGCCACGGCAGGCGGTCCGCGGGCAGGAGACAGGGGCGGCCGAGGGCTGACCCACCGGGGTGTGGTCTACGAGGTCGGAGAAGGTGAGACGCCCGGCACCGCGTGGAGCGCCGCGCGGATGCGCCGGGACATCCGGGCCGTCCGGCAGGACCTGCACGCCGGTGCCGTCAAGGTCACCGGCGACGGCGTCGGACGGCTCACCACGACGGCCGCCGAGGCCGCCGAGCGCGGACTGCACGTCTGGCTGGAGCCGACACCGGCCGACATCCCGCAGCGGGAGATCCTCGACCAGCTGGCGGAGACGGGCAGGTACGCCGAACGGTTGCGGCGTCAGGGCGCCGGCGTGCACCTCAGCGTCGGCTGCGAGTTCATCCTGTTCGTGCCCGGCATCGTCCCCGGGGCCGATGTCCGCGAACGCGTCGAGAACCTGCTCACCGGCAACTACGACCCGGTGCGCACGGCGCGCCTGCTGCGGCGCTTCACCGCGCGCGCCGCCTCCGTGGGCCGGTCCGTCTTCAACGGGCGGCTGACGTACGCCGCCGCGCAGGACGAGGACGTCGACTGGAGCCTCTTCGACATCGTCGGCATCGACTACTACGGCTACTTCCGGCAGCGCCGCGACCACGTCCGGGAACTGTCCCGGTACACCCGGTTCGGCAAACCGCTCGCCATCATGGAGTTCGGCTGCTGCACCTACAGGGGCGCACCCGAGCTGGGCGGCATGGGCTGGGACGTCGTCGACTACGACCAGCAGCCCCCGCGGGTCAAGGACGGGCTGGTGCGCAGTGAGCGCACCCAGGCGGCGTATCTGACCGACGTGCTGTCGGTGTTCGAGTCGATGGGTCTGTACGCGGCGCACGCGTACACCTTCGTCACTCCCGACGCCCCGCACCGCCGGGAGCCGCGCCTGGACCTCGACATGGCGAGCTACAGCATCGTGAAGACGATCGAGGACCGCCCCGGCGACCCGGAGTCGGGTCGGCACTGGGAACCGAAGGAGGCGTTCCACGCGCTGGCCCGCCGGTACGCGAGGGCGGCACGGCACCACTGACGCCGCTCACGCCACAGGGCCCGGCACAGGACGTGCCGTGCCCCGGGGTCAGGAGCGGTGTCCCTGACCGACCGCGCTAGGAGCAGGTGGGCACCCCGTCCAGCCAGGCCGGCCCCTGGAGGTAGATGTTGGTGACCCAGGCCCGGTAGTCGGGCAGGTAGGACCAGACGTCGTTCGTGTAGCCCTCGGCGGTGACCGTCTCCGCGTGCTTCTGGCACTCGACGCGGATCGTGGTCGCGTCGGGGAAGGCGTACACACGCCGGCTGGGGGTCGAAGCCTCGGCGTGGGTCCACACCCCGGTGCCCCAGGTGCGGTGCACATGGCCGGTCACGGGGCCGGTGTTGACGCGCAGGGCGCCGAAGTAGTCACCGCCCAGACGCACTTCGCTGACCATGATCCGGGTGCCGGACTGCTTGGCCTCGACCATCTTGCCCGCACCGAGGTAGATGGCGATGTGATGGATGTTGTCGGAGGTGCCGTAGGCCAGCAGGTCGCCAGGGAGCAAGGGCGCTTGGCCCTGGGCGGCGGTGAAGCGTGCGGCGGCGCGGACGCTGTAGTACTGGGTGTCCGCGCTGCCGTTGAGGATGTCGGAGCCGGCCGCCTGCGCGTAGGCGTAGCGGACCAGGCCGGAGCAGTCGAAGCCTTTGCGCTCGGGGTCGTGTTCGCTGGCGGGATCGGTGGGGTCGATCTGGCCGTAGGTGGCGCCGGGTTGGGCACCGTGGCCGCCGCCCCAGCTGTACCAGGTGCCGGCGGCGACCTGCGTGCAGGCCGCCGCCACCGCTCTGGCCGCGGCGTCGGAGGCGCCCGGTGCCAGCACGCCGCAGGTGTCGGCGGCCCGCTGGGCGGGTGGTGTGGCGGCTGACGCGGTCCCGCTGAGAGGGCCCAGCAGAACCATGGCCGGCAGAGCCATGAGGAAGGTGAGGATCGTGATGAGTTTGCCGCGGATGCGCGTGCGCATGTGGTCTCCCCCGTCGGTCGGTTTTCGGGGCTCGTCGTCCGGTGCGGTGCCGTACCCGGTGGCGATGCCTTCGCCGTAAGGCTGGTTCGGCCTGGACGGCCGTGTCCAGGGACGCGGGGTCGACCATAGGGGCGGGAAACGGGAAACCCTTCCGGGAAACCCCCTGCCCACCACCGCCTTCAGCGGCACGGCGCCGTCAGGCGTCGCAGGACGCGTCGGCGCCCGGCCGGGCGGCGGCGCCTCGTCCGCGTCTGTCGGCTGTGCCGCCGAGCCGGCACACGGCGGCGAGTCGGGCGTCGAGGTCGAGGTCCCACAGCCGCACCGTGCCGTCGTTGCCGGCGCTGGCCAGGGTCCGGCCGTCCGGGGCGAAGGCGACGCCCCACACCGCGTTGATGTGGCCCGTCAGCGCGGCGAGCTGCCGATGTCCCGTCACGTCCCACAGCCGTACGGAACGGTCGTTGCCGCTGCTGGCCAGGGTGCGGCCGTCCGGGCTGAAGGCGACCCCCCGCACGGCGCCGGTGTGGCCGGAGAGGGTTGCCACGAGGCGCCGGTTCGCGGTGCGCCACAGCCGTACGGTGCCGTCGTTTCCGCTGCTGGCCAGGGTCCGGCCGTCCGGACTGAAGGCGACCCCCCGTACCGCGCCGGAGTGTCCTCGCAGTACTCCCAGCGGGCGCTGTCGTGCCGCGTCCCACAGGCGTACCGTCAAGTCGTCCCCGGCGCTGGCGAGGGTCCGGCCGTCCGCGCTGAACGTGACATCGTTGGCAAAGTCCGTGTGGCCGCGCAGCGTTGCCAGCCGTCGACGGGTCGCCGTGTCCCACAGCCGCACGGTGTGGTCGGACCCGGCCGACGCCAGGGTGCGGCCGTCCGGCGCGAACGTCACCGCGAACACGGATCCCGAATGCCCTCTCAGCACGCCCAGTTGTCTGCGTTCCGCCACGTTCCACAGGCGGACGGTCGCGTCGGAGTCGGCCGAGGCGAGGGTGCGGCCGTCGGGGCTGAACGCCACCGCGAACACGGAGCCCCGGTGCCCTTTGAGCACCGCCAGCTGCCGGTGTTCGGCCACGTCCCACAAGCGGACGGTGTGGTCCGCGTCGGCGCTCGCCAAAAGCGTCCCGTCCGGGCTGTAGGCCGCCTTCCACACCTCGGTGAAGGGTCTCGCGGTGAGCACGGAGCGGTCCAGATCCCAGATCACGGTGGACTGGTCGAACCCGGCGCTGGCCAGCAGGGCGCCGGACGGACTGACCGCCACGCCCATCACGTAGTCCGTGTGTCCGGCCAGCGTGGTGGTGAGACGGCGGCCGGACACGTCCCACAGCCGCACGGCTCCGTCGCCGCACGCGCTCACCACCGTGGTGCCGTCGGGCGTGAACGCCACGGCGTTCACGTCGTCGCCGTGACCGGTGAGCGTGGCGACCGGCTTGTGCCCCTTCACGTCCCACAGGCGTACGGTCCGGTCGGCGCCGCCCGTGGCCAGGGTGCGGCCGTCCGGGCTGAACGCGGTACCCAGCACTTCGTCGGTGTGGCCGGTGAGCACCACCGGCTCGCGGTGTCCGGTCACGTCCCACAGACGTACGGTCCCGTCGGCGCCCCCGGAGGCAAGGGATCGGCCGTCGGGCGACCAGGACAACGCGTCGACGCCTCCGCTGTGGCCGGTCAAGGTGGTGACCGGCCGCAGCGAAAGGCCGTTCCACAGCCGGATCCGGCCGTCGGCGCCCGCCGAGGCCCAGCGCCGGCCCCGGGACTCGAACACGACGTCTCCCAGCCGCCCGGCGTGCGCCCGCACGGTCGCCACGGTCCGTCCGCGCACCGTGTCCCACATCTGCACCGTGCCGTCCGTGCGGCCCGCCGCCAGCAGGTGCCCGTCGGCGCTGAAGGCGACCGACCGTACCCGGCCGGACCCGTCGACGGTCGCGATCCGCCGGCGGTCCGAGGTCCGCCACACCGCGACGGTGCCGTCCGAACTGGCCGTCGCAAGGCGCCTGCCCGCGGGGTCGAAGGCCACGTCATTGACGGGCCCGTGCTGACCGGTCAACCGGCCGGCGAAGTACTGGGCCTGCGTGCTGAGCAGCGCACCGCGGGCCTCCGTGGTCGGCGACGTGCGGTAGGCCCGCGCGGCCATGAGCATGGACTCCTCGGGTCGGCCGGCCGCCAGTGACGTGGAGGCCACGGCGAGGGCCTGCGAACGGGCGACGCGCCCCTTCTCCAGCGCGCTGGAGCGCTGCTGCACCGCCAGGGCGCCGGCGGTCACGGCCAGGGCCAGCAGCACGGTCAGCATCGCCAGGAGCCGCCGCTGCTGACGGCCCTGCCGCCGGGCCTGCTCCAGACCACGGCGCTCCTCCGCCTCGCTCGCCGCGAGGAACCGCGTCTCCTGGGGACTGAGTGCCGCCGCGCCGTCCACGTCCTCGGCCGCCCACAGCCGGACGGTGGCCAGCCGGCCGCCGCGGTAGAGGACCGACGGATCCCGCGCCTCGCGCTCCCATTCCGCGGCGGCGTCGGCGAGTTGCTGCTGGACGAGCATCCCGGCGCGGCCCGCCTCGATCCATCCGCGCAGTCGCGGCCAGGCGTGCAGCAGCGCCTCGTGGGTGATCTCCACGGTGTCGCTGTCCAGGGTGATCAGGCGCGCGCGGACGAACGCGTCCAGTGCCCGGGCGGCGTCCTCCCCCTCGTCCGGCTGCTCCAGCAGTGCGGCCCGGTCCACCCGGCGCCGAGTCTGTCCGCCGTCCTCGTCGACGTGCACCAGCCGCACCAGCATGCGGCGGATCATCTTCTGTTCGCCCGGATGGAGCCGCGCGAAGACGTCCTCCGCGGTCCGGGCGACCGCTCCCCGGATGCCCGCGGTGCGCTCGTATCCGGCGAGGGTCAGGACGCGGCCCTCACGGTGCTGCCAGGTGGCCAGCAGCGCGTGGGAGAGCAGGGGGAGCGCGCCACGCGGGGCCGGCGTGGAGTCGGCCGGACCGGTGCGGGGGTCGGAGAACGGCTGGAGGTCACGCAGGATGAGCTGGACCAGGCCGTTCTCCATCGTCAGACCGGCCCGCTCCGCCGGGCGGGTGATCGCGGTGCGCAACTCCCCCACCGTCATGGGGCCGAGCACGAACAGGCCGTCGGCGAAGGCCGCGGTCAGCTCCGGGTGTTCGAGGCAGCGGCCGCAGAAGTCGGCACGCACGCCCAGCACCACGACGGCCGCCGGCGGCTCCGGTCCCGTGGCCCGCCTCCCGGCCGGCTCCGCGGCTGCCGACTCCGACAGCACCCGGATGAACGCACGCCGTTCGGACTCGTCGGCGCACAGGGTGAAGACCTCCTCGAACTGGTCGACCAGCAGCACCAGACGGTGGCGCGGCGACCGCTCCCCCCGCGCTGCCTCCGGCCCGTCACCGGTGACCGCGTCCACGGCCCGCAGCAGCAGGCGCGGGTCGCGCGCCACGTCGTCGGCGGTGACGCCGAGATCGGTACCGAGGACTTTGGCCACGCTGTACAGCAGTTCCTGCAGAGGGTGCGCGGTGGGTGTCAGCACGACGACCGGCCACCGGGCGGAGCTGGCCATGGGCAGCGCCCCACCACGCATCCGGGGCATCAGACCGGCGTTGAGGAGCGAGGACTTGCCGGAACCCGAGGGCGCGACCAGCATCAGCGGCCCGCGGTCGACGCGCTCGAAGACCCGGTCCAGCAGGGCGGCAGTCGCCTGTTCCCGGCCGAAGAACCACTCCGTGTCCTGGGCGGTGAAAGCCGACAGCCCCCGGTACGGGCTTCGTTCGGCCTCTCCCGTCACGACTCGCTCCGCGGCGCCTTCGCCTATGGCCCTCGGTAACAGCCGCAGCAGCTCTCCCCCGGCGGACAGCACGTCGTCACACCGGCGTGCCACGTCCTCCGTGGGCGGTTTCGCGCCGTTCTCGATCTTGCTCAGGTAGCCCTTGCTGTAGTGCACCTGGCGTGACAGAGCCGCCAGTGAGAGGCCCCGCTCGTGGCGCAACTGCCGCAGCCGCACGGCGAAACCGGCCGCATCGGAGCCCGGTCTCCCTGCTCCGAAAGCGCTTCCCCGCGTGTCCGATCGCTCGTCCATGCCAACCCCCATGGCAGTCCGTGCTGAGCCGCCGGCCCGGTCAAGACCGGCGAACTCATCACGCTACAGCCCGGCACCGACATACCGCGGGGCGCCGGAAGAACGTACTCCGGAGGGGTGGCGGTGAGATGACGGGAGCCATGGACCACCGGTCGGGAGGAGTCGGCACGGCGGGTGGCCGTCCTGCACTCCTCGGCAGTGAACGGAGCGGAGGCGGGCAAAGGCCGGTTCGGCCCCGGCCACGGATCTTGTCCGACCGCGGAGCGGCTCGGATCATGACCACATGCAGCACCACGAGAAACTCCACGCACTACTCACCCGCGCCGGCGTTGAGGTCGTGGAGGACGTACGCCCGGGCGGCCTGTGCCCCCCGGAGGCCGGCTGGCGGATCGCGCGGGGGATCGCGGCGCCGGACGGCGCGGAACGGGAGGTCCTGGATGCCGCGTGGTGGGACCGACTCCGCGATGCCGACGGCGAGTTCCTGGTGGCGGTGCTCAGGCACCGGATCGGCGGCAACGACTCATGGTGGACGCGGGTGCGGCACGTCGGCGGCGGCGTGCCGGAGCTGACCGACGATCCCGGCTTCGTGGCGCTCTCCCTCGACGGTCAGGTGCTGCTGGCGGTACTGCCCGGTGCGGGTGGGCCCCGGGTAACGGCCCTCGACCGGCTGCCCGAGCAGTTGGACGAGGTCGCCGAGGCCGCCGGGCGCGAGACGCAGGACGAGCGCGCCGAGGTGTGGACGGCGGTGCCCGGCTCACGTGCGTGGCCTCTGCACTGGGCGGAGGGCATCGGGTCCAATCCGGCCGCGACGGACGAACTGCTGATCCGGCTGCTGGACGTGACAGACGGCTTCCTGCACGGATGCGACCGCCCCGCAGTCCTCGACGCCGCCGTGGACCACCCCGACCCGCGGGTGCGGTCAAGGCCCGCCGACACCTTCCGGCCCAAGCTCACTTCCGAGCAGTGGGTACGCCTGATCCGCGCCGAGCCGTCGCCCGAGCGACGCGTGCTGTGGGCGGAGCATGCCCTGGCCTGGGACGCCGTACTCCCCCAGGACCTGTACGACGACCTCCTCGCAGGCCCGGCCCGCGCACGAGCCGCCGAACTCCCGCGACTTCCCGCGCGGTACCTGCGGAGCCTCGCGACCGACGCGGACACCCGGGTGCGGGTGGCGGCCTGTGCCCGGTGGGAGGACCTCGACGCGCCCTTGCGGGAGCGGCTGTCGACGGACGCCGACCACGCGGTGCGAACGGCTGCGCTGCTCGCCCACCACACCGGCGTACCCATGCCTCACGAGGTCTTCGCCGCCCTGCCCGACCCGCGGCCGGCGCTCGAACGGTGCTGCTTTGCAGCCGAGTTGGAGGCGGAACTGGTCCGCGACGGGGACACGGAGGTACGTCGGGCACTGGCCGCCAACCCTGGCCTCAGCGCGCACGGCGTCGCCGTACTGGCCGAGGACCCGCGGGACGAGGTCCGCTCCGCCGTGGCGCTGCGCCCCGACCTCACCGAGGAGCAACGTGCCGCGGTCCGCCACGACTTCGACCCGACGTCGATGTCGCACACCCTGTCCTGGGTGGAGGACCTGCACGGGGACGCCGACGCGATGCGCCGTCTCGCCGCGTCGTGCCATCCGCTGGTCCGCCGCAGCGTGGCGCGAGCCCGGCACCTCCCGCCGGAGGTCGTGGCGCGCCTGGCGCGGGACGAGGACCGAGCTGTGCGCCTGTTCCTCGCCGAGTCGTGCGAGGACGCGCCGGCCGACCTGCTGCTGGAGGTCTGGCGATGGTGGGACGGCAGCTTCAGCCACCCCGACCGGCCCCGGAGTCACCCGAACTTCCCCCGCGCGGGCCTGCTGCGCTACAGCGCCGACAGCAGCGGGCGCATGCGCCGGCTGGTCCTGGACGACCCTGAGTCGACACCGGCCGACGTCGCCCGCCTGGCCCGGGATCCCGAAGCCGAAGTGCGCCGTCGCGCGGCTGAGGACTCGCGGCTGTCTCCGGCCGACGCGGTGCGGCTGCTGAACGACCCGGATTCCCACGTACGCGGCATTGTGGTGCGCAACCCGCGGCTGCCGGCCCGCGTCCTGGCGGGGCTGTTGCACGACCGCGACACGGCCTCCTCGGCGAGCGCCAACCCCGCGATCCCGGTCCCCGTCCTGTACCGCCTCCTCGCCGCGGCTGAGGCACCCCGACGCTGAGCTCCGTCATCCGGGCCCGCATGCGAGACGGCTCGCGTCCGTGCGCGACCTGGTGACCCACCGCTGCGGCGAGCGCGAACGCGCTTTTGATCAGGCCGAGTTGGTCGACAACGAGCCCAGAGCGACCGCCAGGCGGTGCGGGTCCCGGCGGGCGATGTTGTGGCCGACGGGGATCTCGAGGAATCGCCATCCGGCGTCGTCCCGAAGCCGTTCGGTCAGTGTCGTGAACGGGCTTCCCTGCCACGGACCACCACTGATGAAGGTGCGGCGTGGCGCGGGGCCGGGGGTGCCTGTCAGCCTGATCGACTGCACGAGGCTCGCCAGCGGGTGTGGTCGCGCGCGGGGGTCGAGCCCGTCGGGAACGGTCACCCATCGACCGTCGGCGCGGGCACCGGCCATGAACATCTCGCGGAAGCGATCACTGGTCAGCGACCAGCACGAGTCACCGTCGTCCGGGACGTAGGCGTCGATGTAGACGAGCTGATCGATGCGGTCGCCGAGCCGGTCCGCGACACCCGTGATCACCATGCCTGCGTAGCTGTGCCCGCACAGCGCGACGGGCGTCCCGTCACCACCGCCGACGAGCTCGGCCACCTGGTCGATATGGGTGTCGAGGTTCGGCGGACGGTCCACGTCGGGCGGGCCGTCGGGCTCCAGCCCCGCCAGGGTGACCGCCTCGACGTGGTGACCGTCGCGGCGCAGCTCGGCGGCCACCGGGTCGAAGACCCATCCGCCCTGCCAACCCCCGGGCACCATCACGAACTTCACCGCGTCATCGTAGGTCAACCGACCCCGCGGGATCTTGCAGAAGGCACCACGACGACGGAGGAAGCGGGCGACCCTGCAATCCTTCCGGTCAGCTCTGGAGCGGAGGGGGCGGAGGGGGCGGAGGGGCCGGAGGAAGGCCAACGCCCGCTTCTGCGGGTTCGGTGAGGAGAGAGAGGCGCCGATCAGTCGGCAGACGCGCGGATCACCCCGTCTGCTGCGACGAGTTGATCGTGCTTGCGTGCGGCCAGCCGGGCGACCCGGTCACCGCCCGCCTTCAGGATTTGCTTCTGATAGGCGGCATCGACGGCATACCAGACGCCCACCACATTCGTACGCCGCTTGCATGACACGTCGTCCCTCGCCACGGTCTTCTCCCGGTCGGAGACACGGGTGCCGCTGAACGCCTTGTCGTTGATGGCCTGCCAGGGATCCCGGTAGTCGTGGCCCTTGCCTCTCATGCACGCCGCCCAGGAGCGGAACGCCCGCCTCACCCTCGGATCCTTGGACGCCTTGAGCACGCTGTCACTGTCGATGCGCCGCACGACGTCGGGATCGCCGAGCTGCCCCTTGCCCGCGAGGGTGCGCCGGGCCTCGCCCATGCAGCCCCCGTCCGGCACTGCGGCACCGCGGTAGGTGAGTCGCTCCCGGTCGCGCGCCTGAGCACTGCCGGGTGCCGGTCCGGCCAGGACGGTCAACTGAGTCGCGCTCAGCCGGGGCGGGCTCGGGGGCGCGGTCCGTGTGGCATCGGGCAGGTGGTAGCCGCTGGCACGGGCGAGCCGCGCGTCGGCGAGACCGTAGCGCCGCTCGGTGCGTGAACGGACCACGGCGGCCCGCCTTTCGGCCGGGGGCCGGTACTCGATGCCGTACCGCTTCATGCACGCCGCGGCCAGGAGGTTCTGCGCCCGGTTCAGCCGGACCCACTCCTTGTCGTCGAACTGATAGCGCTCCAGAGGCAGTTGCAACCGCGCCGGGTCGAGAACCGTCGGCGTCGTCTCAACTGCGGGGCGGCCGGGGCCTCCGTCGCCGTTCGCCGCGGTGGAGCAGCCGACGGCGCAGACCATCACCACGGCAACCGCGGCGAGCGTCCTCGCGTTCATGACTCTCCCCCTCCTCACTTGTGCCGCACTCGGATGGGCGCCCCGCCTCACACATGGGGGGGCGAGCGAACCGCGGGGCCCGCCCGGAACGGACGAGCCCCGCCGGCTTCCACGTGCCGTGGTCACACCCAGTTGAACGACGCGTTGTCGTTCCAGGCCCTCACGAGGTTGACCGAGCCGTAGGCCGGCACGTCGTCGTAGGGGCCGCTGAAGTTCTCGTTGTAGTAGACGCGGCCGAGCAGGCTCCAGCGGTTGTACGCCGACGCCGAGTTGTTCTTCACCCGTTCGCCCTTGCCGGAGCCGGCGGACAGGAAGACGTCGCCGCCGAAGTCGCTGGTGGAGTAGAAGTAGTCGTGGAAGGAGCCGCTGAGGTTGCCGCCCCAGTACAGGCACATCTCGGCCGACTCGCAGACCCCGTTGTGTCCGGCTGCCTGTGCCGAACCCGACGTGGCGACCGTTCCGGCCACCGTGGCCGCCAGGACGGCCCCGGCCGCGGCGAACTTCTTCAAACGCATGGTTGTCTCCCCGTGGTCGATGGTGCTGCTTGGTCTCGGATCCCAATGTGGTCGCGGCATCCTCGCCCGGGCGACCGGTTTCCCGTTGCCCGTGCCCGCGGAGGCAGGGAAACCGGCTCCGGCCAGTCCTTTCCTGGGAGGCGGTCAACCTCGCTACCGCGTACCGCCGCAGCCAGGCCTCCTCCTGGAGCATGGGCATCGCCGGTAGCGTGATCGCCTGCCGCATGGATCGTCCATGTGTCCGGCCGGCCCGTGCGAGGGGCCCCGGTGACGAGCGATGGGACCGTGATGAGCGAACCGACCAAGCCGAGCATCGAGGTTCCGGAGGGTGACGCACCCTCCGAGCTGACGATCAGAGACCTCGTGGTCGGGGACGGAGCCGAGGCGCGGCCGGGCAATGTCGTCCAAGTTCACTACGTGGGGGTCACGTTCGCGTCGGGAAGGGAGTTCGACTCCTCCTGGGACCGGGACCAGCCGTTCAAGTTCGCCGTAGGGGGCGGCAAGGTCATCAAGGGCTGGGACCGGGGAGTGCGGGGGATGAAGGTCGGCGGCCGACGCGAGATCATCGTTCCCCCGCGGCTCGGTTACGGCAGGCAGTCACCCTCTCCGCTGATCCCCGCGGACTCGACGCTGATCTTCATCGTGGACCTGCTCACGGTCGTGAGCGGGCCCGCCGGAGCGAGGCCCGGCTCGGCCTGAACCTGGCACGCCGCTGACGAGCTGGTCCAAAGCGGCGAAGGAGCAGGCATGGAAGAGCTGGTACGGCGGCAGAGCGTGAGCGCGTATGTGGGGTTTCACGCGTTCGGCCTGCAGGAGTCCGACGATGCGGACCTTCAACGACCACCTCGGCTCGCGTCTGATCCCGACCACTGCGAACCGCTCCCCGACGTCACGGTCTTCCGTGACACCGGGCGCCACCTGCAGACTTCAGCCTGCCGGACCGCCAGGCCGAGAAACGCCTGGCCCCGCGCTCCCGCCTGACTAGGCGCCGGCGTCCTCGGCGAGGGTGTGGGCGACAAGGGCGTTGGCGTGGCCGTGGCCCAGGCCGTGCTCGGACTTGAGCCAGTTGACGAGCTCCATGTGCCTGGTGAGCGGGGAGGCGCGGATGAGCTCCTTCCACTCGGCGATCGGGCGGCCGTACTTCTTCTCGATGGAAGGGAAGTAACTGGCGGGGCCTTTCACTGCGTCGGTCATGGGTGCCCTCTCCTCTGTCAGCGGTCCCGGTGCGCCGGTGGTGCTCGGTGGCGTGGTGTTGTCGTTTGTCCGACCGATCCGGGCCGGGAAAGTCGTCGCTCCCGACGACGTGCGCTGGGTCACAATCGGTTCGGGCGCTCTCGCCGGACACACCTCGCCGGGGCGGCCGGCCCACTCCCGCCGGTCAACTTCCCTGCTGCGCAGCCTGGTTCCCACATACAGGGTGGCGGGTTCTTGCCGGCAGGTCGATGCGTGACACGTGACGGTCGCTGGTCCCCGCGTTGCGGGCGTCGAGCAGTTTCGACTCCTCAACATCCAGTCATGGAGCCCAGCGCGAAAACCGTTTGGCGAGCCACACGCACCCCTGCTACTTTCGCCAAGGCCGTGCGAGAGAACAAGGAGGTGGTACCCGTGAACGAATCGACATGGGTGCTCTCCTCCAGGGTCACGGTCGGGCAATAGGTCGCCCGGGAGCGCCGTTCAGCAGCACTCCCGAAAGGCACGACCATGGCCCTTCACTTCACTTCCGAGCAGCGCCTCGACGACGGCGTCCTCGAACGTGAGTTCACCCTCGGCGACATCCCCGGCATCCTGTGGACGCCCGCGTCCGCTCCCGCACCGACGCCGCTGATCCTGCTCGGCCACCCCCCGCTGGGGCTGGACAAGATGTACCCGCGGCTGGCGGCGCGGGCCCGGCAGGCCGCGGCGGACGGTTTCGCCGCCGCCACCATCGAACTCCCCGGAAGCGGGAAGCGGCCCCGATGGGCCGCCGCCGAACAGGCCCGCGCCGACCTGCGCCGCACCCTGGAAGCCGGCGAGCCGGTCAGCGACGAGATCATCGACGCCCTCACCATCCCGCTCGTCGACGCGGCGGTCCCGGAATGGCAGTCCACCCTGGACGCTCTCCTGTCGCTACCCGAGATCGGCGGCCCGGTCGGGTACTCGGGCGGGGTGATCTCCATCGGCGTCCGCCTCGCAGCGGTCGAGCCGCGCATCGTGGCCGCCGGCCTCTTCGCCGGGAGTTTCGTACCGCGCGCCACATTCGAGGAGGCGCGCCAGGTCACCATCCCGCTGCACGTCCTGCTCCAGTGGGACGACGAGAGGAACGACCGGCAGGCGGCCCTGGACCTGTTCGACGCCTTCGGCTCCAAGGAGAAGTCCCTGCACGCCAACATGGGCGGACACACCGGCGTCCCGCAGTCCGCCGGGGACGCCGCGGCCCAGTTCTTCACCCGGCACCTGAAGTAGGTCCGGGCCGCCAAGCCTTCAGCGGACCGTCAGCCCCGAACGGCCAGGATGCTGCTCACCGAGAGCGCATCCCGGGGCTCTGCCGCGGTTCACGGCCGTGGGTGGGCCCCCGCCGAGCCGGCGGGGGCCCACGCGGCTCGCAGCCGTTCCGGTGTCGCGGGCACCGGCTCGTTCCGGTGCCGAGTGCCGCCGCGCCGGGCGACCACCCTCCGCAGATTCCACCCACCGGCTGCCCGTCGGCTTCCGGACCGTCGCCACGACGGACATCCCACCCACGCACCACCGCGGTTGCCGCCCGGGGCTCGCCCGGCGAACGTGGGGAGCTGAAGCCCCCCGCGGCGCGCCGAACGTCCATGACCGAGGACCGGTGTGCGGCAGCGCCACGGGACGGCGTGAGCCGACCGCGGCCCCACGGCCGTACGTGGCCCTGTCGCTAGCGCAAGGGAGCACAGCCCATGACCGAGGCCCGGCCCGGCAGCCCCGGAGCGGACCGGCACGTCGCCGGCAACCCGACGATGCCGGCGCGTCCCCTCGCGGACTCCACCCCGGCGGCTCGCCCCGGCGCGGGCATCGACCTGCGGCGGGTCGGCATCTCCCCCGACCACTGGTATCCGGTGGCGACCTCCCGGAACGTGAGGCGCAACCGCACTTACGCGACCGCCTTCGCCGGCGAACGCATCGCTCTCTACCGCGGGAGCAGTGGCACCGTCCACGCGCTGGAGGACCGCTGCGCGCACCGCCAGGTACCGCTGAGCATGGGCGTGGTGGAGGGCGACACCCTGCGCTGCTGCTACCACGCCTGGGCCTATCGCGGCGATGGGCGCATCTCGCAGATTCCCTACCTGCCCAAGGGGTGCGAGCGGCCGCCTCGCGGTGTGCGCTCGTATCCGGTCCGCGAGGCGTACGGCCTGGTGTTCGTGTTTCCCGGAGAGGCGGCTCTGGCCGCGGCCGCGCCGTTCCCGTCCCTGCCCGAGTACCACTCCCCCGCCCACCGGACCATGACGTTCTCCCGGACCGTGCGGTGCCATTACTCGTTCATGCACGAGAACCTGCTCGACATGAACCACCAGTTCCTGCACCGGGGCGTGCTCGGCAGGATCCAGCCCGAGTTGCTCGGCTACGAGAGGGGCCCGCGGCACGTCGAGGCCCGGTACCTGTTCGTACCGGCGGGAGGCCGTAAGGACCGGGGTGCGGGCCTGTTGTCAGCGGAGGGGATCGGCGGCAAGGACACGCCCGATGTGATCACCATCCGCACGCAGTACCCGTACCAGACGCTGCGGGGCGTTCCCGAAGGCACGGACAAGCCCGCGTTCTCGCTGTGGGCCGCCTACGTTCCCGAGGACGCCGAGCAGCGGGTGAACCACGCCTACGGTCTGCTCACGATCGCGAAGCCGTCGGTGCCCGGGGCGATCCACCTCGCATGGCCCCTCATCCGCCGCTTCACCGAGCGCGTCTTCGCCCAGGACCGCATGGCGGTCGAGGCCGAGCAGCGCGCCTGGGACGAGCAGGGCGAGGACCGCAACCACGAGGTGTTCCCGCTGATTCTGGACGTCCGCGACGTGCTGCGCAGCAACGGCGTGCCGCTGCGTCCGTCGGACGGATCCGGGTGCGGCCCCGCCGGGTCGGCGCGGCGAAACCTGCTGGAAGGTACGCGGGTGACGCATCCCGGTGAGGCGGCGGCCGACGGTACCCGGGGCTGACGTGGCGCCGTAGGAGCGGCGGTTTCGGAAGGGCTACGTTCGCCGGTTCCCGTCTGTCGATGGTCTACCGGCAGGGCGGCCCCGCCCGTGGCGAAGCCCGACAGATATTCGCCACAAAGGCGTGTAAAGGCTCCATAAACAGCCACTCGGGGCCCAAAGAGAGCCATCTAGTGCACGGAGTGCGGTGGAGCGAGCAGCTAGAGACTGTCTCCTTGAAAGGCTAGGGGCGCCATTCCTGCTGGTAGGCGGGGTGTTCGGCGTATGACTGGCCAAGGACTCGCAGTGCGTA